>CALSBN010000176.1:0-11102 GCA_943373185.1 Opitutus sp. GAS368 | reverse complement strand
AGCGCCTCGTCGACACGGCTGGCCGCGTCGAGAAATTCACCAGCAAGTTCAAGCGCGTCGCGACCAAGAAATAATCGGCTACGTTCATCGCTTTTGTTTTGAAAGACCCTCCGGAAACGGAGGGTTTTTTGTTGCCGGAGAGGGAGGCCGAGGGCGTCTTTGGGCGGATGCGCCTCTCAAAAATCATCGCTTTCGACTGCGACAGCACGCTGAGCGGAATCGAAGGGATCGACGAGATGGCCCGATTGCGGGGCGAGGCGTGCTTTGCGGAGATCGATGCGATGACCCGCGACGCGATGGAAGGGCGCATTTCGCTCGACAGCATTTTTGCCCGGAGGCTGGAAATCGTCCGGCCAACGCGGGCGGAGAGCGCACTCATCGGACAACTCTACATCAAACACGTTGAGCCAACCGCGCTGGCAACGTTGGCGGCATTGCAGGCGGCCGGATGGACGCCCCTGATTATCAGCGGCGGTTATACGCAGGCAATCAAGCCGCTCGCCACGTTTCTGGGCATTGACCGGGTTGAAGCGGTGGGTCTGCATTTTGACGGGGCGGGGAGTTATGCGGGTTACGAAGCCACGCATCCGGCGAGCCAGCGCGGCGGCAAGCCGAGGATAATCCAGGCGCTGCGGGACGAATTGAAACCCGAGAAAATCGTCATGGTTGGCGACGGCGCGAGTGATTTGGAAACCAAAGGAAGCGCGGACGTTTTTGTCGGTTTCGGCCGCTACGTGTCCCGGCCGGCAGTAAAGGTGGGGGCGGATCATTTTGTGGGTTCGCTCGCTGACGTCGCCAGCTTGCTGATTGGCGGGAAAAAATAGACCGGCGGGTGGAATTCGCCGGGTTTTTTTGCAGCAGACCGAGGGCGGCTTGACGGGGTGCTTTGCTCGGCGACTCTCTCCGCACGCATGATTTCTTGGATCTACCTGATCGCCGGGCTCGGTCTGCTTTATTTGGGTGCGCAAATTTTGGTGAAGGGAGGCGCAGCGCTCGCGCTGCGATTGGGCCTTAATGCGCTGGTCGTAGGGCTGACGGTGATCGCCTATGGCACAAGCAGTCCGGAAATGGTGGTGAGCGTAAGTGCTTCGCTCCAAAACAACGGGGCGATCGCGATCGGGAACGTGGTCGGTTCCAATATCTGCAACATCGCGTTGATTCTCGGGGTGTGCGCGCTCGTTTCTCCGCTCTCGGCTTCGGCGCAGGTCATCCGGCGGGAGATTCCGATCATGATCGGGGTTTCGGTGGTGCTGGCGGCGATGCTCTGGGACGAACAGTTGAGTCGCTTCGAGGGCGGGGTGTTGTTTGCGGGCCTCGTAATTTACACGGTGCTCACCGTGCGTCAGGCGCGGGCCGAGACCAAAGGGAAGGCGGAGAATGAGTATGGGGAGGATTTTCCGGCAGGCTCGATGGGACTTGGGAAGTCTGTGCTGTTGGTGATCGCCGGCCTCGGAGTGCTGGTGGTCGCTTCGCAGCTTTTCGTCGGCGGGGCAGTCGTGCTCGCCAAGTCGTGGGGTGTGACGGAGGCGGTGATTGGACTGACCGTCGTCGCGATCGGCACGAGTATGCCGGAACTCGCCACATCGCTCGTGGCGGCGGTGCGCGGTCATGGAGACGTGGCGATCGGCAATGTAGTCGGATCGAATATTTTCAATGTGCTCGGGATTCTCGGAGTTGCGGCGTTGATCAATCCGATCGACACCAGCGGATTGAGCCGGGTCGATTTGGCGACGATGGTGGTGGTCGCATCGGCGATGCTGCCGGCGGCGCGTTCAGGCGGGGTGATCTCGAGACTCGAAGGCGCAGTTCTGCTGGTGGCGTATGTGGGCTACTCGGTGTGGCTGGTTTCGCAGGTGTAGGAATCCGGTGCGATGGCGACTCTCTTGCTCACCACCATTCTGCTGCCGGCGATTTTCGCGCTGGCGATGCCTTGGCTCGGGCGGCGTTTGGGGCCGGCGACGGGTTGGGTGGCTTTGTTGGCTCCCGTGGCGGTGTGCGTCAGCTTGATCGGAATGTTGCTCAACCGGCCGGAAGAGGGTGCTCCGATCATGATCGAGTGGATTCCGGCGTTGGGAATCAACGTTTCGCTTTTGCCGGACGGTCTCGGCCTCTTTTACGCGCTCGTGGTCAGCGGTGTCGGCGTCGCGGTGGTGGCGTATGCGGCGAGTTATCTGGACGGGCACGCCCGTGATCACGGGCCGTTCTACGCCTACCTGCTGCTCTTCATGAGCGCGATGTTGGGCACGGTGCTCTCGGGCAACCTGATGCTGCTTTTTGTGAGCTGGGAGCTGACGGGTCTGGTTTCATTTTTGCTGATTGGATTTTTGCATGAGAAAAAGAAGTCCGCTTACGGGGCGAGGATGGCTCTGTTGACGACCGGGCTGACGGGTTTGTCGCTGCTGGTGGGCTGCATCATGCTTGGGCAAATTTTTGGGGCGTATGAGTTGGCGGTGATTTTGGAGGCGCCAGTGCCCGCGGAGAAGACCGCTGACCTGGCCTGGGCGTTTGGCTTTTGCCTTGTGGGCATATTGGGCAAGTCGGCGCAGTTTCCGTTTTTTTACTGGCTCCCCAATGCGATGGCGGCACCGACGCCGGTGAGCGCTTACCTGCACTCGGCGACGATGGTGAAGCTGGGAGTGTTTTTGACCGCCCGGCTGTTACCGTGCTTCAACGGGCTCGCGGAGTGGACGCCGGTGCTTTTGGGCTTTGGCTTTGGCACGATGGTATTGGGGGCGTTTCTCGCGGTGCGGGCACATGATTTGAAAGCCCTGCTCGCCTATACCACGGTGAGCCAACTGGGGCTGCTGATCGGCTATTACGGGTTGTTTGCGGCGGGCGTGCCGGTGCAATGGGATTACGTGCACATCTTGAACCATGTGTTCTACAAGGCGGGTCTGTTTATGGTCGTCGGGATCATCGATCACAGCACCGGGGGGAGGGATCTGCGGCAGTTGGGCGGGCTCGGGCGCCTGATGCCGTGGACGGCGGCTGCGGCGGGGGTCGGTCTCGCGGCAATGGCGGGCTTGCCGCTCACCACGGGTTTCCTGAGCAAGGAGCTGCTGCTTAAAACGGCGTTTGATTTTCAAGCGACGTCACCGGTTTGGGGTGCATGGGTGCTGGGGGCGGTGGTGTTTGCCGCAATTCTGAAGGTGACGATCGCGTGGCGGTTTTTCCGCTTTGCGTTTTTGGGTTCAGCATCGCCTTCGGTCACGGCGCATTGGCACGCACCGTCGTTCGCTTTGCAGGCGGCGCCAGTAGGTTTGGCGGCGGCAACGCTCGGGTTTGGCATCGCGGCGGGCTCGTTTGGCCGGATCGGTGATCTGTTCGCGATCACCGGGGTGCACGCGGCGCCGGCGACGCTGTATATGTGGCACGGGGTAACGCGCGAGTTGCTGGTGAGCGTCGGCATCGTGGCGCTGGGCATGGCGCTTTATGCGTTGTTGAATCGCCGGGGTTGGTCGGGCGTGCCGGTTCCGCGTTGGCTGGCGTTTGACGCGGGATTTGAGCGCGGGGTAGAGGGGATTCCGGCTTTCGGGCGGCTGACGATCCGGGCTACGCAAGCGGATCGCCCTTTGCATTTTCAGCCCGTGGTGCTGGGCGTCACGCTCGTGCTGACGTTGGGCTGGTGTGTTTACGAACAGGAGGCCCTGCGCAATGTGCTGACCGGACTCTTGCTGCTTCCCAGCGAAGCCTACGGATGGCATCGCTACTTTGTGGTGCTGATGGCGGCGGGAGCGCTGGTGGCGTTGCTACGGGCACGGGGTTGGGTGACCCAACTGCTCGCGCTCTCGGTTTTGGGTTTTCTCGTGAGTTTTTATTTCGTGTTGGCCAAAGCGCCCGACCTCGCGCTCACGCAGATTCTGGTGGAAACCGCCTCGCTGTTGCTGGTGCTGATGTTGATCATGCGTTTGAGAAAAGCGGGGCAGCGTGACCGGCCGGCGAATGAATCCGTGGGATCAAAGGGCATCAGGCTGATCTTGGCGGTTCTGGCCGGCGCAGGGGCGGCGGGCGGGCTGTTGGTCTTTCAAGTGCCGACAGTTGCGCCGCGGCTGGGCGATCTGCTGCTCGAGAATTCGTTGACCGGGGCCAAAGGGGCCAACGCGGTGAACACGACGCTGATCGATTTTCGGGGAATGGATACGATGTTTGAGATTCTGGTTCTGTTGGTCGCGACGCTCGGTTGCCTCGGGCTCCTGATGCGCAAGCAGGCGGATCGACCGCCGCGGCCTTGTCCTGCGCCGGAGTCGGCCGACGCACGCGAAGTCACTCCGGTGGGAGACTCGTTCATCCTGACGACGGTGGTTTCAGGGCTCTTTTTCGTGATCAATATTTTTGCGCTCTATCTGTTCTTTCGCGGCCACAATGCGCCCGGTGGCGGCTTTATCGCGGGGCTTTGCACGGCGATTTCGTTCGTGATGCTCGGTTTTGTGCAAGGCATCGAGCGATTGCACCGGTTGCTCCGGGTTGAACCGGTGCGGCTGGCAGTCGTGGGGCTGCTGCTGGCGGCGGCGACCGGAACGCTCCCGTTGGTGTTCGGCGATGCCTTCCTTCAACACTATCATCCTTACTTGAAAAACGTGCCGCTGCTGGGCGACGTCTACATCGGCACGCCGGTGTTTTTTGATCTGGGCGTTTACTTGGTCGTCGTGGGAATCACGCTGAAGATCGTGTTTCCGCTGGTGAAATCCATTTACGGATTCCGCGCCTTTTTGCTCGATGAGGAACGGGCTTATGCGGCGCCCGACGAAGAGCCGGTCGAGCCCACGGCGGCGCCGGTGCGGCCCGAATCAAGCGGAGGAAACCTGCGATGAGCGTGCAACTCGACATGGCAATCGTCGTGGGGTTGATGACCGGTGCGGCGGTCTACCTGATTTTACAGAAGAATTTTGTGAGGATTTTGTTCGGCTTCATTTTGCTTTCGAACGCCGTGAATTTGGCGCTGCTCGCGGTGGCCGGCGACCCTTCGGGCAAGACGGCGCCGGTGCTGGGCGATGCCGTCGGCCGGCCGATGGTCGATCCGTTGCCGCAGGCTTTGATTCTGACGGCCATCGTGATCGGATTCGGAGTCACGGCGTATCTCGTTTTTCTCTTCTACCGGATGTTCGTCGATCACGATACGGCCGACTTGGAAGAGCTGACGGCAGAGGATGAGAAGGGAGGGAAGCCGTGAATCTGACGGTGCTGCCGGTATTGTTGCCGATGTTGACCGGGCTGATCGCGCTGTTGTGGTCGCGGCCCACGGCGGGGCGTCGGACGGCCATCGTGGCCTCGACGTTGGGGCAACTGGGCGTGGCGCTTTTTCTCGGAGCTCTCAGCTACGCGCAAGGTCCCTTGGTGTTGCCGGTCGGAGGTTGGGGCACGACGCTCGGCATCGTGCTCGTGGTGGACCTGTTGAGCGCGATCATGCTGGCGCTGTCGTCGTTCACGGCGTTGGCATGCGTGCTTTACGCGTGTGCGGAGAAACCGGCAGCGGCGGAGCACCCCTTACAATTGCCGCTCACGCAGTTTTTGGTCGTGGGCGTGAACTTGGCGTTCGTAACGGGCGACATGTTCAATCTCTTTGTCGCGTTTGAAGTCATGCTGGTGACCTCCTATGCGCTGCTGACGCTAGAGTCGGACAACCGAAATGTCCGCCACGCGTGGTCCTACCTCGGTCTAAATCTGGTGGGCAGTGCGTTGTTTTTGCTGGGTTGCGGTTATGCCTATGGACTTTTCGGAACGTTGAATTTCGCCGAGATGGCCCTGCAAGCGGATGCTTTGGCGGGCGACCCGCGGCTGGTGTTGCTCGCTTTGGTGTTTCTCGTCGTGTTCGGGCTTAAGGCGGGCGTGTTTCCGTTTTATTACTGGCTGCCTGAAAGTTACCCGATCCTCCCCGGTCCGGTGGCGGCGTTTTTCTCCGGAATGCTCACGAAGGTGGGGGTCTACGTGTTGCTGCGGGTGTTCGGCACCGTGTTTCCGCCGTCGTTGCCGCTGGTGTATGAACTGCTGGCTTGGGGGGCGGGACTGACGATGGTGTTCGGTGTGCTGGGAGCGGTGGCGCAGAGCCGGGTGCAGCACATTTTGTCGTATCACATCGTGAGCCAGATCGGGTTCATGGTGCTGGCGATCGGGTTTCACACGCCGTTGGCGTTTACGGCGGCGATTCTCTACATCATCCACCACATCGTGGTGAAATCCTCTCTGTTCTTGGTGGGCGGCACGGTGCGGCACGTCTTCGGCACGGACCGGCTGGATGCGACCGGGGGACTTTGGCGGGTCGCACCATGGCTGGGCGTAGCGTTTTTGATCCAAGCGATGTCGCTCGCCGGCTTGCCGCCGCTCTCGGGCTTTTGGGGAAAGTATCTGATTCTAGTCGAGGGCGTCGGGGAGGAGCGCTGGGTCCTGCTGGCGGCCGCGATTGTGGCCAGCATTCTGACGCTCGTGAGCATGTTGAAGATATGGTTGGCGTGCTTCTGGGCACCGGCGCCAGAGGGAGGAATGCCGGCGTCACGTCCGGGCACGCGGCGCATGACGTCGGTGGTGGTAGGAATGACGGCCGTATCGCTCGTGATCGGATTGGGCGTGAATTTCTTCTACGGCGTGGCGGACCGGGCGGCGCGGCAAGTCTTGGACCGGCCGTCCTACATCGAAGCGGTGACGGGACGACCGGCGCCGGGAGCGGAAACCATTCTATCGCTGCGATGATCGCCTTCGTCATCAACGTCGCCGTGGCTCTGGTGTGGTTCTTCCTTGGGGATGAGCCGGATGGTTCGCGGTTGCTCGTCGGCTATTTGCTCGGTTTCGGGCTGGTGCGGCTCTTTCGGGGCGTGTTGCGGGACGAAACTTACACCCGGCGCAGCGTCGCGTTCGTGGTGTTTGTCGCGGTGTTCGCCCGCGAGTTGTTGGTCTCTAATCTGCAACTCGCCTGGGTCGTGCTTTTCCGGCGAACGGCCAGTTTGACCCCGGCGGTGTTTATCTACTCCACGGAGGGATTGAGCAAATTTGAGATCTTGGTGCTCTCTCACTGTATCACGCTCACGCCGGGCACCTCGACCATAGACATTGAAAATAATTTCCGGGAGTTGCGGCTTCATGCGCTAGACGGTTCCGATTTGGACGGAGTCCGGGCCGGAATCAAAGCCAACCTGGAGGCCCGCATTCTCGCTTTCACCCGCTGAGTCATGACGATTTTTTTCTATCTCTGCATCGTGGTTTCCATGGTCGCGACGCTCCTATGCCTGCTGAGGATGGTTTTGGGGCCGACGACGCTCGACCGGATTCTGGCTTTCGACGGAATCGTCATTTGCACGGTGGCCATGATCGTGCTCTTCTCGGTCTACTGGAAAACAGCGCTCTACCTTGAATTGATCGTCGTGATCGCGAGCCTCGGGTTTTTGACGACCGTGGCGTTCTACTTCTTTCTTTCGCGACAGGGCCGGTCGGCATCGCTGGGGGAATCGAGCGCCCCCGAGGAGGGCCCGCGATGACGACTTGGATCGACGGGTTGGCGTTGGGCCTGTTGGGGACCGGCTTGTTTTTTGTGGTCGTCGCGGCCGTGGGGATGGTCCGGCTTCCCGACGTGTATTGCCGGTGTCACGCTTTGGGCAAAGCACTGACGCTGGGGATCAATGCGATGTTGCTCGGCCTTTGGGGTCGATTGGGCGACGGCTCCATCGGACTAAAGGTGGCTTTGGTGGTTTTCTTTCTTTTCGTGACGATCCCGGTCTCGACGCATCTGCTCACGAGGTTGGCTTGGCGGAATCGCGTGCCGCGGTGGACGAAGGACGGGATGCGCGAAGAGGACGACTCGGCGTGACCGGTGAGCCGATGGGGACATCGGGCTCGTCCTCGGTCAGGGAAACAGGCCGCGAGCGGCTTTGGCGTCGGCGACCCGCTGGATGCCGAGGGTGAGCGCGGCGAGACGACGGCTGAATTGGAACGTGGCCTTCTGCGCGTCGACGGCGGCTTTGGCTTTGTCGAGGATGCCGAAGAGCTTCGTGATGACTTCCTCGCGGCTCCAGTAAAAATTCGACAGGTTTTGCAGCCACTCGAAATACGAGACGATCACGCCGCCGGAATTACAGAGAACGTCGGGGATGATCTCGATGTCGCCGCGGGCCTCGATGATTTTGTCGGCGGCGTTGGTGGTGGGGCCGTTGGCCGCTTCGGCGAGGACACGACACTTGAGCTTGGCGGCGTTCTGCTCGGTGATGACCCGCTCGAGGGCGGCCGGGACGAGGACGGTGCACTTGAGCTCGAGCAGCTGTTCATTGGTGATCGCTTCGCCGCCATCGAAGTCGCGGAGGGTTTTCTGGTATTGAACGTAGTTCAGGGCTCGTCGGACATCGATACCCTTTGGATTGTAGTAGGCCCCGGTGTAGTCGGAAATAGCGATGATCTTGGCGCCGTAGTCTCCGAGTGAGAGGGCAGTTTCACTGCCGACGTTGCCGAAACCTTGGATCGCGACCGTGGTCTCGTTGATCGGAATCTTTAGGTCTTCGAGATACTTTTTGACGAGGTAAGCCACGCCGGCGCCGGTCGCCTCACGCCGTCCTTGCGAGCCGCCGAGGGCGATGGGTTTGCCCGTAACGATCGCGGGAGAGACGTGGCCGACGTGATTGGAATAGGTGTCCATCATCCAGCCCATGATGCGCTCATTGGTGCCCACGTCGGGGGCCGGAACATCGATGTGGGGTCCGAGAAAATTGACCATTTCCTGCATGTAACGGCGGGAGAGATGCTCGAGTTCGTTGAGGGAAAGATCGTTGGGATTGACGATCACGCCGCCCTTGGCGCCGCCGTAGGGCAAGCCGACGAGGGAGCATTTCCAACTCATCCACATGGCGAGCGCGGCGACCTCACCGAGGGTCACGTGCTGGTGGAAGCGGATGCCGCCCTTGGAGGGGCCAGTGGATAGATTGTGTTGCACGCGGTAGCCCTCGAAGACGGTCACGGAGCCATCGTCGCGCTTCACGGGCAACGCGACGGCGAGACAGCGGCGGGGGTATTTGGTGCGATCGCGAAGCGCGTCGGGAAGGTTGATGGCGTCGGCGGCTTGGTCGAACTGACGGCAGGCCATTTTGAAGACTTCGGAGTCGTAAAGGGACGAGACAATGGCTTTGGACATACGGATGGGCGGAAGGATTCCGGATCGAGGGTTGATGATTTGAGCCGAGGGGACGGCCGTTTGTTGTGACCGGAGAGTGGGAGGGGGGACGGGGTTTAGCAATTGGCTTCAGGACGGGGGAAAGCTTGCATGAAGAGCACTTATTCCACGCACGTGGGTCCTTGCTAATATGGGAACTCTGATAAATTTCGCTCGCTGGGTGCTGGGGAAAACCGCGGGTGCGGGGCTGATCCTCGCCGTGGGCATGGCGGCGGGCGGGCTTTGGCTCTATTTGAAGGACAACGTGAGCTTCGACGATTGGCGGCGCGAGGTCGTCCGGACGTTGAGCGGAGAGCGGGCGAAGGTGCAGGCGGCGCTGGGCGACGTGCAGCAACGGATGGACCGGACGGCGGCGGAGATTGCGAGCGAGCAGGCCAAAGCGGAGCAGGCCGACAAAGTGGTGGCGCAGCTCAGAGCGTTGGAAAGCACGTGGGACCGACTCGTGGGCAATCCCGAACAACAACGCGCCAACGCGGATCAACGCCGGCGGATGGAAGCGGTGAGCGCGGAGGCCAAGGGCAAGGCGGTCGGCTTACAGGAAGTGCTGATGCGCACGGGGTGGGAGCGCGACGGGTTGCTTGTGGCGTTGGGTAAAAAGGACGCGGAGCTACGGGAGGCGCAGGAAAACAAATCGAGGGTGCAGCACTATCTCGAAGACGCATGGTTGCGGTCGAAGCCGTGGATAATCGGGGCGCTGGTGCTGTATTTTTTCGGTCCGACGGCGGGCAAGTTGCTGCTCTATTTTGGGGTGGCGCCGTTGATCGCCGGCGGAAGGCCGGTGCGGTTGACCCCGGACTTGGCCGTGTTGCCGGAAGTCGCGACGAGTCGGGTCTCGGCTGAAATCAGGTTGGATCCGGGTGAACGGCTCTGGGTAAAGGGACAGTTTTTGCAGGCCTCCGACGAGGGAGTGACGCGGGCGACCAAATATGTCCTGGACTGGCGAATTCCGGTCACCTGCGTGGTGACGGGACTGGTCGAGTTGATCGAACTCAAGGCGAAGGCCGGGCGCGGCGAGCAGCGGCTCACGTTGTCGAATCAGGCCAATCCCCAAAGCGAACTGACGGTGCTGACCTTGCCGGCGGGAGCGGCGGTCGTGCTGCGTCCGAGTTTTTTGGCGGGAGTGATCGTGCCCGAGGGAGCGCAACTGGACCTGAAGAGGCGGTGGCAGCTGTTCCGCTGGCAAGCCTGGGTCACACTCCAGTTTCGTTTTTTTGAATTTGCGGGGCCGTGTCGTCTGATTGTTGCAGGCAGTCGCGGCGTGCGCGCGGAGCGCCTCGTCGATCGTGAAGGCAATCCGGGACCGGCGCGGCGGGCGAACCAGGATGCAACCGTGGGATTCACGCCCAATCTGTCCTATCGGCCGGTGCGGGCGGAGACGTTCTGGAGTTATTACCGAGGGGTGAATCCGTTGTTTGACGACATGTTTTCCGGGCAGGGGATTTTTCTTTGTCAGGAAATTTCGGCTGACGGCGATGCCCGCCGGGCCCGGAACTTTTGGAGCGGGCTGTGGGGCGGTTTGACCAAGGTGTTCGGGCTTTGACTCAAAAAAACCTGACGGTGGAGTGGCGGGCTATGTCTACGAACGGAGCAGAACAAGTGGCGGTGTTGTTTGACTGGGACGGGGTCATTATCGACTCGTCGCGGCAGCATGAGGAGAGCTGGGAACGACTCGCCGATGAGGAAAAGAAGTCGCTGCCCGCGGATCATTTTACGGTGGGGTTCGGCAAGAAGAACGAGTGGATCATTCCGAATCTGCTGCGTTGGACGAACGATGTGGCGGAGGTGAAACGGCTGTCGTTGCGCAAGGAGGCGCTTTACCGGGAGATCATCATCGAGCGCGGGCTGAACGCGTTGCCGGGCGTGCTGGTGTTTCTGGAGCGCCTGAAAGCGGCCGGGGTGCCGAACTGCATCGGCTCTTCCACGCACCGGGAGAACATCACGACGACGCTCGGGGTGC
>CALSBN010000175.1:0-11109 GCA_943373185.1 Opitutus sp. GAS368 | reverse complement strand
CAGAAACTCGACGGCCCTTATTTTCAGCCCCTCACCCCCGCGCAGATCGCCACCGGCGACCACACCAAGATGGCGCCCAACGGCACCCTAGCCAACGACACCCGCTCGGCCCGGGTCCGCAGCGAAGTCCAAGTGCAGGAGTCCATCGTCACCGTCACCGAAATCGGCGGAAAGTTTTCTTTGGAAATCTCTGTCGGCGGCACCGACCACGTGCCGGTTTCCATCGAACTCGCCTTCCGCGCCGGCGGGAAACTCACCGGCGTCGAACCGATCGCCGGCGCAACCGATGCCTTCCTCCTGAAATCCGGCACCGGCCGCTACACGCTCGGCGAGGACGTGATTGAATTCGGTCCCGGCCGCGTTGAACACAACTACACCCAAGTTCGCGGCGCGCTCCCGAAATGGGACGGCCTGAGCGTTTACATCACCGGCCTCACGCCCTTCAAAACCACTCTGACCATCGGCTAACCATGAAGTCACTGCTCCTCGCCACCCTCGCCTGTTGCTTGGCCGTTCCCGCATTCTCCGCCGCGCCGACCGCGGCGCGCGCCCCTCTCCGCGAATACGATGTCCTCCGAGCTTTCCCGCCCGGTCGACTCACGGCCCTAAGCGCCGGCGATATCCCTGACGCCAAAGGTTTGACGGGAAACAACCGCGCCCACGGTCGCTGGATCGAGTCCGGTCCCCAGCGCGGCAGTTGCCGGGGCGTCATCGCCGCCGTCGTTGCCGGGGACCTCGTCGCCGCCGACAACGCGTGGCGCGGCATCGATACCACCTTCGCTCATCAGACCGCACACGGCGGCTTCGAGTCCAAGCCTCAGGCCAACGGCAAAGCGTCCACCGCCTTCAACGCCAACGTCGAGACCGCCTACTTTTTCATCCAAGAACTGGGCCGCGCGCTGCTCGTGATCCGCCAGTCGCCGCACGAAGCCCACTTCAAAGACCGCATCGCCGCGCTCATGCCCAAGCTCCGCCGCGCGGCCGACTACATCAACAGCGGTTACGACACGATCATTCCCAAGGTCGGCCACTCGGTGAACCGCGTCATCATCGCCGCCAAAGCGTTTGGCACCTGCGGCGTCGTGCTTGGCGACGAAAAACTCATCGCCCGTTCGCGCCAGCTCATCGCGCATGCGATCACGCTGCGCGACAAAGAGGGTGTCTTCATCGAAAACGGCGGCCGCGACTCCAGCTACAATGTGGTCTCGATTCTCTTCGGTTCCACCCTCGCGCTCCACGTGGCGCTGCCCGAATTCGAGGCCGTGTTGCCCGCCGCCGTCGCGTGGCAACTTACCCGGATTCTCCCGACCGGCGAAGTCGACGTAAAGGGCAACACGCGCACCGGTGTCGGCAAAGAAGCCAACGCCTTTGGCACGGCAAAAACGGTGAACTACAAAGAAGTCATTTTTGCGCTCACGCTTTACGGGGTGATCCACCGGGACCAAGCCGCCTTGGCCGCCGCCGACCGTGTCTTCGCCTATTCCGAGCGCACCGGCCAGACCGCCAAATGAGCTTACGCATCGTTGTTCTGCTGCTGGTTTGCCTGAGCGCCCGCGCGGCAGTGCCGCCCAACATCATCTACATCCTAGCCGACGATCTCGGAATCGGTGACGTCTCCGCTTACAATTCCAAAAGTGCATGGAAGACGCCGCACATCGACCGCCTCGCCCGGGAGGGTATGCACTTCGATGCCGCCCACTCCGCCTCGTCGCTCTGCACCCCGAGCCGTTACGCGCTTCTCACCGGTCGCTACGCCTGGCGCGGAAAGCTGAAGCAGGGCGTGCTCCAAGGCTACCACCCAGCGCTCATCGAGCCCGGCCGCCTCACCGTCGCCGCCTTTCTCCAAAAACACGGCTACACCACCGCGGTCTTTGGCAAGTGGCACCTCGGTCTCGATTGGACCCGCAACGGCCCGGCCCTTGAAAACGTAGATTTCTCCCGGCCGTTTGCCGCCGGCCCGATTACCCGCGGCTTCGATCGTTTTTTCGGGATCAGCGCTTCCCTCGATATGCCGCCCTACGTCTGGCTCGAACAGGACCGCGCCACCTCGGTTCCCACCGCGACCATTGCCGACAGCCCTGTCCCCAAGCTCTGGCGCGGCGGCCCCATCGGCGCGGATTTCAAAATGGAAGAAGTCCAGCCGCGCCTGATCGAAAAGTCCGTTTCCTTCATCGCCGAGCGCGCCGCCGCCAAAGACCGCAAGCCGTTCTTTATCTACCTTCCGCTCGCCTCACCGCACACCCCCATTTTGCCGAGCGACGAATTCGCGGGCAAAACCGCCACCTCTTACGGTGACTTTGTCGTCCACATGGACGCCGACGTCGGCCGAATTCTCAAGGCCCTCGAAACTCACGGCCTCGCCAAGAACACGCTGGTGATCTTCACCTCCGACAACGGCTTCGCCCCCGCCGCCGACGTCCCGGCGCACGCCCGTATTCCGCACGACCCGAGCGCCGGCTATCGCGGCTTCAAGTCCGATCTGTTTGAAGGCGGCCACCGCGTGCCATTTATCGCCCACTGGCCGGCCACTATCCCGGCCGGCACCACCACGAACGCACTCGTCGGGCAACTCGACCTCTTCGCCACCTGCGCCGACCTCGTCGGGGCCCCCGTCCCCGCCGGTGCCGCCGAGGACAGCGTGAGTTTTCTGCCTCTGCTGCGCGACGCGAAGCCCAACCCCAAATCTCGCACCACGCTCATCAGCCACTCCGCCGAGGGCCGCTTTGCGATCCAATCGGAGCAATGGAAACTGCTCCTTTGGCCCGGCTCCGGGGGCTGGAGTTCTCCCACCCCCACGCCGAGCGTTTGGCTGAAAACCCACGCCACGGATCTCGCCACCTTGGCGCCGTTTCAACTCTACGATCTCAGCGTCGACCCGGCGGAGAAAAATAACCTTGCCGCCACCCACCCCGAGATCGTCCGCCGCCTTGGTCGCCAACTACGCGCCCTCATCGAACGCGATGGGGATACCTCACCGCCTTGGCCGCAACTCGCTTGGTTTCGAGACTTCGTGCCTTGAGCCGGCGCCGGATCATCGCCTTGGCGTTGCTCCTCGGTGGCGCCACCGCGCTCGTTTCGGCTTGGACGCCCCTTGGAACTCACTTTCTCGGCGCCGCCCAGCATCGTTCCCACCGGCTCGCACCGGGCAATATCCCCGTTCCCACCGAGCGCACGCTGGTCTGGCATAAAGAGTCTCCCTTCGCCCAAGAGGTGCTCCGCCTCTGGTCCTCTAAGCCGCTGCAGGATTGGGCGAAGCGAGGAAAAGACGACGTCCCCCGCGTGCTGCTCTCGCGCTTCCTCACCCGCGACCGCCTTCCGGAGACCAACGCCTACCTCCAAACGCTTTCGCCTCGCGGCGTCGTCGGGTCCAACTGGGCACTCAATCCCGACGGCGACTACGATTTCAGTCTCACCGTCCTCACGACGATTCTTTGGCTCCACGGCGACGAAGCGGCGGTGCTGTTTCCCTCCGCCCGCGAGCACCTGCTCCGCGTTTTGCTCACCGAAGAAGGCGGCACATTTCGCACGACCGCTCCCCGCACCCTCGGTCTCGTCCGCGAAACCGAGAACCACATCCTGATGACGGAGGGTTCGCGCTACCTGAAGAATCGCTGGCTTCACACCCGCGGCAGCAACGCTCCGCGCCACGACAATCTCGCCAACGGTCTTGAGCGCAAACTCCTCGCCGTCCTCGCCGAACCCGCCGTCAACGGACTCTACGAATTCAATTCCCAACCCTACATCGCCTACACGATCACCGCGTTGTTGAACCTCGAGGCCTTCGGTTCCGCCGCGGTGCGCGCCGCCGCCCGCACCGCCCTCGACTCGATCAACTTCACCTACGCCCTCGGCAGCTACCGCCTCCGTCACTATCCTCCCTTCCGCCGCAACTACTCCTATGCGGCTTCGCCTTCACTCACTTTTGGCTACCAGACCGTCTTCATGAATGCGTGGCTCAGCTACGCGCCGGCCCGTTTCGAGGCCCCGGCCATCCCCGGATTTACAGGCAACCACGCCATCATCGCCGCCGCCTTGCCCTACCGCCCGCCTGACCGCGTCGTGCAACTGCTCCACGACAAAGGCACAGGCTATTTCGTCCAACTTGGCCACGGCCCCGGTTCGTCCCCGGAGCTCTATACCGCCGGCCGGAGATTTCTGTTGAGCGCAGGCGGCGTGCATCGCGGCGAACGCTCGCTCGTCGTCGCCCGGCCGATCACGTTGTTGCTCGACGACACCGCCGCCACCTTATCGGAAGTGTTTCATCTCAGCGGACCGGGCTCCGACTTCCGCGGCTGGAACAACTCCGGCGTCTACGAAAACCTGGCTTGCGCTGCCGGCCCCGTGCACGTGCCGGCCCGTTTCACCGCTCTTGCGACGAACGGGGCTTGGCGGATCCACTCCCCCGCGACCGGGCTTATCGTCGCCGTCTACTCCACGCCCCGGTTTGGCCTGATGGCGGTTTTTGAAGAAGGCTCCGCCGAAACCGTGCTTCAGTCCCTCCTTCGCGCCAACCCCGATGTCACCGCGCTCCCTCGCGCCTTCGTCTTTCCCAATGGCCGCCGCCTCACCTATGACCCGCATGCCCCGGCCGATGCATGGGTCATGCAATCCGCCGACGGAAAAACGCTCGACGGTCGCTTCGATCACTGGCCGCTTGTTTCCGGTCGCTTCTGAATCTTTCTTCCCCATGAAACCCATCCGACTCGTCCTTGCCCTCGCGCTCGTCCTCGGCGCCGCCCTCCACGCTGCGCCCGCCAAAATCAAAGTCCTCATTCTTGACGGCCAAAACAACCACCAGTGGGCCGTCACCTCGCCCATGTTGAAACAAATCCTCGAGAAGACCGGGCGCTTCACCGTCGACGTTTCCACCTCGCCGGCCGCCAAACCAAAGCCACCGGGCCTCCCGAAGAACGCCACGCCCGAGCAAAAGGCCGCCCAACCCGAAAAACTGAAAGCCCACGCCGCCGCGCTCGCCGCCTATGAGACCACGGCCGCCGCGCAGTGGGCGGCTTGGCGTCCCAAGTTCACCGACTACGCAGCGGTGGTCAGCAACTACAACGGCGAGACCTGGCCCGCCGAAGTGCGCACCGCGTTTGAAGCGTATGTCCGCAACGGCGGCGGCTTCGTTTCCTACCATGCCGCCGACAACGCCTTCCCCGACTGGCCCGAATACAATCTTATGATCGGCGTCGGCGGCTGGGGCGGCCGCAACGAAAAATCGGGTCCCTACCTGCGCCTGCGCACGCAAGGTTGGATCAAAGATATGACGGCCGGGCCGGGCGGTGGCCACGGTCCTCAGCACGAGTTCTTGGTCGAGACCCGCGCCGATCATCCCATTATGCGCGGTCTGCCCCCAAAATGGCTGCACGCCCAAGACGAACTCTACCACGGTCTGCGCGGCCCGGCCGAGAACGTCACCGTGATTGCTTCCGCAATGTCCGACCGAACCAAAGAGCACGAACCGATGCTCATGGTGATTCCTTACGGCAAGGGTCGTGTCTTCCACACCACGCTCGGCCACGGGGTCGAGGCGGTGAACGGCTTGGGCTTTCAGGTCACCTTCGCCCGTGGCGTCGAGTGGGTTGCCACCGGCGATGTGACTCTGCCCGCGCCCAAAGCCGGCGAGCTTCCCGCCGACCGCGCCGCTCTACAGCCGGTGAAGTCGCCGTAGTTCGGGTGTAGGTTTTCCGACCCGAAACGCCCATCTCCGAAGAGCTGGCCGCTTGGGACTGCGCGGAGCGCGTTCCCCATCTTTGACGCTCACGCCTTCGCCGCCGCCAGCGTGAAGTAGAACGTCGAGCCCGAGCCCAACTTGCTCTCGACCCGCACCTCTCCGCCGTGCGCCTGCACGACGTGCTTGACGATCGAGAGCCCGAGGCCGGTGCCGCCTTGCTCCCGCGACCGCGCTTTGTCCGCCCGATAAAATCGTTCGAAAATCCGGACGCTCGCCTCCTCGGGAATTCCCGGGCCGTCGTCACACACCGAAACTTCGATCCGCCCGCTCTCCAAAATCTTGGCCGACACCATAACCCGACCCTCGAGTCGGCCATACTTCACGGCATTCTCGATGAGATTGGAGAGGACTTGGCGCAACCGATCCGGATCCGCATCGGCAATGAGGGCGGCCGCGACCAAATTCTCGATCACGACACCCCGCAAACTCGCCCGTGACTTCAGATCGGAAATCACCTCGCTCACCCCCGCCCGCACCGAGACCGGCTGCAGGTTGAGCCGAATGTTGCCGGAATCCAGCGTCGAAAGCATGAGCAAATCATCGATCAGCAACGTCAGTCGGTTGGCGTGTTTTTCGATGATCTGGAGAAACCGCGTCAACGCCGCCGCATCTTCCTTTCCCCCGTCGAGCAAGGTTTCAGTGGCGCTCTTGATCAGCGAGAGCGGCGTCCGCAGCTCGTGACTCACATTGGCGACGAACTCTTGCCGCACCGACTCCAACTGGCGCAGTTGGGTGAGGTCGTGAAAAACCAAAATCGCCCCGTCCCGCCCGCCCGCCTCATCGCGCAGGGCCAGGGCGTTGACTTGGAGAAACTTTGAATTTTCCACCGCCTCAAGCCTCAGCTCGTGGCCGAGAATCTCGGGTTCGCGGTCCAAGCGGGTGGCAAGCGCCGCGACTTCATGATGGCGCGTCGCCTCAAGAATCGTGCGCCCGGTTGCCGGCGACGGAAAACCAAACAGCTCGCCCGCCGCGCGGTTCGCGAGGCGGATCCGGCCGCCCGCATCGATCACGATCAATCCCTCGATCATCCGG
Organism: Opitutus sp. GAS368; assembly: GCA_943373185.1. Lineage (GTDB taxonomy): Bacteria > Verrucomicrobiota > Verrucomicrobiia > Opitutales > Opitutaceae > Tous-C4FEB. The sequence goes on along the minus strand of CALSBN010000175.1, from coordinate 4,343 downwards.
TCGAAGAGCGCGACGGTTCGCTCGGTTTGAGCCCGGAGCTCGCCTTCTCGGTGAGTGCGCTGTTCATCGAGTTCCCGGCGGTGGGCGGCCTCGGTTCTTTGCCGCCGTGCACGCTCGGCCGACCAAGCCGCGGCGAAGCCGACCGCGAGGACCAACAGGAGAACGAGCAGGAAATTCATGGTTGCCGGAGGAGTTCGAGCCAGACCAGCCACGCATCCGCAGCGTTCGAGTTGGCGCGGAACTCCCCGCTGGCGGCGGGTCTTGTTATAGGCGGAAGCGTCCTCACTCGTCGGCGAGGCAGCGATAACCTACGCCGCGCACGGTTTCCAGAAAACGGGCGGTATCGCCAAGTTTCTCGCGCAGTCGGCGCATGTGGGTGTCCACCGTGCGGCTGTCGATCGGATTGTCGTAGCCCCACACATCTTGAAGGAGGCGGTCACGAGATTGCACGCGACCTCGCCGACGCAGGAGAATTTCGAGCAGTTTAAACTCCGTCGCGGTCAAAACCAAGGGCGCGCCGCCCAAGGTGACGTGATGCCGCGGCACATCAATTTCCAGATTCCCGAGCCGGAGCATGGTCCCGGCGTCGTCTTTCGTCTGCGCCCGAGCCAAGAGTTTCTTGATCCGGAGCACCAGCTCACGGGGGCTGAAGGGTTTGGTGACGTAATCGTCGGCCCCCAATTCGAGCCCAAGCACGCGATCCATCTCGGCCGCGCGCGCGGTAAGCATCAGCACGGGAATGCCGGCGGTGGCGGCGTCGCGGCGCAGAATCTTGCACACCTCAAGGCCATCGACCTCGGGCAACATCAAATCGAGCACAATCAGCGCCGGATGCTCGTCCCGGGCGATGGTGAGGGCGCGGGCCCCGTCTTTGGCGAAGAGCGGGACAAACCCCGATTCACGTAACTTGAACCCAAGCACCTCAAGGGCGTCGGGTTCGTCATCAACGAGCAGGATTTTCGGTTTCATTAGAATCATTGGCTTTGGCGCCGGTATGGCGGATGTCTTTCGCCTCATAGAGATAAACGACCTCTTCCGCGATGTTGGCGGCGTGGTCGGCGATGCGTTCGATGGCCTTGGAGATCACCATCAAGTTGAGGCAGCGGCCGATGTTTGACGGACGCTCAACCATGTAGCTCGAGAGTTCGCGATGGAGTTGGCGGTTGAGATTGTCGACATCCTTGTCGCGGGGAACGACCGCCCGGGCTTTCTCCGGGTCGCGATTGATAAACGCGGTGATGGCGTCTCGCAGCATCTCGATGGCCATCGTTGCCATGCGCGGCAGGTCGACGTAGGGTTTGAGTTGGGGCTCGGCACCGAGGTCGATCGCACGCCGGGTGATGGTGACCGCCTCGTCGCCCACGCGCTCGAGATTTTGGGAAACTTTCATCGCGACCGTGATGAGTCGGAGTTCGGTCGCGAGGGGGGCCTTTGTCAGAAGATGGATGGCAATATCGTCGATCTCCACCTCGTATTGATCGAGGATGTTGTCGTCTTCCTGCACCTGCCGGGCGAGCGTATCGTCGCGGTCCACGAGCGACCGCATCGCGCGGGCGACGGCGGATTCGGCGTGGCTGGCCATCGCGAGGAGGCTCTCTTTGAGCCGGTTCATTTCTTCGGAGTAATGGGTCATGGGCAACGGGAGACGGGACGAGGGACAGGTGCGCGGGGCGGACTCAGCCGAATCGGCCCGAGACGTATGCCTCGGTCTGAGGATTTGAAGGCTTCGTGAAGATATTCCGGGTGTCGGCGTATTCGATGAGTTTTCCGATGTAAAAGAAGGCGGTCTTGTCGGAGCACCGGGCGGCCTGCTGCATATTGTGGGTGACGATGACGATGGTGTAGCGCTCACGCAGCGTCTGGATGAGTTCTTCGACCTTCACCGTGGCAATCGGATCGAGCGCCGCGCACGGCTCGTCCATCAAAATGATCTCGGGCTCGACGGCGATGGCGCGGGCAATGCAGAGGCGTTGCTGTTGACCGCCGGAAAGGCCAAGACCGGACGAATGAAGACGATCCTTTACCTCATCCCACAGCGCGGCGCCACGGAGGGATTTTTCGACCACAGCATCGAGGTCGGCTTTATTGGAGCGCCCTTGCAACCGAAGGCCATAGGTGATGTTCTCGTAAATGGATTTCGGAAAAGGATTCGACTTCTGAAAGACCATGCCGACCCGTTTTCGAAGTTCGATTACGTCGACCGAGGGATCGTAGATATCGACCCCACGGATCTTGATCTTTCCGCCGGAGACCCGCGTGCCCTCGATCAGGTCGTTCATGCGATTGAGGCAACGGAGCAGCGTCGACTTTCCGCAACCGGAAGGCCCGATGAACGCGGTCACCTTCTTCTCCTCAATCTGGAGGCTTATATCATGCAGCGCCTGGGACGGGCCGTAGAAAAAATTGACGTGGTCAATTTCGATAAGCGAGGAACCGGCGGGTGCGGCCGCACCTCCCGGTGCGTTGGCGGCGCGGGCGGGAGCCGTGGCGAAAGGGCGGGCGGCCGTCGTCGGAGTCGTGGAAGGGCTGATATCCATGGCAAAAGCGGAAGCGGGGCGGGCGTTCATGAGGGACAGTCGAAGAGCAGAGTTACCAACGATAACGTTTACGCAGGCGGTTGCGGAGCAGGATCGAGGTAGTTGCGATCATGGCGACGATCATTAGAAAGACGAAAGCGGTGCCATACTGGACGCGTTCGGTATATTCGTTCTGCGGGATCTTCGAACTCACGACATAGATGTGATACGGCAGCGCCATCACGCCTTGGAAGACAAAGTCGCCATAACTCTCGAGTCCATCCCACGGCAACTTGTCGCGCATGGCGTAGGCTGCAGTAAACATGATCGGCGCCGTCTCCCCGGCGACTCGTGCGATCCCGAGAATTGAAGAGGTCAAAATGCCTGGCATGGCGTAGGGCAGCACATTGGTGCGGATGGTTTGCCACTTGGTGGCACCGAGAGCGAGCGAGCCTTCCCGGAAACCCTGCGGCACCGCCTTGAGGGATTCCTCCGAGGCGGTGATCACGACCGGCAAAACCATCAGCGCGAGGGTGAACCAGCCGGCCAGTAGCGACACGTTCCAATCGAGAAAAATCACAAACAGCCCGACCCCGAAGAGACCGAAAACAATCGAGGGCACGCCGGCGAGATTCAGAATCGAAATCCGAATGGCCGTCACCACCCGGCCTTGGGTCGCATACTCGCTCAGATAAATCGCCGCACTGACGCCCAACGTCAGCGCAATGGTCATCGACCCGAGCACGAGCAGCACCGTGCCGGCAATCGCGGGAAAAATTCCTCCGGCGGAATAGACAAACGTCTCCGACGTGATGTCCTTGGCCGTCGGATTCGCCGCTCTAAACGCCCGGAAGTCACGGTCGCCCAACTCCATTTTTTTTCCGTCGAATTCAAAGACGTGAAGCGTCTCCGGCGACTCTGTAAAAAACGCCGTGTTGATGAACGGAGCCTGGGTCGTGAAGACCGTTTGCGAGCCTTGGAAAACTATTTTCCCGAACACCAAAGCGCCGCAAAGCAAAACCGTGTAGGTCACGCAGCGAAAAATCCAAACGGTGGCGGCTTCCCAGCGCCGGGCGTTGTTGATTTGGACCGAAAAGGCGTGACGGGCTGGGGCGCTCATGGTTCAGCCGATCGAGATTCGGTATTTCCGCACGATTTTCTGGGCGAGGAAATTGATCGTCAAAGAGAGAAAGAAAAGCACCAGGCCCACGACAAATAGGGCCCGATAGTGGATGCTTCCCTGCACCACTTCTCCCATCTCCTGCGCGATGATTCCAGTCATCGTATGCACCGGCTGCGTGATCACGGCGAGTCCGGCCGTGAAATCAGGGATCGCAATCCGGTTACCCGCACAGAGCAGCACAACCATCGTTTCGCCGATAACGCGCCCCAATCCGAGCAACACGGCGGAAATGATCCCGGAAAGCGAAGCAGGCACAATGATGCGGACGATCGTCTGTAACCGGGTGGCTCCAAGGGCGAATGAGGCTTCCTTAAAAGCCTTCGGCACATTTTGCAGTGCGTCCTCGGCGAGGGTAAAAATCGTGGGCACCGCTATCAGTGCCAGCAAGCAGCCCGCCGTAAGAATGTTGAGCCGTTCGCTGAAGGGGAATCCCGGCACCCACGAGAGCCATTCTTGCTGCGAGAGCAGGCGCAAGGTCTCGCCCAGGACCGCGATGCCGAAAAATCCGAGCACCACCGAAGGAAACGCAGCGATAAACTCGATGCACGGCTTGATCATCCGCTGCTCCCGGGCCGAGGCCATTTGGTTGACGTAAATCGCCGCACCGACCCCAAACGGCACCGCGAATGCGAGCGCCACCAACG
>CALSBN010000174.1:0-11186 GCA_943373185.1 Opitutus sp. GAS368 | reverse complement strand
GCTCGGTAACTCGATTCTCGATTTTCGGAATTGGGGCGCGGACCGGTGCGACGAAGGCCCAGTGCTTTTCGTAGGTCGCGCCCTCGGCGACCCAACGGCGGAGAAGCGCGGTCTGCTCGGGTGTGACGTGCTTGTTCGACGTGGGCGGGGGCATCTGCTCGTCGGGGTCTTTCGAGAGCAGGCGGGCGAGCAACTCGCTCTCCTCGGGTTTGCCGGGGGCGATGACGAAAAAGCCGTCACGGTCGCGGGTGGCATCGTCGCGGACGTCGAGGCGGAGCTTGGCCTCGCGGTGGTTGGCGTCCTGACCGTGGCAGTGGAAGCAGTTCTCCGAAAGGATGGGGCGGATGTCGCGGTTGAACTGGATTTTCTCCGGTGTGTCCGCCGCGCGGACGGACGTGACCAGGAACAGTGCAGACAGAGAGAAGGCAGCGGTCAGGGAGGGCATCGGCGAAAAAGGGCGCGGGCGGGGAAACCTCGCGCTCGAGTTCAGAGTTTGCCGCTCTGCCGCCGGTGCAAACGCGAAGTGGGTGTGGACCCAAAAAACCTCGCCCCGGGGCTTGAAAAATCAGGGCGCCGGTTTGGCGGCGAAGGCGGCGGATTCGGCGGCGGCTTTGGTGGGGATGCCGGGTTTTTCGAGGAAGCCGAGGTCGCGGAACCAGTCGATGAAGCGGTCGGGCCACGTGCCGAGGGGAATGCCGCCGCGGGCTTTGATGCTGCCGCCGTGGGTGCCGCGACCGTAGATGTGCATTTCAAGATTGGGCACGCCGCGCTGGAGCATCGCGGTGAAATACTCGGTGGCCCAGAGCGCATGGACGCGGTCGCCGGAGCCGGGCGAAGCGATGAAGCTCGGGGGGACGTTGCCGGGGATCGCGGGTGTCGCGCCCTTGGCGAAGGGAGTGGGGCCCGGGTAGATGAGGCCGACGAAATCGGGGCGCGGGGAGATCGCGGCGAGGGGATCGGCGGCGGCGTTGTTTTTTGCGGCGAATTCGTCGAAGAAAATCGCGGCGGGCGCGGAGAGTTCGGCGCCGGCGGAGAAGCCGAGGAGGCCGATCTTGGCGGGATCGAGTTTCCATTTCGCGGCGTTGGCGCGGACGACGCGGACGGCCTGGAAGGCGTCGTTCACGGCGTCGACTTTGGCGTCGTAGCCGTCGACGCGCAGACGGTGGCGGAGGACGATGGTGGAGATGCCGTAGCGGGCGAAGAGCGGGACGCAATCGTGGCCCTCGGGTCCGATCCACAGGATTTTGTGTCCGCCGCCGGCGATGACGATGATGGCGGCGCCGTTGTTGGCGCGGTCGGGGGCGAGGTGGACCTCGATGCTGGGGTTGTGGATGTTGAGGGTGCTTTGAACTTTGCCGCCGGGAGCGACGCCGCCGGAGGTGGTGTTGTAGGCTTCGGCCTCGCGGAGCCGCTCGCGTTTCAGGAGCGGGGAATCGGGCGGGTAGAGGGCGAGCACGATGCCGCCGGGCAGCGCGGCGGCGGGGAGAAACGGGCCATCGGCGGGAGTGCGGGCGGGAGCAGGAGCTTGAGCGGCGGCGAGGGGGAGAAGGAGAGACGGAGAGGCGGAGAGCAGGAAGGCGAGGGCGAGGGAGCGGAGGGACATAGAAGTAGAGGGAGGTTGTGGGTTTAAAGGGCGGGTAACTCGCGGAGTTTGATGGCGCGGAACCAAGCGGCGTCGCCGTGATCGGTGAGCATGATGTGGCCGCGGAGCTTTTGGCCGAAGTCGGGGTGTTTCGCGAATTTGCTTTTGGCGATGCCGGCTTTGACGGCGGGGCTGCCGAGTTCGTAGGCGAGGACCAGGCGGTCGTTGAGCCAGTGCTCGACGAGCTGGCCGCGGACGACGACGCGCGAGCGGTTCCACTGGCCGGCGGGGTTTAGCGGACGATCGGCGGCGGGCGGGAGGACCTCGTAGAAGGAAGCCGTCTTGGACTCGGCGTGGAGCGAGGCCCATTTTGGGGAGTCGTCGTCGATCATCTGATATTCGTGGCCCGGAGCGCCCGGGCGTTTTTCGGTGACGAGATATTTTATCCCGTTGTTGCCGTCTTTTTCGATGCGCCATTCCCAGCTCAGCTCGAAATTGTCGAAGGTCTGCTCGGTGATGAGGTCGCCGGTCTTGATGCCGGCGATTTTCTTGAGGATGCCGTCTTCGACCCGCCAGCCGGGGCCGATGGTGGTGCCGGCGGGTTTGCCGTAGAGGCGCCAACCGTTGAGCGATTGACCATCGAAGAGGAGGCGCCAACCGGCGGCTTTTTCAGCGGTGGCGAGAGCGGGAGCCATGGAGGCGGGAGCCAAGGGAGAGTTGGCCGCAGCCACGGTGGTGAGCGTTCCACCGACGCAAAGGGCAGCGATGACCGTAAGGGAGAAAACGCGAAGGGGCATAGTGAGAGAACGATGGGGAGACAGAGGCAGCGGACTGGCGGAGCAGAGGCCGTGAGTGGATTAGGGCGGGTGTAACGGGGCGGAAGCGAGGTCAGAGAATCGAGGCGCCGGATTCTTTTGCGGAGCCGATGACAGCGAGGAGATGGTCGAACTCGAGTTCGTCGACGAGCACGATATTGGCATGTTCATGGCGGGGAGTTTCGTGAGGCGGAGATAGCGGCCGTGGTCGCCGTGCTCGGTCGGCATGAAAGGAGAGCGGCGGTGCTTGAGCTTCACGGCGTCGCCTTTGTGTCGCCCGGCGGCAAGGTTGAGCAAAAGCGAGGCGAGCAGGTCGGACGGACCGGGGTATTCCTTGACGGAGTTCGGGCCGACCGGAGTTACCGCCGGAATATCGGCCATGGGAATGCCGAGTTGAAGCGGCTGCGGCTTTATACCGACCATCGGCATTCACCGGCCTACGGTGGGTCGGATAGTGGCCGGCGAACGGCTACGCTTCGTTGTCGAGGCGAACGGCTTCTCGGAGTTCGTCGAGAAAGTCCGGCAAGGCGGATTCGACGCGGTTCCAGTTTGAGATCAGGGGGGCGCCGAGCGGGTCATCCTGCAGTTGCTTCGAAGCCAGACGGATGCTGCGGACAAACGTGGCGACCGCCGTTTCCTCTTCGTGGCGGGGATATTTTAGGCCGTTCAAGGCGGAGTCGGCGGCGTAGAAGCGGAGGGTGTCCTCGGCTTGGCGCATGTAGGCGCTCATGAGCGTATCGAAGAGGCCGGCGTCGAGTTTGATGCCCTCGGCGGCCATGCGTTGGAAAAAGGCGCGGGCGATGTCGGCGGCCATTTTGTTCAGGCCCCGTTCGGCATCGCGGGCGGAGAGTTCCTGGTGTTTGTGATCGTAGTTCTCGCAGAGCTCCGACTGGCAGATCGCGCGGGGCGCACAATTGCGGATCACCTCGGAAAGCATGCCGACTTCGAGGGCCCAGTCCGCCGGGATCCGGATTCGGCGGACGACATCGAGGTCCATGGAAAACTCGCCGGCCAGCGGGTAGCGGAAGGTGTCCATGTAAACCAGATAAGGGTGTTGGCCGATGATGCTCTTAAGAGCGCGGAGGAGCGGGGTGACGAGCAGACGCATCACACGGCCATTGAGGCGGTCGGTGACGCGCGCGTAGTAACCCTTGCAAAAATCGAAGCCCAGACTCGGGTGGGCGACGGGATAACAGAGCCGGGCGAGCAGTTCGCGATTGTAAGTGAGAATGTCGCAGTCGTGCACGGCGACCATGCGCGACTTCTCGCTGGCGAGCACGTAGCCGAGGCAGGCCCAGACGTTGCGGCCCTTGCCCGGCTGGCCGGCGCCGAGTTCGGCATTCTCGAGTTTTTTGAACAATTGCTGCATGCGCGGACCGTCGTTCCAAAGCAGCATCGGTTTCTGCGGGAGCTGGGCGAAGAAGCGCCGGGCTTTTTTCCAGCTGCGAAGATTGGCCCCGTCGATGCCGACGACGATTTCATTGAGGTAGGAAACTTGCTTCAACTCGCGGGCGATGCCGCGGAGGGCTTTGGTGCCGACCTCGCGAATGTGGCAGGGGAGAACAAGCGCGATGGGTGTCTCCGCGGCAAAAAGGCCGAGTTCACGTTCGAGCCGGGCGACATTGGGTGTGCCGAGGCGGTGGAGGGTGGCAACGGCACCTGTTTGGTAGAAATCGGACATGAGCGAAAGGTGCGCACGGGGCGCGTCGTCGTTTGCTGCGACGGGTGGCCCGACCTGTCGCGTGACCTCCGGGATTTTCCAGTCCCGGACCCTTGGCATCGCGCACAAATGCCCGATGCGTGGAGCGAATGAGCCGTGGTCCGTGAAACGAGACAAGCCGCATCCGATGTTTGTCGAAAAAAGTTCGTGCGCCCGGTGGTGCGCGGGGGAATCTTCCGACGATGCGGCTCATCGTGTTTCACAGCCACTATCGTCCGGGTGGAGTGCGGCGGATCATCGAACTGGCGTTGCCGGCGTTGGTGGGTGAATGCCGGCCCGACGTGACGTCGGTGGTGCTCGCGGGCGGTGAGGCACCGCCGGCGGCGTGGATCGCCGCGCTGCGTCGGCGGCTGCCCGGGGTGAATCTGACGTTCGCGACGGAGGCGGCGGCGGGCTACGTCTCTGAAATCGGAGGAAATTGGACGGCGGGGCAGGTGAAAACGGCGGTGGTGGCGTGGGTCGAAGCGGTCATGGAGGAGGCGAGTGGAGCCGATACGGTGGTTTGGGCGCACAATCTCGGGCTCGGGAGAAATCTGACGGCGTCTCGGGCGTGGGTGGACGCGTGTGGCCGGCGCGGGGTGCGGTTGGTGGCGCATCATCATGACTGGTGGTTCGACAATCGCTGGCAGCGCTGGCCGGAACTGCGGCGGACGGGTGGGCGCTCTTTGGCGGCGGTGGCGCGGACGATTTTTTCGACCGCAGCCCACGTGCGGCACGCGACGATCAACCGGGCGGATCAGCGCGTGCTCGCCGGGGAACTCGGAAGGCGGGCGGGTTGGTTGCCCAATTTGGCGGTAGCCGGCGCGGCGCCGGCGAAGGCGGTGGTGGGCGCGGCGCGGGCATGGCTCGATGGATTGCTGGGCGGGCGGGCACCGGTGTGGTTGGTGCCGTGCCGGATGCTGCGGCGGAAAAATTTCGCGGAGGCGCTGCTGGTCACGCGCTGGCTGCGGCCCGAAGCGTGGCTGGTGACAACCGGCGGGGTGAGCTCGGCGGATGAACAGCCCTACGCGACGGCGTTGCGGGCGGCGGCGACACGCCACGGGTGGCGCGTAAAGTTCGGTGTGCTGGCGGGAGCGGAAGACGCCAAGCCGACGGTGGCGGCGCTGCTGGCGGCGAGTGAAGCGGTGTTGCTCACATCGCTGCAGGAAGGGTTCGGCCTGCCCAATCTTGAGGCGGCGGCGGCGGAGCGGCCCTTGCTCGTGCGGACGTTGCCGAACATAGCGCCGGACCTGGCGGAGTTTGGTTTCCGGTTTCCGCAGGCTTACGACGAAGGGTGGATCGAGCGCGGGCTCTTCGACGCGCGGGCGGAGACGAAGCGGCAGGAAACGCGCTGGCGGGCGTGGCGCGCGGGGCTACCACGGGCGTGTCGGGCCTGGGCGACGCGACCGCCGTGGTGGGACGCGAAGGGCCCGGTGGCGTTCAGTCGGCTGACGCTCACGGCCCAGCTCGAAGTGCTCGCCCATCCGGCAGAGGCATCGTGGGCGCGTTGCGCGCCGCTGAATCCCGCGCTCCGCCGGTGGCGGGGGCGGGCTGAGACGGGGACGCTGGCGGTGTCGCGCTGGCCGAGCGGCGCGGTGCGGCGCTTGGGAGCGGAGGCCTATGGGCGCGGATGGGCGGAACTTGTGGCCATCGCGCCGGGGACCGTGGCGGACGGGTCAGCGGAGCGGATCGCGGAAGAGTTTTTCCGCGCCAAGCTCGCGGGGGAGAACCAATATCCGATGTTATGGAATCTCAGCCCATGAAACCGCGCGCCGTCATCTGCGATGTTTACCGGACGATCCTCGACGTCGGGCCGGGGCCCGCGGACGCGGAGGCGCAGTGGCAAGCGTTGTGGCGCGAGCGGTTCGGAGGGCGGGCGCGGTTGACGTTGGACGAATTTCGCGTGGCGACCGACGCGGCCGTGGCGCGGGAACATGCGGCGGCGCGGGCGGTGGGCATCGCGTTTCCCGAGGTGGCCTGGGCGGAGATCGTGCGTGAGGCGGCGCCTGAAGTGACGGCGCTGGATGCGGCGGGGCAGGCGGAGTTTGCTTTTCGGCACGCGGCGCTGGGGCACACGGTGCGGGCGATGGCGGGAGCGGCGCCGGTGTTGCGGTCTCTGCGAGAGCACGGAGTGGCGCTCGGGATCGCGTCGAATGCGCAGCCCTATACCTGGCGCGAGCTCGACGAGTCGCTGGCGGGCACGGGGGCGGAGCGCACATGGTTCGAGCCGGCGTTGTGCTTTTGGTCGTTTGACCACGGCTACAGCAAGCCGGACCCGAGGGTGTTCCGCGTGCTGTCGGCGCGACTGCGCGCGCGGGGAATCGCACCGGGTGAGACGCTGATGGTGGGCGACCGGGCGGACAACGACATCGCACCGGCGTGCGCGCAGGGTTGGCAAACGTGGCGGCTGGGCGAAGGCGACGGGGTGAGCGGGGGCGACTGGGCGCGGCTCGCAGCGGCGCTGGTGTGAATTGAAGTCGCGGCGGGCGTTGCCAAGGCCGCGGGCGTCGCTTTCGTCGGCAGATGGAACGTTGCATTTTGGCCACCGGGGCGCCGCGCCGGATCGGATTTATTTCGACGCGTTTTCACGGGACGGACGGCGTGACGCTGGAGACGCGGAAGTGGGCGGACATTCTTACCGACCTCGGACACACCTGCTACTGGATGGCCGGGCAGCTCGATGCCCCGCCCGCAAGCAGTCACGAGGCTCCGCTCGCGTTTTTCAATCATCCCGAGGTCGCGGCGCTACAGGAGAAGTTATTCGGCGTCACGGTGCGGTCGAGGGCGGTGACGAACGAAATCCAGCGCATCAAGGAATTGCTCAAGGATGAGCTCTACCGGTTCATCGAGAAATTCGGGATCGAGTTGCTGATCCCAGAGAACATCCACGCGATCCCGATGCACGTGCCGCTGGGGCTGGCGATGACGGAGGTAATCGCGGAGACGGGGCTGCCGACGATCGCCCATCACCACGATTTTGCGTGGGAGCGGGAGCGGTTTGTGGTGAGTGCGGTCAACGACTGCCTGCGCGCGGCCTTTCCGGGTGCGCTGCCGCGGGTGGAGCACGTGGTGATCAACTCGATGGCGCAGAAAGAACTCGCGCGGCGGTGCAGCCTGCCGTCGGTGGTGATCCCCAATGTGCTCGATTTCGAGACGCCGCCGACCGGGATCGACGCCTATAATTCGGATCTGCGGTCGGAGATCGGATTGAAGGACGACGATCTGTTAGTGTTGCAGCCGACGCGGGTGGTGATGCGCAAGGGCATCGAGCACGCGATCGAGCTCGTGCGGCGCCTTGACCATCCGAACTCGAAGCTCGTGATCTCCCATGCAGCCGGCGACGAGGGCGGCGGATACATCCAGATGCTGCGCGAACGCATCGCGGAAGCGCGGATTGATGTGCGCTTCATCTCCGAGCGCGTGGGTGAACGGCGCGGGCTGACGCCGGAGGGCCGGAAAATCTACACGCTCGCGGATGTTTATCCGCACGCCGATCTCGTGACCTATGCGAGCCACTACGAAGGTTTCGGGAACGCCTTTCTGGAGGCCATCTACTTTCGCAAGCCGGTTTTGGTAAACCGCTATGCCGTTTACGCGCGCGACATCGATCCTTTGGGCTTCAAAGTGATCGCGATGACGCAATTGGTGACCAACGAAGTCGTCGCGCAGACGCGGGCGCTGTTGGCCGACCGGGCGCAGCGCGAAGCGTGGGCGGAAACCAACTTCGCGCTGGGCCTGAAATATTTTTCCTACGCGGTGGCCCGGAGGAAACTCGTGGCGCGGCTGGCGAACCTTTACGGCGAAGGGGTGTGAGGTGCGGGCCGAGGGCGAGGTCGGGCGACTGGATGCTTTATAGGTGAAACGACTTCTAGCTCTTGGCAGCCGGGGGGCGGGTCGCCCGGCGGCGCCAAACCGCGAAGGCGAGCGCGCCGGCGCCGAAGATCGCGGCGTAGGTTGAGGGCTCGGGGATGGCGGAGACGCTGAAGTTGTCGAGATACGCCTGGCCGCTCGCCACTGTATAGGAAGGAGACGGACTGCCGTAGCGGATGTTGGTGGTGAAGAGGCTGAGGCTGAAGCCGGTGGTCGGGTCAACCAGCCAGTCGTCGGTATTTAAAGTGCGGAGGTTTGAGTAGGTCGCGCCCGAGTCGAAGCTGTAGCTCGAGGTGAGGGTGCGCGCGCTCCCGTCGTGGGAAAGCCGCAGGAAAACATCGGTCGTGGGACCATAATTGCCGATCCCGCCGGAAAACGAATCCGAGGAACTCGTGTAAGCCGAAGTGCCGTTCCACACGCCGCTTCCGGTGCCGACATTGTAGCCGAGATTCGCGGTGGTCAGATAGATGTTCATGTAACCGCTGTTCGTCCCGGCCATCGCCACTTCAAGCCCGAGACGGGTGGATCCACCGCGCGAGTTGGGGGTGGCGGACACCGGCAGGAAAGCGGGGTCGATTGTCACGCGGACCATCGCCACCCAACTGTCGGTGTAGCTGGTGTTGCCCGTGGCGTCGTTCGCCCAAAAACGGTAAAGCGAATAGTTGGTGTTGCCGGTGGCGGCGATCGACGTGGTGAGTTCGAGCCGGCTGTTGGTCTCGGTGAAGGTGCCGGTGCCCACCCCGGCGGAGAGAGCGCCTGTGCCCGTGTTCCAGCGGCCGGAGGCGAAGGAATTGTCGTTGAAATCATCGGTCCCGTAAAAAAACTGGGCTGAGACAGGCAACGCGGAGACCGCGGCGAAGAAGGCGATAAAGCAGATCTTGATCATCGGATTAGCGAATGTGCAGGAAATTAGCCGAGACGGGAAGGTGAGGCGGTCTTCCGGGAGCGGCGCCAAACGGCGAAGGCGAGCGCGCCGGCGCCGAAGATCGCGGCGTAGGTTGAGGGCTCGGGGATGGCGGAGACGCTGAGATTATCGACGAAGGCTTGGCCGCTAACGAGGGTCGGGCCGGCAGACGATCCATTGCCGTAAAGTGCTCCGTAGACTTCGATACCAAAGCCGGTGGTCGGAGCGCTCAACCACGCCGAGGTGTTGCCGACCGCAGTGCCGCCAGAGGCGCCGGCGCTGCCGAAGTTGCCGTAATTGAAGTAGGTCGCGCCCGAGTCAAAACTGAAGGCCGAGGTGAAGTTTTGGGTGGAACCGTTGTAGTCGACTCGCAGCAAAACATCGGTGCCGTCGAAAGCATTGTCCAAGGTGCCGGTGGAGCCCAACGTCGTGCGGGTAAAACCTGTGCCGTTAAAGACGCCTTGCTCGGAAAAAATCCGACCGCCGCTGGTCGTATACAGCAGGTAGATGCCGTAATAACCGCTGGATGTCCCGGCCCGGTGGACGTCAAACCCGAGCAGCGTCACGCCGTTGGATGCGACGGCGGTCTTGTCGATGGTGAAGGTCATGTTGGCGGTCCAACTGTCGGTGTAGCTGGTGTTGCTGGTCGTGTTGGACGACCAAACCCGGAATTGCTGGACGCGGTTGGAAGTGAGGATTGCGGTGGACGTGGCATCGCCGGTGAACTCCATCCGGCCGTTCGTCTCCGACCAAGCGCCGCCGTTTAATGTCTGAAAGGTGTTCCACCGCCCCGAGGCGAAGGTGTTGTCGTTAAAGTCATCGGTGCCGTAAAACGTCGCTTGGGCGAGTGCAGGAGCGGCAAGCGAGGCGAGGGCGGCGATAACAATGAGCAGGTTGAGGGCTTTTTTCATGTTTGGGTAGGCGTTGGATGGATTGAAGTGGTCAAAAAAAGAGGAAGATCGAAAGAGACGTTTGAAACTGCGGTCGAGGTTTTTCCGCCGGAAGGAGTCTGATCGGGATTTAATCCCTACTCGACCGGTCGTGGGTCGCCGTTACGTTGGGAGCTTCTCCCCGATCCGCCCATGAAAACTCCGATTCACTCGCGTCGTAACTTCATCAAAACCGGAATCGCCGGCATCCTTGCCGCCGGGGTCGGGCCGCAGTTGATCTCGGCGCGGTTGCTCGGGGCCAACGCGCCTTCGAAGCAGGTGACGCTCGGCTGCATCGGCCTGGGCGCGCACGGGATCGGGGTGAATTTGAAGTCGTTCTTGCAGCAGGACGATTGCCGGGTGGTCGCGGTGTGCGATGTGTGGGGCAAGCGGCGCGAGGAGGCGCGGAAGCTCGTGGACGATCACTACGGCGCGACGGGCTGCGCGATGATCGCGGATTTCCGGGCGCTGCTGGCGCGGCCCGACATCGATGCGGTGGTGATCACGACGCCCGATTATTGGCATGTGCCGATGGCGCGGATGGCGTTGGCGGCGGGGAAAAAAGTGTTCTGCGAAAAACCCACGCTCACGATCGCCGAGGGGCGCGAGCTGGCGGACGATGTGGCGGCCCGGAAGGCGTTGTTCGCCGTCGGCCTCGAGGACCGCGCGGTCATTTACTATCACAAGCTCGCGGAGGCCGTGCGCAACGGCGCGATCGGGAAACTCGAGCGCATCAAGGTGAGTCTGCCGATCAAGCCGGTCTTCGCGCGCGAAGAGCCGGTGAAGGTGCCGGACGATCTGGACTACGAGATGTGGCTGGGGCCGGCGCCGTTCCGACCTTACACGGCGTCGCTGACGGATGCGCAGGTGTGGCGGCAGATCCGGGATTTTTCCGGCGGGTCGCTGACGGATTGGGGCGCGCATCTGGTGGATACGGCGCAGGTGGCGAATTTCTCCGAAAACTCCGGGCCGGTCGAGGTGCGGGGCAAGGGGTTCATTCCGCCGAACTCGGTCAACTCGGTGCCGCAGACTTACGAACTCGTTTACACGTATGCGAACGGGGTGGAGCTGGAAGTGACGGCGGGCGAAGTGGCGCTGCGTTTCGAGGGCAGCAGCGGCTGGGTGGGCAACAAAGGTTGGGCGGGTCCGGTGGCGGGCAGCGATATGAACGTGTTTCGCAAGGTTTACGATCCGGCGACGAACAAGCTTTGGCCGCGCCGACCGCGGGAGCAGCGGGATTTTCTCGATGTGATCAAGGGTGGCGGGGAGCCGATGTATAACGCGGAGGCGTTGCAACGGCTGAGCACGGCGCTGCACGTGGGCGCGATCGCGATGGAGCTGGAGCGGCCGCTGAAGTGGGACCCGGTGAAGGAAGTTTTCGTGGACG
>CALSBN010000173.1:0-11242 GCA_943373185.1 Opitutus sp. GAS368 | reverse complement strand
AATGGTCGCGCACTTCGGGCACGGCACTTTTTGATTGGGACCGGTTCCAAAGTGAGCATGCCGGCCGTGCCCGGGTTGGCGGACATCAAGTTTTGGACCAGCGACGACGTGCTCGATCTCGATTTCATTCCTCGAAGCGTGATCGTCCTCGGCGGTGGTATCGTCGCCTGCGAGCTGACCCAGTTTCTTAACCGCATCGGCACCCGCGTTGTTCTGATTCAGCGCAGCGCGAACATTCTCCGGGACCACTCCGAAGCCGCGTCCAAAGTGGTTCAGCGGGCACTCGTAGACGAAGGCGTCGAGCTTTTCGCCGGCACCCAAATCCAGTCACTTCGCCATGATGCAAGAGGCGTGGCCGCGACCTTCTTGCACGACGGAAAGATGCTGACCCGTCGGGCGGCCTTTCTCTTCAACGCGCTGGGCCGCGAGCCCAACACCGCACCGCTCAATCTCGCCGCCGCCGGTGTCGACTGCCGTGCTGACGGCCAGATCCTCATTAACCGCTGGCAACAGACCAGCGCTCCGCACATCTACGCTGCCGGCGATTGCTCGGGTCCCCACGAAATCGTGCACACCGCGATTTTGCAGGGCGAACTTGCGGCGCGTCACGCGGCGAAGGTCAAGGGATTGAAGCCGGTCGACTGGTCGTTGCTCCTGAATGTCGTCTTCACCGATCCCCAACTGGCGACCATCGGACGGCTCGAACGCGAACTGGATGAGACCGGGATACCTTATCTGGTCGCGAGCTATCCGTTCAACGATCACGGAAAATCCATCCTTATGGAGGCCAACTACGGCTACGTGAAGGTCATCGCCGAACCGAAACGCGGTCGGATTATCGGCGCGGAAATCGTCGGAAAGGACGCCGGCGAACTCATTCACGCTTTCAGCGGCCCACTGGCGATGCGGGCGACGGTTTTCGATCTCCTACGCGCGCCTTGGTATCACCCGACGCTCGCCGAGATCGTGACCTACCCGCTCGAGGAAATCGCCGAGAAAATCAGGCGTTAGGCCCGTCCCAACCGGGCGATATCGAGCAGATCCGGCAATTCAACGCGCTTCTCGTAAAGCGCCTTGCCGACGATCACCCCGTCCAAGTTTGCGTAACGGCGCGCGAGCTCCGCCAGCTTTACCACATCCTCCCGCCGGCTCACCCCCCCGCTTGCGATCACGTTGAAGTTTCCGGCGTTCAACATCGCTTCCTGCGCGGCGAAATTCGGCCCCGTTAACATTCCGTCCGTGCCGATATCCGTGTAAATGATCATGCGCACGCCGAGCCCGTCCATCCGCTTCGCCATTTCAAGAGCACCCGTGCCCGTCGTATCGACCCAACCCTTCACCGCAACTTTCCCGTCTTTCGCGTCGATGCCCACCGCGATCTTATCACCGAACTGTTGCACCAACTCGCCGACGAAACGCTCGCTCTCGGCCGCCCGGGTGCCGATCACCACACGGCTGACACCAAAACCCAGCACCCGTTCTACGGTCTCGCGCGAACGCATGCCGCCACCGAGTTCCACCTTCAATCCGGTCGCCACAATTCCCGGAACCGCCGCAAGGTTTTTCGGTTCGCCCGAGAACGCCCCGTCCAAATCGACCACGTGAACCCACGCGCTTCCGGCGGCCTTGAACTCCTCCGCCACCACGGCCGGCTGCTCGGCATACACCGTCTCCTGATCTGCCCGACCTTGCAGTAACCGCACGGCCCGTCCGCCTCGGATGTCGATCGCAGGATAGATAATCATGAAAGGAAAACGCTTTGCTCCCCCGCCCTGCGGTGCGAGATTAAATCTTATGTCGAACTACCAAGTCCCCGCTTTTCTGGCCGATCTTCTGCACGCTCGATCACCCTCCGGTTACGAGGGTGAGGCACAGGCGGTCTTCGACCGCCACGTGAAACCTGCCGCCGACACCTATGCCAACGACGCGTTGGGCAACCGCATCGCCACCCTCAACCCCAAAGGCGATCCTGTGCTGATGCTTGCCGGCCACATGGACGAACTCGGACTCATCATCACTTACGTCAACAAGGACGGTTTCATCTACTTTGACACGATCGGCGGCCACGATCGCACCGTGATTTCGGGACGCCGGGTCATCATTCAAACGGCCAACGGCCCGGTCAAAGGGGTCACCGGCAAACGTGCGATCCATCTTATGGACGACGGGGATCGCAAGAAAGTCCCGGAGGTCCACGAAATTTGGATCGATATCGGAGCCCGCTCAAAAAAAGAAGCCCTTGAACGCATCGCGATCGGAGACGCGGCGACTTACGACCACGAGCTTGAACTTATCCACGGCAGCATCGGCACCGCTCGTGCCTTCGACAATAAAGTCGGCGCCTACGTCGTCGGCGAAACCCTCATCCGGCTGGCGAAGGAGAAGAAGAAAATTGCAGCCAAGGTCGTCAGCGTCGCGACCGCCCAGGAAGAAATCGGGGTCCGCGGGGCCACCACGGCCGCTTACGCGGTGAATCCTCATATCGCCCTGGCCGTCGATGTGGGCCACGCCACCGACCACCCCGATTGCGACAACCGCAAATACGGCGAAACCAAACTCGGCGGCGGCCCGATCATTTGCCGCGGCGCCAATATCAACCCCAAGATTTTCGCCCGCTTGGTCGCCGCCGCAAAGAAGTTGAAGATCCCATACCAAATTGAAGCCGACCCACGGCCAACGGGCACCGACGCCCGCGCAATTCAAATGGGCCGGGGCGGTGTCGCGACCGGCTTGGTCAGCATACCGCTGCGCTACATGCACACCCCCAGTGAAGTTGTGGATCTCGAAGACGTGGAGCGTTGCGTCCAGCTCTTCGTGGAGTTCGCCAAGGGCCTCGAAAAGGGCGATTACGCCCACTGGTAAGCTTTACGCCGGCGCAGGCGGTCTCTCAGGCCGCGTTCTCCGTCGGTTCACTTTTCGCGGCGCGTCGAAGCGTGGGTTTACGACGACCGGCGACCACGGCCGAATCGATGATGACCTCCGTCACATCATCCCGCTGGGGCAGTTCATACATCACTTCCAGCATGATGTTCTCCATGATCGACCTCAACGCTCGGGCTCCGGTCTTCAGATCAATCGCCTTTTGCGCGATGGCCTTGACCGCGTCCGAAGTGAATCGCAGGCGCACCCCGTCCATCGCAAAAAGTTTCGCATACTGCTTCACCGTGGCGTTCTTGGTCTTCAGCAGAATCTTCTCCAAATCCGCGACCGAAAGTTGATCCAAAACTGAGACGACGGGCAGGCGACCGATGAACTCGGGGATCATCCCGAAGCGCACAAGATCCTCCGGCGCGATTTTTTTCATCATCTCGTCCGGAGTGAGTTCGTGGTCGGCCGCATTGACGTGAAACCCGAGCGAGCGGGAACCCAGCCGCTTTTTGATAATCTGATCGAGCCCCACAAACGCACCGCCGCAAATAAAGAGGATGTTGGCCGTATTGACCTGAATATACTCCTGATTCGGATGCTTCCGACCGCCCTGAGGAGGGACGTTGCAGACGGTCCCCTCGAGGATCTTCAACAACGCCTGCTGCACACCTTCGCCCGAAACATCCCTCGTGATCGAAACGTTTTCCGTTGTGCGCCGAATCTTGTCGATCTCGTCGATGTAGATAATCCCGCACTCGGCCCGCTTAACGTCGTAGTTGGCGGCCTGCAACAATCGCAGCACTACGTTCTCGACGTCCTCCCCCACGTAGCCCGCTTCAGTCAATGTCGTCGCATCGGAGATCGCAAAGGGCACATCCAAAATCCGAGCCAAGGTTCGCGCCAATAGAGTTTTTCCGGAGCCAGTCGGACCTGAGAGCAGGATATTGCTCTTCTCCACCTCGACATCGGTGAACTCCGGGGAAAGCGCGGTCGACTCCCGTGGTGACTGTCCGGAGTCAAACTGCAATCGCTTGTAGTGGTTATAGACCGCGACGGAGAGCACCTTCTTGGCGTGATCTTGTCCGATCACAAAATCATCAAGCGTCCGCCGAATTTCCGCGGGCTTGATCAGGCGAATCATCGGTTTCGCGTCCGTCGTGGCCGCGGGCTTGATCTCCCGATCGATGATCGTTTTGCAGACGTTGACGCACGAGTCGCAAATGTAGACGCCGGGCCCCGCGATGATCTTTTTGACCTCGGCCTGCGATTTTCCGCAGAACGAGCACAGGGTGACGCGCGACGATTTGGCCATAAGGAGCACGTTGCTCAGGCCAACACCTGAGTCCAGTGCGGAGTTCGCTTATGCGTTCCCCGCGCGCTTCCGCTCGGCTTGCACTTAAATCAAGCCGCGCTCGGCACCACGATCTTTTGAGCTTCGCGGGTCGAAGCGATCACGTGGTCGACAATCCCGTAAGCTTTGGCCTCTTCAGCCGCCATATAGTAATCGCGATCGGAGTTTGCTTCCACGTCGGCCACGGGCTTTCCCGTGTGTTTCGCCAAAACCCCGTTGAGGGTCTCACGCCAACGGATGATTTCGCGGGCCGCGATGGCGATGTCCGCCGTTTGTCCACCCGCGCCACCGCTGGGTTGGTGAATCATAACCCGGCTGTTCGGCAGCGCGAAACGCTTCCCCTTCGTGCCAGCGGCAAGCAGCACCGTGCTCATGCTCGCGACCATGCCGATGCAGTAGGTGACGACATCAAACTGCATGAAATTCATCGTATCGTAAATCGCCATGCCGGCGGTCACGCTTCCTCCCGGCGAGTTGATGTAAACATGGACGTCTTTCTTTGCGTCCTCCATTTGGAGATAGAGCATCTGGGCAATGACCAAGTTGGCGACTTGGTCATCAATGGGCGTGCCGATGAAGATGATCCTGTCCTTCAGGAGTCGCGAATAGACGTCCATGGCCCGGGTCTCGCGGCCGTTGCTGTCATAAATGGTGGGATTCGGCAGGTAGTAGCTCACGGTGTTTTTGATTCGCTCAAGCCTTTGGCTGAGTCGTCGACACGCTAGCCTTGGAGACCAAGAAATCAACCGCCTTGTCGAAAATGATGTTCTGCTGAATGGCGCGAAGTTGATCACGGTCCTTCGTCAAATCTTTCACGAGCTTCTCGGGTTTTTGGCCCGTGCGGCTGGCCTCGCGATAGATGAAGTTGTCGATGTCGCGCTCGCTCACCGTGATTTTCTCAGCCGCGGCAATCTTGGCTAGGATGAGTTGAACTTTGACCCGCTGGGCGGCTGCTTTTTGGGCCCCGGCAAACAATTCCTTTTTATCCTTCTCGAACTGATCCTGCGGAACGCCGCGGCGCATGTTTTCCTCGATGAACTGCCGCAGAACGCTCTGGGTCTCGGAATCGATCAAGCTCTGGGGAACAGGGAAATCGACCTTGCCCGCAATCGCCTCGGTCACCTGGCGGCGCTGCGCCGTCTGATTCTCGTAGTCTTTGCGCAACTTCAGATTGTTTCGAACACTGGCTTTGAGCGCATCAAGACTGTCGACCTGCTGGGACTTGAAGAACTCCTCGTTCAACTCGGGCAAAGTGCGCTCTCGAATTTCCAAAACCTCGATCGCGTAACTCGCCGCTTTTCCCGCCAACGCCGGAGCCGGCGCGAAGTCTGACGGAAATGTGATCGTCACCACTTTTTTATCTCCGGTTTTTACTCCGGCCAACTCCTTGCCCAAGCCTGGCAACACCCCTTCGTTAGTGCCCTCAACTTCTTCCCAAGTCTGCGGGACTTTACCGTAGATCTGTTTGTCGGGGACGATCTCGGCAACCGGCTTTCCATCAATCGTGCCCTCGTAGGACAACTTCACGTAATCACTCTTTTGCGCGGCGCGATCCGCCACCTTGAAATCGGCGCGTTCACCGCGAAGCCCCTCGATCACCGCCTCGACTTCGGAATCGGTGGCCTCCGTCGGCGCGATCTCCGTCGGCAAGCCAACGTATTCGGGCAAGGTGAACTCCGGCCGGACATCGACGGTCACCGTGACCGCCGCCGACAGCCCCGCTTCAATCGTTCCCTCTTCGAGGTTCACGATGTTCAACACTTCTAATTTTTCCTGATCGAGGGCGCTCTTGTAGGCTTTGGACACGACCTTCTGTTTGAATTCGCCCGCGATCTCTTTGGCGTAACGCTTCAGGATCATCGACGCCGGCGCCTTGCCCGGACGAAAGCCCGGCAACTGCGCAAACTTCGAAAATTCGACCACCGTTGCCTGATGTTCGGCGTCGACCTCGCTTTTGTCCAAGGTGACGACGATGCTTTTGCGCGTTTCGGAAACGTTATTGAGTTGGATGTTCACAGTGAGATTCTCGGAGGTGATTTCGATAAAAGAATCGGGCAACCTACGAAGCACCCCATCACGGTCAATGCCGGATTCCGCCATGCTGAGCGCTTGCAGGGCAAGGCCTCGAATCCTTTGTATGCGGTATGCTTTGCCTCTCAACCTTGCTCCGAGATCACGCGCCTCTGCTGCTGATTGATGCCGCATCGTGTAACGTTCAAGTTGGCGTTTTTGCAGCCGACGGTGCTTCCCGGTGGGCTAGGCAGGAGGCTGAAGCGGGGGTCGGCATCTTTCGCTGCATTGAGAAACTCGGGGTCAATTTGGACGACGTCCGTGGCTTTGTATTCTGCGAAGGACCTGGCTCGACGCTCGGCATCCGGATTTCCTCGATGGCAATTCGCACGTGGCAAACTTTGGCGCCGCGTCCGGCCTTTGCCTATGGGAGCTTGGCGTTGCTAGCGCACGCGATTGGCCGACTTGACGTCACCGTTATCGCCGATGCGCGTCGCAATTCTTGGCACGCCCAAAAACTGGGTCATCCCCTCGGTCGGTTGCCTGCCGAGGAATTGAAAGGCCCGCTAGTAACGCCGATGCCTTTCCGCACGTGGTCGCCCGAGCCGGCAGGCACAATCGTTCACGACTACGCCGTGGAACACCTAATCGGAATAACCAAGGAGGCATTGCTCTTCCGGCCAACTGAAGCGCCCGACGCCTTTCTCCATCAAGATCCAATCTTCGTGATGTGGTCTCCGACCATCCACCGGGCTCCTGCGGGTGTCACCGAGAGGGGTTGAGAGCTCGGTTGAGTTAAGCGGAGTGGCCGGGTCGGGGAATTTGGCTCTTCTCGGCCTTCTCATCTTAAGTTTTCCCAGCACCGGACGAACTTTATACGTATTTTCCGCAGATAGTTCATCGGGAAATTCTTTGCAGGCGAACTGCAATTACCGCAAATTATTGGAATAAATGACCCTTTGCGTGACCATCGTTCACTTACGCAGAATGACAACGCCTCTAGCCAAGGCGCTGATTGCCATTGTGCTCGCACAAGTTTCCGCCTTAGCCCAGTTTACCTACACCGAAAATTTCAAGAACAGCACGGCGCCAGGTTGGGATACAAATTTTTTCAACGACGCCGGAGTCGGCCCGGGAATACGCCTCACTTCAGGTGCTACCGCAGTCGCCGGCGACCCCGAAACTCTCGGCTCGACGATTGATCCAAGCGGTCAAGGTTGGCTCCGACTGACCAACACCCTGGGCAATCAGGCCAACGCGACCTTTTTCGCCACCCCGATCCCTTCCGCGGGCAACAAAGTCACGATATCGTTCGGGTTCAATGCATTTGGCGGCACCGGTGCGGACGGCATTACCTTTTTCCTCTACGACGCGAGTGCATCGTTCTCACCGGGTGCCTTCGGCGGTTCGATCGGTTACGCTCCTCGTGACGGCACGGTCGACGGATTGGCCGGTGCCTACGTGGGCGTTGCCCTCGATGTTTTCGGCAATTTCTCCAACCCCACCGAAGGACGTTCAGGCGGTGTCGGCTTCGCGCCCAATGCGGTTGTGGTGCGGGGCCCAGGATCCGGTCAGACTGGGTATGAGTATCTCGCAGGAACAACCGGCAGCAATGGCACCGTGGGTCGCGACTATACCGATTCCGGCGCGCCAAATGCGGTCGATGCAGGTGATGGCGTCGTTCCGGTTTTGCCCTACAATATGGCTTTCACCGGGTCCACCTCACGCCCCAACCAAACGACGCAGTATCGCAACGTTCAAGTGGTCTTGGACGAGACCAACCAGATGGCACTCAGTATGCAGTTTGGCGAAGACGGACTTTGGTATAACATTCTGAATGTCGACCTGAGCAGCTTTGCCCGCCCTGACCAATTGCGCTTCGGTTATAGCGCCGGCACCGGCGGGTCCAATCAGGTTTATGAGGTGGGCAATCTGCTGAGTATCTCGGCCACCGCCGGTTCGGGTCAGTTTGTTTGGGACAACGATTCCGCGAATTCCAAGTGGGGCACCGGAGTCAGCGATCCGATTAATTGGGCCGGAAACACCAACCCCACGCTCAAGTCCAACGTCATTTTCAATAGCACTTACGTCGGAACCGCCCAAAACATAGATCTCACCGGCAACGACAAAGTCGTTAAGAACATCTATTTTGGCGGACCAAACGCCTACACGCTGAGCACGACCGAGTCCCGCAAGTTGATTATGGATTCGGACGGAAGCCTCACGTCCATCTCCGTAATCAGCGATCCGGCCGGTTCCTCCGCGCACACGATTAACGTGCCGGTGCAGATGAATCAAAACCTTCAAGTCAGCAACAACACTGCGTCCCCCTTCACCATCAGCGGCGCACTCGATACCGGCGGCAAAATTCTCGAATCAACGGGCGCGGGCAATACAACCTTCTCCGGGGTGATTTCGAACAGCGGATCGATCAACAAGACCGCCGCCGGCACGACCACGCTTTCGGGAAACAACACCTACACCGGCGCAACCACCGTCACCGGCGGCACGCTGGAAATCACCAACGCCAACTCCCTCGGCTCGACCGCCTCCGGCACCTCCGTCCAAAGCGGCGCGACACTCGCCCTCGCCGGCTCGGGGACGACTTTTGCCGCCGAATCGCTGACGCTCAATGGCAACGGCGTCGGCTCGCTTGGAGCGCTCCGAAATACCGCCGGCACCAATACCTGGACCGGTAACATCCTTCTAAATTCAGCCGGCTCAAACACCATCGGTGTCGATGCCGCCACCGGCCTCACCGTTTCCGGCGTTGTTTCGGGCGCCGTCGCCAATGGGCTTACCAAAACCGGCGCCGGCACGCTCACCCTGAGCGGGGCCAACACCTACTCTGGGGCCACCACGATCAACCAGGGCACGGTCTCGATCAACGCCGACAATCGGCTAGGCACCGCTCCCGGCGCGGCGACCCCCGGACATCTCACCCTCAACGGCGGCACCTTGCAGACCACTGCGGACTTCACCCTCAACGCCAATCGCGGCATCGCGCTGGGCTCTTCTGGAGGCACACTCGAGACCAACGCCGGCACGACGCTCGCTTATAACGGCATCGCCGCCGGCACCGGGGCGCTCAACAAAACCGGTGCCGGCACCCTCGCCCTCGGCGGGGCCAACACCTACACGGGCGCCACCAACATCAACGCCGGCACGCTGACCCTGGCCGCCAACAACGTTCTCGCCAATACCACTGCCGTCAGCGTCGCCTCGGGCGCCACGTTCAACGTCAACACCCGCACTGACACAATCGGTTCGCTCGCCGGTGCCGGCGGGGTGACCCTCGGAACGGGCGGCGTTCTCACCACCGGCGACGCGTCCAATACCTTGTTCTCGGGCGTGATTTCCGGCACCGGCAATCTCATCAAGGCCGGCTCCGGCACCATGACGCTCTCCGGAGCCAACACCGCTACCGGCACCTTCCAAGTCAACGCCGGCACCCTCCAACTGGGAGCGAGCAATGTTCTCGCCAATACTTCCACCCTGGCCCTCAACGGCGGCACTTTCGAGGTCGGCGGCAGCTTCAACGACACGATCGGGAACCTCTCCCTCCTAGCCAGCAGCACTATCAATTTCCAAAACAATACCAGCAACCTCACCTTCACCAACGCCACCCGCACTGCCGGAACACTCACAATCGACAACTGGGCCGGCAACCCCACCGGCGCCGGCAACAGTCAGCTTATCTTCACCAACAACCCGCTCGCGGCCGTTCTCACCAACATCAACTTCACCGGCTACGGAACCGGTGCCGTTCGCTTGGCCTCGGGTGAAATTGTCCCGAACACGGGCGGAACCATTTATTCTTACGCGCTCACCGGCAGCGGCAATTGGGATGTGGACAACAACTGGTCCGATGGCGGACTACCGGCCGGCGCCGATCCCGGCACGTTCGCCCAAAACATCGGAGATACCGCGATCATTGGCAGCAGCCTCACGGGCACTTCCACGATCACTCTGACCAACAATCGCACCCTCGGTTATCTCACGATCGACAACAACCAGACGTCGACCGTCACCGGAAACACCCTCAATTTTAACGTCAACGCCGGCTCCGTTCAGATTATCAAGAACAACACCGGAACGTCCACCATCGCTTCTGCCGTCACGCTGAACGACGCCGCGAACATCACCCGGAATGGCACCGGCGACCTCACCGTTTCCGGCAATATTACCAACGCTTCAGGCACAAACAATCTCACCCTGACCGACAACAACGCGACCGGAGCCACCACCATCAGTGGCGTCATCGGCACCGGCGCGGGCACGCTGACCAAAAATGGTGTCGGCACTGCGGTTCTCTCGGGGACAAACACGTTTACCGGCGCCATCACGGTCAACGGCGGAGTGCTCTCCATCAGCAACGAACTCAATCTCGGCTCCACCGCGGCCACCGCCGACCTCACACTTAATGGCGGCACGCTTCGCGTCGCGGGCGCCGACGTGACGGTTGCGACCAGCCTCAGGAACCTCGTGCTCGGGGCAAGCGGCGGCACGTTGGATACCGTCAACAATCTCACGTGGGACAACGGTATCTCTGGCGCCGGTAGCCTTACCAAAATCGGAGCTGGCAGTCTCACCCTTCAAGACCCCTCCACCTTCACCGGCGCATTTAACATTAACGCGGGCAGCGTCATTTTCGACGCGGGCAATAACCGGATTGAAGACAGTGTCGCCGTCACGATCGCCTCAGGAGCAACGCTCAACGTCAACACGCGCAGCGACACTATCGGATCCATCGCCGGCGCAGGCACCCTCACCAATGCCGGTGGGACCGCCGCCACGCTTACCTTTGGCGGGAACAACGCCGACACCCTTTTTTCAGGCACAATCACGGACGCGGTCGGTAACCTGAATCTGGTCAAAGCTGGCACCGGCCGGACCACGCTTTCTGGCAACAACACCTTTGATGGCACGACGACGATCAATGCCGGCGTTCTGAATATCCAAAGCAACACCGCGCTCGGCACGACCGTCGGGGCAACCACCGTCGCCACCGGA
>CALSBN010000172.1:0-11304 GCA_943373185.1 Opitutus sp. GAS368 | reverse complement strand
CCCGCCCCACCGTCCCCTTCAAAGACCTCGCCATGGAGGTCGTCATGGGCGCGAGCAACGCCGACACCGTCTCCTCCCTCGCCGGCCGCCTCGCCCGCATCGAGCGCCAGCTCACCCCGCTGCAACGACACACCATCGCCCAAAAGATGGGCGGCACCGCCCTCGGCCAGCTCGTCAAAAACCTTTTCCACGCCATCGACGGCGACGCCATCGAGCAAACGGCCCTCGCCCTCGCCGGCCAGACCGGCGGCGACCCCGGCGACCTCAACCGCGAAAAGGCGCAGCAACAACTCGTCGCCGCCGCCCGCGCCCCGCTCACCGGCGCTGTCGTCACCCTCATCGTCGAGACCTGCACGGCGAACATGCAGACCATCGACCACGACACCCAGGACCAGTTGCTCAACGCCGGTTGGGACGGCGACATCCAGGAACGCGCCGCCGCCTTCGCCCTGGATTTCGAGACCTTCTGCCGCGAGCACCGCGACCAGCTCGCCGCCCTCACGATTTACGACTCACAGCCCCAGCGGCGGCAGGAAGTCACCCTCGCCCAGATCAAAGACGTGCTCGCCGCCCTCCGCCAACACGCCCCGCGCCTCGCGCCCCTCCGCGTGTGGGATGCCTACGCCCGCCTCGACGAAGTCCCCGCCAACGCCCGCCCCCTCACCGAATTGACCGCCCTCATCGCCCTCCTCCGCCGCGCCAGCGGCATCGACCAAAAGCTCACGCCCTTCGCCGACACCGTGCGCCGCAACTACCGCGACTGGGTCGTGCGCGAAAACGCCGGCACCCCCTTCACTGCCGCCCAGACCGCCTGGCTCGCGCTCATCCGCGACCACGTCACGAACGCCTTCCGCCTCGACCGCGAAGACCTAGAGTATGCGCCCTTCGACGCCCAAGGCGGCCTCGGCAAAATGTATCAACTCTTCGGCGAACGCATGGACCCGCTCATCGCCGACCTGAACAAGGAGCTGACGGCGTGAGTGAGGTAGCCCTTCCGCCCGGCTGGGCCACAGTTGAAATTCAAGACCTCATCACGGCCGATGGAGTTTTCGTCGATGGAGACTGGGTGGAAAGCAAAGACCAAGACCCGGACGGCGATGTCCGGCTGATTCAATTAGCCGATATCGGAGAAGGTGTCTTTCTCGACAAGTCCGCCCGATTTCTCACCTCAGCCAGTGCAGCAGAGCTGCGCTGCACCTTTCTGAAGAAAGGCGATGTCCTCATCGCGCGTATGCCGGACCCGCTTGGCCGAGCCTGCATTTTCCCGCTCGAAGGTGATGATCGCTTCGTGACCGTCGTCGATGTCTGCATAATCCGCACATCACCCGATCTCGCGTCGTCTGAGTTTTTGACCTCTGCGATCAACTTTCTCGGCACACGTAAGCAGATCGAAGATCTCCAAACTGGAACTACGCGTAAGCGTATTTCGCGCGGAAATCTCGCGAACGTAACTATCCCCCTGCCGCCGCTGCCCGAGCAGAAGCGGATCGTGGCGAAAATCGAGGAGTTGTTCAGCGAGTTGGAGGCCGGGGAGGCGAGTCTGCGGAAGGCGCGGCGGCAACTCGGCGTCTATCGCCAGTCGCTCCTCAAACAAGCCTTCGAGGGCAAGCTCACCCAAAAATGGCGCACCCAAAACCCCGATAAACTCCAATCTCCCGCCACCCTCCTCGCTTCAGCAGCCGAAGCTCGGAGAGAGCGTTGGAATGGGCGAGGAAAGCACCAGCCGGCGATAGGCCCAAAATTGGACGCAGAGCGTCCCATCCCGGATTGCTGGGCATACGCTTCGGTTGACCAGGTCACGCTCAACTTCGACGGGCAGCGAGTGCCGCTTAAACGCGAAGATCGCGGTAAACGCTCCGGATCCTATCCCTACTACGGCGCCTCGGGAATCATTGATGACATCGACGATTTCCTGTTCGACGGCGACTACCTCCTCATCTCCGAAGATGGTGCGAACCTACTTTCGCGTTCGACGCCTATTGCCTTTCAGGCGCACGGAAAGTTTTGGGTAAACAACCACGCCCACATTGTTCAGCCAGTCTCGGCGATGCTGATGAGTTACCTTGAATTTTTCCTGAATGGCCGGGATCTCACACGCTTCATCAGCGGCACGGCCCAGCCTAAACTTACCCAAGCGAACTTGGATCAAGTTCCCGTCCCCCTCTGTTCCCTCCCCGAGCAACAGGAAATCGTGCGCCTGCTGGACGAGCAGTTCGAGGCCATCGAGCGGAACGAGCGGGAGCTCGACGCCGCCTTGCAGCGCAGCGAGGCCCTGCGGCAGGCAATCCTGAAAAAGGCCTTCTCCGGTCGCCTCGTCCCCCCAGACCCCGCCGACGAACCCGCGTCCACCCTCCTCGCCCGCCTCCGCACCGAGCGAACCATCGACGGAAAGAGCGGTGGCAGAGGCCACAAGCCATGAGCGGCCTTGTGAAACACCCCCGCGTTCATTTAGTGCCTTCTTAGGATGTCCATTGCCGTTCCAGTTCCCGTTCCCGTTTCTGCCGCCGTGCTCGTCTGGGCGCGTCAGGAGAGCGGGTATTCGACGGAGCGGGTCGCCAAGCGACTGGGAGTTGCACCCGAGCGATTGACCGAGTGGGAACAGGCGGGCGGCCAACCGACCATGCGGCAGATTGAAGCTCTCGCCGCATTCTACCGCCGGCCACTCAGCCTGTTCTTCCAGCCCAAGCCACCAGCCCTCCCGCCCTTGGCGGCGGAGTATCGGCGGTTGCCTGGAATCGTTCCCGGTCAGGAATCCCCGGAAATGCGTTTCGCGGTGCGGAAGATGTCGTCCCGCCGGGAAACGATGCTTCAACTCTTGGTCGAGCTGGGTGAATCCACCCCGGTCTTCGACCTAATCGCCCATTTGGCCGAATCTCCCGCCTCGGTCGCCGAGAGGCTTCGGGCTGCGCTGACGGTCAATCCGGACCAGCAACGGGATTGGGCCAACGAATGGCAGGCCTGGGCCGCGTGGCGGGCGGCGGTCGAACGTCTCGGCATTCTGGTTTTTCAGTTCCCCAAAGTGCCGCTCGCGGAGGCGCGCGGCATTTCCTTGCTGCGCACACCGCTGCCGGTGGCCGCCGTCAACCCCAAGGAAATTCCTGAATCGCGCGCCTTCACGCTCATTCACGAGGTCGTTCACCTCATGCTGGCGGCGGGCAAGGAGGAGGTTCCGGCCGCACGCGAATCCCGAGACAACGATGCTTGGGCGGTGGTCGAGCGTTTCGCAGAGGAGACCGCCAGTCACACGCTGGTGCCGGCAGCGATGCTGGCTCATGAGATCGTATCCGGCGGTTTTCCACGCAACGGCTGGGATATCGGCGATGTGCGTGGTCTGGCGCGGCGTTTCAAAATCACCCCCTTGGCGATGGCGACCCGGCTGCGCGCTTCGGGTTATTTTGACTGGAATCATTACCATGCCTGGAAACGCGGATGGGAGGCCTACGTCGCCGGTCTGCGCCCCAAAAGCGGCGGCTTCGCACATCCCATCGATCTGACCCTCGGACGAGCCGGCAGACCATTTACCCAGACTGTGCTGGAGGCTCTCGCTATCAATCGCATCACCGCGGTCAACGCGGCGCACTATCTCGACCTTAAGGCGGAGCATTTTGAGAAACTCAAGGGCGCTCTACTGACGCGTCCAGGCACCGGAGGCGATGATGAGTGATACTCCGCGCCGCCCGCTATACGCGGTGGACACCAATGTCTTCATGGATTGGCAGTTTCGGCACTATCCGAGCGACATCTTCCCGTCCATCGTCTCGCTGATAGACTCACTCATTGGCGAACGACGCTTTCAGGCCCCCGCGCTTGTTGACGAGGAATTGCGTAAAGTAGGCACGCCCGAGCTGACTGGGTGGTCAGATGCTCATCCTTCGATTTGGGTGCCCAACGCCGACGTGTTGGCGGCGACCCTAGCGATCCAGAATAGATTTCCCGGGCTCCTCGATCCCAAGGCGGAATTCGATGAGGCGGATGCCTACGTGATCGCGCTGGCTCAAACTCGCGACGGAATCGTCGTCACGCAAGAAACGTCGGCTTCCGAGAAACGAAAACCGGCGCGTCCTCTTTATATCCCAGATGTCTGCCGCGAACTCGGTGTTCACTGCATCACGCTGCAGGGGCTCATGCGGCGTGAGGGCTGGAAGCTCTGAATACAAATACCGTATGTATGCTGAACGAGCAGTTTGAGGCCATCGCGCCGAACAAGCGGGAGCTCGACGCCGCCTTGCAGCGCAGCGAGGCCCTGCGCCAGGCGATCCTGAAAAAAGCCTTCTCCGGCCGCCTCGTCCCCCAAGACCCCGCCGACGAACCCGCGTCCACCCTCCTCGCCCGCCTCCGCGCGGAGCGGGAATCGGACGTTGCGACCAAGGCCTTTCCCGCGAAGAAAAAGGCTGTCCGGACCACCGGCGCCCCCGCATGAGCAACGACGTTTCCCACCGCAAGCTCCGCGTCTTCATCAGCTCCGTGCAGAAGGAGCTGGAGCTCGAGCGTGCGGCAGTAGCGGCGCTCCTCGCCACCGATCCGTTCCTGCTGCTGCATTGCGTGCCGGTGTTGTTCGAGCAGGAACCGCCGCCACCCCGCCCTTCGCGCAAGCCCTACCTCGATTCCCTGAAAAGCTGTCAGGCCTATGTGCTGATGATCGGCAACGAGTATGGCGACACCACCGGCGAACTCTCCGCCACGCACGAGGAATACCGGCTCGCGCGGAAACTCGATCTGCCTTCAGTGGTTTTCCTCAAGGGCCGCACGGATGACACCCGCTCGCCGGAAGTCGCGGCACTGATCGCCGAGGCGAAGCAGGACGGCTTCACCTACCGGCGGTTCAATGACCGCAAGGATCTCGAACCGGAAATGCAGCGGGCGCTGCTCCGGCTGCTTGCCGAGGAATTTAAGCTCAAGGCGACCCTGGCCGAAGCCGATGAAGGCCAGCATCTGATTGAGGCCGCCTCGACCTTCGAGTCCGCCGTGCTGGCGGACGTCCCGGTGGAGGCGCTCGACCAGGAACTGTTGAACCGGTTCAACCATGAGACGGCTACCAATGACGTAGAATCGGTGTGGCGCACCGGAGGTCAGGCGCTTCAGTCGCGCGGCTTGGCGGTGCGAGGTCCGGTCGGTGATAGTTTCCATGCCACGACGGCCGCGTGGCTGTTGTTCGGTGGCCGGCCCGCCGACCGCTTCCCGCAATGCGAGATCCTCGCCGACGCCTACGATGACACCCGGGTCAGCGGTCGGCCCAAGGGCCAGATCACGATCAACGCCGCCCTGCCCCACGCCTTGGATCGGGCGTTGAAGTTCGTGGATGACCACACGTTTCATCCGCGCCGGGTGGTGGGATTGAACAACCTGAGGCTCGACGAATATCCGGTGCCCGCCCTGCGCGAGGCGCTGGTCAACGCGGTGGCTCATCGCAGTTACGATGATCGAGCGCGCAAAGTTTTCGTGCGGGTCTTCAGCGACCGCGTCGAAATAGCCAGCCCCGGCTATCCGCCGCAACCGCTGACCCTGGCCAAGCTCCGCAAGGGTGGCTACCGGCCGTGTTCGCGCAATCCCCTCATCGCCCAGACACTCGCAACCCTTGGGGTGATGGAGCAGCGCGGCAGCGGCTTTGCCCGGATGCGGGATGCCATGCTCAACCACGGTCTCGATGCCCCCAAGCTCGACCAGCAGGACGGTTACTTCGTCGTTACCCTGCCCGGCCCGGCAGGGGACTACGACCGGCTCAAGGTGCCGACAAGCGTGACCGGGGCAATTTCTGCCGCGGTTGAAGCGCAACTCAACAAACGGCAGCGGAAGATTATGATTGAGGTTCAGAAGGCTGGGGCAGTCACCAGCGGCTGGTGCCAAAAACAGCTAAAGGTGGTGCGCGACACCGCCAATCGCGACCTTACTGGCCTGGTTCACCTCGGATTGTTGGAGCCCGTCGGGAAAGGACGAAGTGCCCGTTATGCGCTCAAAAATCCGCCCATTTAATCGTCCGATAATCGTCCGACGTTTTCGCGTAATCGTCCGATTTCACCTATGAAATACCTGGTTGCCGCATCCGGCGCCTACTCCGGATTTCCGTCGGGCTTACTCTATCGCTATCCCGTCCGATTCTATCGCCCGCTGCCGGGCGCCAATCGTTAAGCGATCGTCAACCGATTCTCCCTAATCGTAAACCCGTGCCCACCGACTCCCTCGATCAGATCACAAGCCCCCGTCCCGGATGCCATCCGGACATTTACCCGGACCTTTGTCCGGATCGGTCCTCTCAAATTTTATGACCACCGACAGCATCATCTCCAAGGTCTGGTCTTTCTGTAACACGCTCCGTGACGACGGCGTGGGCTACGGCGACTACCTCGAACAGCTTACCTACCTCATCTTCCTCAAGATGGCCGACGAATACGGCCGCCCGCCCCACAACCGTAAGGTCGGCGTGCCCGCCCGTTTCAGTTGGCCGGTCATGCGTCCGCTCAAGGGCGCAGAACTCGAGGTTCACTACGTCGAAGCCCTCCGCAGCCTCGCCACCGAGAAAGGCATGCTCGGCCAGATTTTCACCAAGGCCCAAAATAAGATCCAAGACCCCGCCAAACTCGCCCGCCTCATCGAGATGGTGGACGATGTTTCCTGGGTCACCCTCGACGCGGACACCAAAGGCGACATCTACGAAGGCATCCTCGAAAAGAACGCCGAGGATACCAAGTCCGGCGCCGGCCAATATTTCACTCCGCGCGCCCTTATTAAGGCCATGGTCGAGTGCGTTGCCCCGGAGCCCGGAAAATCCATCGCCGATCCCGCCTGCGGCACCGGCGGCTTCTTCCTCTCGGCCTACGACTATCTCGTCAAAAACCGCGACCTAACACCTGCGGACAAGCGGTTCCTCAAAAACGAAACCTTCCACGGCAACGAGATCGTCGCCGGCACCCGCCGCCTGTGCCTGATGAATCTTTTTCTCCACAACATCGGCGAGATCGACGGCAACAGCCTGATCGACTCCACCGATGCCCTCATCGCCCAGCCCTCGCTCACCGTGGACTACGTGCTCGCCAATCCGCCTTTTGGTAAAAAGAGCTCGATGACCTTCACCAACGAGGAAGGCGAACAGGAGAAGGAAGACCTCGTCTACAACCGGCAGGATTTCTGGGCCAGCTCATCCAACAAACAGCTCAATTTCCTCCAGCACATCCGCTCGCTGCTCAAGACCACCGGCCAAGCCGCCGTGGTGCTGCCGGATAATGTGCTCTTCGAAGGCGGCGCCGGCGAAACCGTGCGCAAAAAGCTCATGGAGACGACGGAACTCCACACCATCCTCCGCCTCCCCACCGGCATCTTCTACGCCAACGGCGTGAAGGCCAACGTGCTCTTCTTCGACAACCGTCCCGCCAGCAAGACCGTCGCGACCAAGGAGGTTTGGTATTACGACTACCGCACCAACATCCACCACACCCTGAAGCGAAAGCCGCTGCGCCTCGAGGACCTCCGCGAGTTCATCGACTGCTACAACCCAACCAACCGCCACAAGCGCAAGGAGACGTGGCACGCCGAGAAAAACCCTGACGGTCGCTGGCGCAAATACACCCACGCCGAGCTCGTCGCCCGCGACAAAACCAGCCTCGACCTCTTCTGGCTCAAGGACGACAGCCTCACCGACCTCGACAACCTCCCCGAGCCCGAAATCCTCGCCGACGAGATCATCGAAAATATCGAAGCCGGCCTCGCCAACTTCCGCGCCGTCGTAGCGACACTGAGCCGATAAAAAGCTCTCCAGCGGCCATACAACAATTCACGACATGGAAATCCGCTCCGCGCCCATCATTTGGAGTTTCGGCTACATCCTCCTATTTCTTGCCCTCGCCGTTGGCGTTTTTGTCTACAGGGTAAAGCGGCACGGCAGTCGGTCGCCCGTCGCGTTCAAGCTCTTGCGAGGCCCCGGTGAATCACTACGTCGCCGGATGGTGGCTTTCGACGAGGGCTTCTTTTTGTCGATGCTCATGGCTTCGGCAGTCCCACCGCTCCCCCTGCTCCCCTTGCTGCTGCTCATGAAAAAGGTCGGCGTGACGACGTGGGCCCAGTTGTGGTGCTGGATTGCGGTCGGTTTCCTCGTTTTCGGGGTCACCCTCTACTTCACGTTGCGCTGGGTCTTCAAACAGATGACCCGCTACCGAAACGATCGCCTGGGCTACCTCGGCGAGCGCGAGGTCGCCGAGCACCTCCGGCCACTGCTCGCCAAAGGCTACCATGTTTACCACGACGTTCCGGCCCAGGGCACCAAGAAGCCCTTTAACCTCGACCATGTCGCGGTCGGTCCCGCCGGCGTCACCGTGATTGAGGTCAAGACGGTGCGGAAGGGGAAAGCCCGAGCCGGCTATAAAGACTATGTCGTTAGCTTCGACGGCGCGCAGTTGGTCTGGCCCTGGGCGGAGAATCGCCATGGCCTCGACCAAGCCCTCAGCGAGGCCGAGTGGCTGCAGCGATTCCTTTTCGAGCGCCTCGGGCTGGATACCCAAGTGAAAGCCGTGCTGGCACTGCCGGGCTGGTGGGTCGAAACCGTCGCCCGCGGTCCGGTGTGATCGTCGTTAACGCCAAAAACGTCGCAGCCGCGGTCGAGGGCAAAGGCACGCGCATTCTCTCGGACAAAGAGATCGACCTCATCTCCCGCCAACTCGACATGCTCTGTCGCGACGTAGAGGATTGATCGGTCGGCCCGTTGTTCCGCTTCGGCGGCGCGGGGCTTGCTCACGGCTCAATTCCGGCTATCCAAATCGTCACCATGAGCACGACTGAAATCCTGGCGCAGTTGCCCGCCCTCACTGCGGCGGACCGTGAAAAGATCCGCTCGCACTTGGATGCCATCGACTCCGCCTCGCCCCTGTCGGCCGAGGAACAACAGCTGATCCAAGCTCGGGTAACGGCCTATCGCCAACACCCCGGAGCCACCGTTTCGTGGTCGGTCGCCGAGACCGAAATTCGCCAACAGCTCGGGTTGTGACCTTGAAAGTTCGCCTCACACCCGAGGCTCGCGCCGACATCGCCGAAGCTGCCTCTTGGTATTGCGAGCGCAGCGCGCGTGCAGCCGACGACTTCCTTCTGGCCATCAGCGTTGCATTTGCCCGCATCGAGGCCCAACCCACCGCGCAAGTAGTGATCGACGCCACTAGTGGCGCTCGCCGCGCCCTACTGCGCAAATTCCCGCACCGCGTGATCTACCTCATCGATCAGGGGCAAATCATAGTCGTCGCAGTGATTCACCGTCGTCGCGACGAGCCCGCTTGGCGTGAACGCCTTTAGCTCCGTAGTGCACCCGCATGCCCTCCGTTTTCCAGCCCGCCGACTCCCCATGCATCCGCAGCGTCGGCAGTTTCCATGAACTCGCCACCACGCCTCTCGCCCACGGCATCAACGCCCTCTGCTGGGAGCGTTCTTTGCCCGGTGACTACGCCGAGGTCGTGCGCATCCTCGGCGACGGCAACGGCGAGCCGATCACCACGCTCGATGAGGCCGTCCTGCTCGCCTTGCCCCTGAGCCCCGCCGGTCGCGTGGCCGCCGATCACATGCTCGCCGATCTGCGCCTCCTCCGCGATCACGACCTCGATCCCGTCCTCAACTGCATCCACGGCTACCCGCGCGACGAGGAGCCCGGCCCGATCAAGACCGACGTTTTTTCCTACCACGCCGACAGCGCCCCCATCGAGGCCTATACCTGGCTCTGCACCTACTCCGGCCCACCCAGCGAGGGTCTGCGCCCCGCCGATGCCCGCCGCAAGGTCGACGACCCCGCCCTCCGCGCCGAACTCCTCAAATTCTACGGCGGCCCCGACGACGACGATTTCAAGGTCTGGCTCAACGAGCACTGCTACGACCTCCACTACGCCCCCGCCCCGGGCGCCCAGCCCTACTCCTTCGGCCACTTCAATCTTTGGCGCATCGCCACCGACTACCCCGGCAACCCCGTCCCACCCTGCGTCCACCGCGCCCCCGCCACCCACCCCGGCGACCCGGCCCGCCTCTTGCTCATCAGTTGAGATTCCTCTCACCTTTCCTTCCGCCCCGTTAAACTTCTTAAAAAATGCCCCCGCTCAACCGCCGCCACTTTCTCCGTCACACCGCCGCTGCCACCGCCGCCGCCGCGCTCTCGCCTTCGTTGCTCCAGGCCGCGAACGCCGCCAGCGCCGCCGGCCAACTCCGCCTCGCCCCGTTCCGCTTCGACGTCACGCCGCCCGTCGGCCACTCGCTCTGCGGTGGCTGGATCAAACCCGTCGAATCCGTCGATGATTCCCTCGAAGCCATCGGCCTCGTGCTCCTCGGCGCCGGTGCGCCCATCGTGCTCTGCGCGGTCGATTGGACCGGCATCCTCAACGCCTCCCACCTCGCATGGCGCACCGCGCTCGCCGAAGCCGCCGGCACCACCCCCGACCGCGTCGCCGTGCAATGTGTCCACCAGCACAACGCCCTGTTCGTCTGTGCGGCCACCGCAGCCCTCGTCGCAACGCAGCCCGATCTGCCGCCCACGTTTGATCCCGCCTTCTTCAATCGTTGCTTAGTCGCCGCCCGCGCCGCCGTCACCGCCGCCTTGCCCCGCGCCCGCCCGGTCACACACGTCGCGAGCGGCACGGCGCTCATCGCCGAAGTCGCCTCCAATCGCCGCATGGCCCGCGATGCCCAGGGCCGCGTGGGGAAAATGCGCGGCAGCAAGTGCGTGGACCCCGAGCTGCTCGCCCTGCCCGAAGGCCCGATCGATCCGCTCCTGCGCACCGTCGCGTTCTACGACCGCACCGAAAAAATCGCCGCTCTCCACTACTACGCCACGCACCCGATGAGTTTTTACGGCGACGGCCGGGTGACCGCAGATTTCGTCGGCCTCGCCCGCAAGCAGCGCCAGCGTGAGGAACCCGCGTGCACGCATCTCTACTTCACCGGCTGCGCGGGCAACATCGCCGCCGGCAAATACAACGACGGCTCACCTGCAGCCCGCGTCCGTCTCACGGAGCGGATTTATCGCGGCATCGTCGCCGCCGACGCCACGCTTCGCCCGGTGCCGTTGAAAAACGTCTCGTGGCGCACCGCCGATGTGCACGCCCGGCCCCACCCCGACCTCGACCCGGTCGCACTGCGCCGCCAACTCGCCGATGCCACCGCGCTCCCGGTGCGACGCATCATCCCCGCCTTTCGCCTCGCTCTGGTGGAGCGGTGCGCGCAACGCGTCCC
The DNA here is from genome assembly GCA_943373185.1 of Opitutus sp. GAS368. Classification (GTDB taxonomy): domain Bacteria; phylum Verrucomicrobiota; class Verrucomicrobiia; order Opitutales; family Opitutaceae; genus Tous-C4FEB. The sequence goes on along the minus strand of CALSBN010000172.1, from coordinate 117 downwards.
ATTTCTCCTCAGCGCGCTGCATCTCGACGACATCGCCCTCCTTCACCTGCCCGCCGAGTCGTTCCTCGAATACCAACTCCACGCCCAATCCCTCCGCCCCGGCCGCCCCGTCGCGGT
>CALSBN010000171.1:0-11328 GCA_943373185.1 Opitutus sp. GAS368 | reverse complement strand
GCGCCGTCGCAAAGCCATTTCAGCGTTCCAAAATCGCCCGGTCGGTTTGAACTGCCGCCGCTCAATATCCCGCGATGCAACTCGGCTAATCATACCAATGGCCGGTGAGTTTCAGACTTCGGGTTCCGAGGTGGCACGGGCATTTTGCCCGTGGGTTTGGGTCCAAAAACCGCAGAAGGAGGAACCGCTAATCTCCGCCAATCTGCGCTGATTAATGCGTTTTGAATAGAATCCAACTCGTCCGGTGATTCGCTTGTTCGGTGAATCAAAAATTCACTTCCGGAACAATTCTTCCTCCTGAATTAGCGGGAATTGGCGAAGATTAGCGGGTAGCCCACTGCCGATTTTAGGGTGGGTCCAAAACTTAACAGATACCGGTGTTACTTCCCTTCCCGCGCCCACGCTTTCATCTGCGCGATGTTTTGCTCCGTCACGCTCGCACCGCCCGCCTTTCCTTTCCGGTTTCCGTCACCGACGTAGACTTTCATGTCGCTGTCATACATCGCTTCGGACTCCGCCCCTTGGTCCTTCGTCTCGATCATCCAGCGATCGAGCCGCGCGCGAAGTTTTTCCAATGCCGCCCGGTGCGCCGGGTCACCCGCCAGATTGTTCACCTGCCAACGGTCGGTCGTCCACGCGTAGAGTTCCTCGGTCGGCCGCGTCGGACTGAAAAGCAATTTCTCGGCGAGCGGATCGAGCGCCTTGGCGGCATGGAGGGCACGGAGCGTCTGCACGATCGACTTGCCGTCCTTGTAGGCATTCGGCTGCAAAGCCGGGCGCGCCGGATAGTAGTTCCGGATGTAGAGAAACGTTCCGTCCCGCACACTGCGCATCCGCTCGACAGTTTCATCGCAGCGATCGCGCGCCGCAAACGCCTCCGCGCGCGCTTGGTAACCTGCCGCAAAAACGTTCCGCCCCTGCATCCTCGCCGGCACCGGCAAGCCGGCCGCCGCGAGCGAGATCGGCGCGAGGTCGATCAACTCCACGAAGTCGTCGCGCACCTGTCCCTTGGCGATACCCGGCCCGCGCACCACGAACGGCACGTGCGTCCCTTCGTCGTAGAGAAACTGCTTCCCACGGGCGTGGCTGATCCCGTGGTCGGTCGTGAAAATCACGAGGGTCTGATCCAAAATCCCCTCGCGCTCCAACCGCGCGATCACGTCGCCCACGTGGCGGTCCGTCATGCGCACCGAATCAAGATAGGCCGCCCAATCGCGCAGCAGCACCGGGTCGCGCGGGTAATACGGCGGCAATGTCACTTTCTCCGGGTCGGTCGCCGCGCCCAACGTCGCCTTCGCCCGGGCCGCGAACGCCTGGGCCGTGGTGTCGTTGCCGCCGCGGAGTTTTCCGCCCGCCAACTGCACCTGCATGAAAAACGGCTGGCCTTCCTTCCGTCCGGCCCAGTCGTGGCTCTGGTAAATCTTCGGATCCCATTCGAAATTGTAATCGGTCTTGCCGCGCTCCCCGCCGCCTTCTCCGCCGGCTTTCTTGGCGTTCTTGCCTTTGCCCGCACGCCCCGTTTCCGGCAGCCCGCTGCCGATACAAGTGAAATACCCGGCCTGCTGGAAAATCGCCGGCACCGGCACGACGCCCTCGGGCAGGACGATCTTCTCGGTGCCGCGCCCGCTCCGATGCTGGTGCGCTCCGATCGTCGTCTGATACATCCCGGTGATCAGAGCCGAGCGACACGGCGAGCACACCGGCGCGGTGGTGTAGGCGCGACTGAAGCGTGTGCCTTCGCGCGCGAGCCGGTCCACGTGCGGCGTCTCGATCAGCTTTTCGCCGTAGCTCGAGAAATTCGCCGACATGTCGTCGACGATGAACCAAAGGATGTTCGGCCGGGTTTCGGCCGCAAACACCGGGGCAACCAACAGGAACAACGCAGCCAAGACACCGGGGACTTTTTTCATGGGTAACCCGAAAATCCAGTTCTCCCGCCGTCTGGCAAACCTTCCTGTGATCCCAATGCCGCGGAAAGAAAAGTGCCACGGCGAAGGCCCGCCGTGGCACGGGACAAAACAATCTGGCCGAGAGTGTGCGGCGGGCACCGCCTACGGGCTCGGAACCGGTGGACCGATCAGAGTCCGTATTCGAGCGAGACGTAGGCCAGCGGGCCGCGATAGTTGGCGTTGCCTCCGGTGGTGTCGTTTTTGCCGTCGAAGTAGCCGAGCTTGGCGTGCCCAATGAGGCGCTTCGAAATCCTGTGCTTCAATCCGACCGTGATCGTGGCCTCTTCAAACGCCGCACCGTAGGGTTGGGTGAAGCGGGCCAGTTCCGGCAGGAAGTTGTCGGCCTTCACGTAGGTGTATTCGAGGGTGCCGTCGGTGTTTTTGCCGAGCACGGCCCCGGCGATCATGCTTCCGCTCACGTAGTTGTTGTCGGCGTTGCGTTGGTTGGGATTCGCCGACGTGGGATACGCGGAGCTGATGGTGCTGTAGGTGACGTTGAGATTGCCTTGGAGATAGACGGCCTTGTTGGGATTCCAGGTGACGCTCTCGCCGATCAGGTGGGTCTCGGCGTCCATCGATTGGAATTTCGCCGTCGATTCCGTTGTGACCTGCATCTTGCCCTTCTGCGGCAGGTAACGGGTGGTGAACGCGAGCTCCGGAATCGGTTTCACGATGGCGGTGAGTTTGTAGCCCGTGAATTGATAGCCGACGACATAAACGCCACCGAGGCGGTTGGCGTAGCCGGTGAACTTGTTTTCATGATCCTTGTGGAAGAGTTCGCCGCGCAAGATGACCGAGCCCGAGAGATTGAAGTTCGAGCCGAGCGTGTAGTGGAGTTGGTCCTGAGCGAGATCGTTGAAATACTGGTTGGTCACTGCGGGCACAGCCGTGGTGTAGGGCGTCGTGGCTCGCTCGTCGCCGTCCGTGAGTCGTTTGCTGAAGGCGCCGTAAACCACGAGGCGGGCGACGCCCGTGTAGCGGAAGTTGAGTTCGGGCGTGAAGGACTTCTCCTTCACGCGGCTGGCGTCGTTGTTGATCGCCGTGGTGATCGGTGCCGTGATCGGCTGGCCGCGCGGTTGCGTGATCGAGGTAAACGTCGCGGCGCTCCTGATATGGCTGTCTTCGCCGCGCACGGCCGCTTGGAACTGCCAGTCCCGGTTCGGCCGGACACCGAACACGAGGTTGCCGGTATAAAGCTTCACCGTCGAGCCGCCGACCAAGCCCTTGTAGGGAAACGTGCCGACGAGGCCCACCGCGTTGGCGCGGTCACCGGTGAGGTCGGTATCGACCTCTTGGTAATGCCAGCCGCTGTTGAACGTCATGGTTTTTGAGAGTTCGGTCTCGGTGGTGAAAGTCGCCGCGAGCCCGTGGCTCTCGATTCCGTCCGCCTGCTCGATGATCCGCTCGGCCGCGCCTTCACCTTTGAAGGTGGTCACATAAAGCCGGTTCAAGTTATCGGTCCAATCCCGCACCACGCTGAGGCCCAGCTTGGTTTGGCCCACGGTGTGGTCGACCCGGGCTTCCAGGTTCTGCTGGCGCTCGCCGACCCAGCGATACGCGGGCAGGATCTTGCGCGTGGCATTGCTGGAGGGAACCAAAGGCAGCCCGGTAAGGTTGGTGTCGCCCCAGAGGGTGGAGTCTTTCGTTCCGTTGCGCGTTTCGTTCCGGTAGCGCACCGTGAAAACCGGCGCAGCCTCCCGCGCCAGTTGGGCCTCGGCCCAGAAGCTACCGCGGTCGATGTGCAGATCGCGGTCGGCCAAGGCGAACCACGCGTTGTTGAGGGGGAAGAAACCGCCGATGCCGTCGTAGTAGGTGCGGTTGCGTTTGTAGCCGGACGAGAAGGACCCAATTCCTTCCCGGACGAGTTTGAACGAACCGAGATAGTCCTCTGAACCCGCCAGGGCACGTCCGTCGATTGCCAGGGTCGTGGTCTTCGAGATATCTTTCAGCAGATGCAGGGCCTCGATGCCGACGGCACCCTCGGCACTTTGCCGGAAACGTTTCTGATAGGCGGAGTCGCTGCCGCTCACGGATGCCGCTTGGCCGGTGAACTTGATGTAGCTCTCGAAGCGGGGAAAGTCGTCGTTGGGCGTGGCCGCAACGGCGGCCGCGGTCAGCATCGTTCCGGTGAAGAGCGCGGCGGAGAAAGAACGGAGTTTAAAGTTCGCATTCATGGTTGGGGAGAGAAGGCGGTTAGTAGCGCAGAGATTTGCTGGTGTTGGAGCCGTGGACCGCCTCGTGGCAGCCGGCGCTCCAGCAGGTGCCGCGTTGCAGGCGGGAGGCATGGTCGCCGCCGCCCACGATGATCTGACCGGTGCCGGCGACTTCCAAGTGACAGCGCAGACAGAGATTGTCGTCGCGGGCCACGAGCATCTTGGCGTTCACCGAGCCGTGCGGATTATGGCAGGCGGTGCAGCCTTCGAGGCCGGCGTTGTGCTTGAAGACAAACGGCCCTTTTTGAGCGGTATGACACGAGAGACAGGTCTCGTCGGAGCTGGCGAGGTTGAGCGCGCCGCCCTTGATCGCGTTGCCGCCGTGGGGGTCATGGCAATCGCCGCAACTCACGGAGCCGCCCTTCACGTTGTGGGCGAAGGGCAGCGCGAACTCGCCGCGCTTTTCCAAGTGGCATTGGTAGCAGGTCTCGGGCGATTGGCGGGCGTTGACGATCGTGCCCCGGGCGCCGCCGGTCTTGATATGCAGACTGGCCGGGCCGTGACACGCTTCGCAACCGGTGTCGCCGGTTTTGGCATCACCGAGCGCGAGCCGGCTATGCGTCGCCGTGTAGAACTTGGCGGTGATTTCGGCGTGGCACTCGGCGCACTCCTTGGTGCCGGAGAAAGTGGCGCCCGCGATCTGCGGCGGCGCGAGGTTCACGCGATTTACGGTGACGCATCCGATCAGCACCGCACCCCAGAGAGCGGTGCCGCCGAAGATTACAGAGCTTTTCGTCCAACGGGCAGGGAAGTTCATGGCGGGGGGTCCTGATTTGGAGCCGGGATGGTTCAGGGAATTATTGATCTTTTCTAACCCGCTCACCTTCGCAGAACGACCCCGCCAACACATCGCATCGGTTGCCAAAATCAGCGCAGGGATTGCGAAAGCTCCCAAACGCCGCGGAAACCCCAGCGCCGCCCCGATAAACGCCTAAACCACGAGCGGCACCGACTCTCGCGAGAATCCCGCTACGGCGGGAAACGACGCAATCCGGCGGAATCGCCCCGGCGCCCTACGCGCCAGGTAGTCCTGCGTTGGTCTTTGCCTCGCTGGAGAGGAACGATGGTCAAAACGCCAAAACCAAAGACTTCGGCGCTTCGCCCGCCTGCTCTCGCGAATTGAACAGTCTCTAACCTCCGGCCCGTTGGCAAAAGCGCGCGTTCGCACCCGGGGGCCTTCTCGGCCCACGCGATCGGCCCTCAAACCATCGCCGCGCGCCGCGAACCCCGCCGCACGAGCGCCACAATCCCGACGATGATCAGCACCGGCACCCAGACCGGCGAAAGCACGACGGCCACCACCAACCCGGCCACCACCACCGCCGCCGCGAACGAAAGACCGACCGCGCCCAACAGCCCGCCCACCGCCAGCAGACCCAAGCCCAGGAGCACCAGCCCCCCGAGACTCAAACCGCCGACCAACAACAACGCCGGCAGCAGCTTCACCACGATGACCGCCGCGATCAGAATCAGAACGACTTTTAGAAATGTTTTCATGCCTAAAAAACCCCGCACCCCGCAAAAAGTTGCACGCCACTTCAAGCCGCTTCCCGTTTCGCGCCATTCGCGCAATCCGTAGGCAGCCCCCCGCCTCCGGCTTTCGTGTGTTTCGTGGTTAAACATTCCTCTTTCCCCTGTTCTCTGCCGCTCTCCCCAATTCGTCCCCATTCGCGCAATTCGCGGGCAACCTTCCCCTCCGATTTTCGCGTGTTTCGTGTGTTTCGTGGTTAAAAATTCTTCTTCTTCCTAGCGTCCTCCGCGCCCTCCGCCTAAGGCATCCCTTTCGCCTTTCCGATTCCCGCTTCCGTGTATTCCGTGTGTTCCGTGGGCACTACCTCCTCATCCCCTTCCTCCTCCGAACCCGTTTCACCCGCCGACCGCGCACCGGTTCCGGTCGTCTGCGCCGTGCTCGAAGACACCGCCGGCCGCATTCTCATCGCCCAACGCCCCGCGCACAAACACCTCGGCCTCCTCTGGGAATTTCCCGGCGGCAAAGTCGATCCCGGCGAAACCCCCGCCGCCGCCCTGCTCCGCGAGCTTGCCGAAGAACTCGGCTGCACTGTCACGATCACCCGCACCCTCGAGCCGTTCCTCCACGACTACACCCGGGTCATCATCGAGATGTGTCCCTTCGTCTGCCACCTCGCACCCGGCAGCCCGGCCCCCGCCGCCCTCGAGCACCTCGCGCTCCGCTGGGTCACGCCCAAGGAACTCTCGTCCTTCGACCTCGCCCCCGCCGACTGGCCCGTCGTCGCCCGCTACCGCGCCAATCCCGATCCGTGCTGCGCGCACTGACCGATCGGCCGATGCAGCAGCCCGCTCGCGGGCGATCAAAAATTCACTGCCAACACGATTCGTCCTCCAGGATTCGCGGGAATTCGCGAAGATTGGCGGTTAACGCACGGCCGGGCTTAGGTTCAGTCTCCCTGCCGCAGGCCGCGCAACTCCGCCCGCAGCCCGCTCAGAAACGGCCCGAGGTCCGCTTCGATGGCTTCGGCGTCCAATTTCCCGCCGCACTCTTCGTCGACCACTTGCCACGCCGGATGCGCCGCGAACTCTCCGTCGCTCTCATCCAGCCGCGCCCCGCTGAACCCGAGGCCGTGCGCCTTGCTCAGATGATTCGCCAGTGCGATCAGGGCCACCTCCAGCCGGTGCGTCGCCGCCCGCGCCGGATCATGATGGTGCGCGATGGCCTGCACCACCATCGCGGGCAGACCGTTGTGCGTGGCAAACATCACACCGGCTTCCCGATGGTCCACGCCGAGCGTATCGCGCTCCAGCTCCTCCAGCCGGCCGCCCTCGCCCCAAGCCCGCACGAGCACTCCGCGGTAGGAGTCCGCGGCGACGGTCGAGAGCACGATCTTGCCCACGTCGTGCAACAACGCCGCCAGGTGGATCTGCGAGTCGCCCGCCGACCGCAGGCGCTGCTCCAGTTCCTCCGCGATGGCCGCCGTCGCCAGCGCATGCACCCACAGGTGCCGCCAGTCGAAGCCTTCGACGATTTTGTCGGCGTTGTTCAACGTAAAGAGGGCCTGCGCCGTTTTGCGCACGCGCACGACGCCGAGCATCTGCACCGCCGTCTCGAGATTTTCGATCCGCCGCTCCGAGCCGATCAGGGCGGAGTTCGCCATCCGCAACACCCGCACGCAGAGCGCGCCGTCTTTGTTGATCGCCGCCACCACCTCCTCGACCGCTACATCCGGCCGGTTCGTCGCCTGCTTGAAACCCTGCGCCAAAGACTGCAACGCCGGGATTTGCCGCAGATCGCGCAACGCCGCCAACGTCGCATCACGGGTCAGCGTCGGCTCGCCGCCCGGCGCCGCCGCCACCGGCTGCAACGCCGGCAACCCCACGGTTTCCAGCAACGGCGCCATATCCGGCGCCGCGCGGCCCGCGGACACACCCGCCCGCACCGTGACCGCAGATCGCTCCGCTACCGGTCCCGGAGGCGGACGCAGCACGGGAGACGGCCGCAGCCCCGGCTCCACGGCCGGAGGCGGCGTCACCGCCGTCCCCGCCTGGCCCAGAAGCCGCGCCCACCAACTGCGCCAATGCAGGACAAGGACACTCATGTTAAAGATATATGCCGCAGATATTCGGCTCACTTGCCTTCCGACTTGAGCTCCGAACGCCCTCCAAGGTCTCTTGCCGCTGGCCGCGCCCCCAACTCTCAGCTCTCAACTCTCAGCTCTCAACCCTCCCTTACTTCCCGCCCAACTTCACCGGCCGCCCCGGGCGCGCCGCCGTCAGCTTCCCGTCGCGGATCACCGGCACGCCGTTCACCACCACTTCGGAAAAGCCCGCCGCATACGCGTGCGGCTCCGCAAAGGTCGAGGGATCGCCCACCGTCTGCGGATCAAAAATCACCACGTCGCCGGCTAACCCCGCCCGCAACTCCCCGCGCTCGCCCAGCCGAAAGGTCTCCGCCGGCAGCTTCGTCATCTTCCGCACCGCCTCCTCCAACGTGAGCAATTTCAGCTCGCGCACATAACGCCCCAGCACGCGCGCGTTGTTCCCGTAGCCCCGTGGATGCGGCACGCCTTCGGCAAATTTCCGCACGCCCGAATCCGAGGCGATCATCGTCAACGGCAACACCATGAACGCCCGCAGGTCGTCCTCGTTTATTCCGTTAAACACCGCCTGCGCCCCGCCCTGCGCCACGAGGTCCAGCACGAGCTCGATCTGATCGTCGAGCGCTTCTCCCCCGCGCACGAGCCGCGCCGCTTCCGGCACCGTCTTGCCGTTCAACCTCGGGTCTCTTTCGAAATTCGCGATCACCGCGTAGGCGTAGTCCGGCCGCCGGCCGTTGCGCAGCGAGGTCTTCATCTCCTCGACCGTCGCCGCCTTCACCGCCGGATCGGCCATCCGTTTCACAAACGCCGCCGTCCCGCCTTCGCGCACTTTCTCGTCCACCAGCGTCGAGATATTCGCCGACGCCGCCGTGTAGGCATACTGGTCCTGCGCGATGTCGATCCCGTCGGCCCGCGCCTTCGCGAGATACGCCGCGATCTCCGCCGCCCGCCCCCACGCCGCCGGGCTCGACAACTTGATGTGCGATACTTGCGCCCGGATTCCCGCCCCGCGCGCCACCGTCAACACCTCGTCCAACGCCTCGGTGATCCGCGCGTTTTCATACCGCATGTGGCTCGCGTAAATCCCGCCGTGCCCGGCCGCCACCTTGGCCAGCTCCACCAACTCCGCCGTCGGCGTAAACGTGCCCGGCAGATAAATCAGCCCCGTGCTCAGCCCCACCGCGCCCTCGGCCATCCCGCGATCGACCAGCGCGCGCATCTTCGCCCGCTCGTCCGCCGTGGCCGGCCGCATAAAACTCCCGCCCATCACCTGCGCGCGCACGCTGCCCTGCCCGATGAGCGTCGCCATGTTCACCGCCACGCCGACCCGCTGCATATTCGAAAACCAAAAACCCACGTCCGTCGTCGAACTGCCGCAGTTGCCCGCGATCAACGTCGTCACGCCCATCCGCAAAAAATTCTCCGCCACCGGCAGGTCCGCGATGTCATCCGCGTGCGTGTGCACGTCGATGAACCCCGGCGCCACCACGCGCCCGCCCGCGGCGATTTCCTCGCGGCCCTTGCCCGGCACCACGCCGACCGCCGCGATTTTTCCGTCCCGCAACGCCACATCGCCGGCATACGCCGGGCGTCCCGTGCCGTCGACGATCCGCCCGCCGCGGATCACGAGATCGTAGTCCTGCGCCGCCGCGATTCCGGAGAACAAAACCAGCCCGACAAAAATTAGGCGCATGTTTTTCAAAAAAAGTTTCCCGCAGTTCATCCCTCTTCCCCACGCCGAAGCCACTCCAAATCCGCGCCGTTCGTCTTTGCTTCCCATCGCCTCCGCCGCTCCCCTTTCCTCCATGCTCCTCCGCGCTCCGCTTCTGTTGCTCGCCGTCTGCCTCCCGTTCCTCCCCGCCCGCGCCGCCACCCCCGATCCCCGCCTCGCCGCCGTTCTCCCCGAGATCGACCGGCTCTTCGCCGCCACCGCCGCCGAGCAAAACATCCCCGGCCTCGTCTACGGCATCATGCTCGACGGCCGCCTCGTCCACTCTGCCGCGCTCGGCGTCGCCGATGTGGCCCAAAAAACGCCCGTCACCACCGACACCCGCTTCCGCATCGCCTCGATGACGAAAAGCTTCACCGCCCTCGCGATCTACCGCCTCCGCGACGCCGGTCACCTCGCCCTCACCGACCCGCTCACCAAATTCCTTCCCGAATTCCGCGGCGTCACGTTGCCCACGACCGACTCCGCCCCGATCACGCTGCTGCACCTCCTCACCATGACCGCCGGCCTCCCGCAGGACGACCCGTGGGGCGACCGCCAGCTCGCGATCACCCCGGCGGCCTTTACCGATTTCCTCCGCGGCGGCCTCTCCTTTTCCACCCCGCCCGGCACCGCCTACGAATACAGCAACCTCGGCTACGCCCTCCTCGGTGCCGTGATCGACCGCGTCGCCGGCGAGCCCTACCAGGCCTACATCACCCGCGAGCTCCTGATCCCGCTCGGGATGAACGACACCGTCTGGGACTATCCCGCCGTTCCCCCCGGCCAGCTCGCCCTCGGCTACCGCTGGGAAGACAACGCCTGGCAACCCGAACCGCTGCTGCGCGACGGCGTCTACGGCGCGATGGGCGGCCTCATCACGACCCTCGCCGACTTCGCCCGCTACACCGCTTTTCACCTCTCGGCCTACCCGCCCCGCGACGACGCCGACTCCGGCCCCGTCCGCCGCGCCACCCTCCGCGAATTTCACCAACCCGCCGCCTTCGCGACCGTCGCCGACGCGCGACCCGCTTCCGGCTCGCCCCGCACCAACGCCACCGCCTACGCGCACGGCCTGCGCTGGAACATCGACACCGCCGGCCTCGTCAACCTCGGCCACAGCGGCGGACTCCCCGGCTACGGCAGCAACTTCCGCTTCTATCCCGCGCTCAACCTCGCGATCATTTCCTTCGCCAACCGCACCTACGCTCCCATGGCCACCGCCAACGCCAAAGCCGCCGCCCTCCTCCTCGAAAAGGCCGTCCTCCCCGCCCGCGCCACTCCGCCGGACGAAATCCTGATCACCCGCCAACGCGCCCTCATCGCCCTCATCGAATCCGGCTGGGACCCCGCGCTGAGCGCCGCCGTGCTCGCGGAAAACTTCTTCCTCGACCGCTCCCGCGAATCCTGGATCGCCCACACCCGCAAGACCCTCGCCGCCGCCGGCCGCCTTACCGCCACCGGCCCGGTGATCCCCGAAAACGCCCTGCGCGGCACCTTCACCCTCACCGGCGAAACCGGCCTCATCGACGTCTTCTTCACCCTCACCCCCGAAGCCACGCCGAAAATCCAACACGTCCGCCTCACCCGCCGCACCCCCTGAGCCCCGATTCGTTTTCCCCGTCATCCCTTCCCCTCTCCGTGTCCGACTTTCGTGTCTTTCGTGTGTTTCGTGGTTAAAAATTCCGACTCCGTTTCCGTGGTTCCGATCTCTCGTCCCCCCTTCCGTGTCATCCGTGTATTCCGTGGGCCACTCCTCCGACTCGTCTTTCCCCATTCGCGCTCATCCGCGTGATCCGCGGGCAAATCCTCAGCTTCCTCTCTCGGCCCCCCTCTCTGTCTCCGACTTTCGTGTCTTTCGTGTGTTTCGTGGTAAACAATTCCGT
>CALSBN010000170.1:0-11335 GCA_943373185.1 Opitutus sp. GAS368 | reverse complement strand
GGCGCGCTCGATTACATTACCAAGCCCGTTTACCCGCCCGAGGTGCTCGCCCGCGTCACCGCCCATCTCCAGATCAGCACCCTGCAAAAGTCCGTGGAGGAAGAACTCGCCCTCCGCCTCGAAGCCGAGGACCAGCTCAGCGCTTCCCTCGACCGCGCCGTCGTCGTCGCCACCCCCGCCGGCCGCATCCTGTTTTGCACCCGGCCCGCCACCGCGCTCCTTTATCGCCACTTCGCCGCCTTCGCCCCCGGCTTTGTCCCCGCCGCCCTACTCGCCGCCACGGCCTCCGCCGAGCTCGCCACCGCTGCGGGCCAACTCAACGTCCGCCGCTTCGTCGAACCCGGCCGCGACGACCTCGTCATTCTCCACCTCGAAGAAATCGTGCCCGTCACCCCCGGCGCCCTCCGCGTCCTCGGCATGACCGCCCGCGAGGCCGAAGTCCTCTTCTGGATCGCACAAGGCAAGAGCAACCCCGACATCGCCACGATCCTGGGCCTCGGCGTCCGCACCGTGCACAAACACGTTGAACACATTTTTGAAAAACTCGGCTGCGAAACCCGCCACGCCGCCGCCCTCACCGCCGCTGAAGTCCTCCGCCCAAAGTAATCCTTCCTGTCATTGCGAGGAGCCGCAGGCGACGCGGCCATCCAGCCGGAAAACTTACGCGCGCCTCGCGCACCCGCTTACCGCCCCCGCCCTCGTCGTCGCCTACGCCGCCTTCCCGCCCCAGCGCGGCACCGCCGCAGCCGACCATCCCCACAGAGCTCCGTCAAAGCCGCCCGCCGTCGCCACCAGCCGGCACAATTTCCGCCGCGCGCGAAACAACCGCATTTTCGTAAACTCAAACTCCCACCCCGTCTCCGCGCAGATTTCCAAGATCGACCGCTGCTCCAACTCATACAGCTCGATCACCCGCCGATCCTCGGGCTTCAGCCGCCCCAGCAGTTTTTCCAAAAACTCCCGCGTCGCCAAAAGTTCCCCCGGCCGCCGCGCGCGCGGGTCGTCCGTCCCCCGATCCAGGAATTCCGCTTCCCCCTCGGACAAATCCGCCCAACGCCACTCCGGCCGCCGCTTTTGCGCCCGCCCGTGGTCGAGACACGTGGTCAACGCGATCCGCGCCACCCAGTGCGCCAACGGCGCGTCGCCCTGATACTGCCCGAGCCGGGCAAACATCTTCACAAAAACCTCCTGCACGAGATCCTCCTCCGCCATCCTTCGCAACCGCCGCGCCCGCACAATCCGCAACACCGCCGGCTGCAAAATCTCCACGAGCGCCCGCGCCGCCACCTGATCCCCCGCCCGCACGCGCGCAATCAAGTCCGAGGTGGCACGGGCATCTTGCCCGTGTTCCGCGCCCGCAGTGGCATGGGCATCCTGCCCATGTGCCGTCTCCACCGCGGAAAGGACGTCCCACCCGAGTTCCCGTCCGTCCTCTTTGTGCCCTCTCGTGCTTTTCGTGGCCATCCGCTCGGGGTCGGCCGCTCCTCCCGCGCAAGAAAACTCCAACCGCTCAGCGTCCATTTTGCGTCTCCCTATACCACCGCGCACTCCATTTTTCCCCACCGCCCCGCACCAACGACACCCGGATCGCTTCCCGGGTCGCCAACGTGCGGTCGATCCGCCGCACGTCCCCAGCGACCCGCAATGCCGCGTCATCGCGCCCCGCTCCCGCCAGCGCTTCCACGCAAGCCGAGCCCACCCCAATGAGCCGACGCTTCCAATCGCTCACCCCGCCCGTCTCGCCCGCCACCGTCATGGCCCGCCGCGCCAATTGCGCGCGCATCCACTCCGGTCCGCCGTCGAAGAACGCCTCCACGTCCACCGTCTCCACCGCTTCGCGGTAGCGGCGTTGGTTCACCATCCGCGCCAGCCACATCCCCGTAAATTCCCAGCGCAACGGATTCGCCCGCGGCAACAGTCGCGGTAATTCGCGCCAAACCGCGTCGTCATGCCGCAGCGCGAGGGTCGTCACCATCAGCAACCGCGCCGCCCCCAGATCGCCCGCGTCACGCCGCAACGTCTCCGCCGCCCTCTCCCGCCGTTCGATCATCAACGCCTTCACCGCTCCGTCGGCCGCCGCCATCCGCTCCAGCCGTGAGCCCACCGCGTAAACGTCCTGCACGCCAAATTCGCTCTCGCTCTGCGGATTCTCGATCAACGCCAAGATCGCGTTGAACGCCCCCGTCAACTCACCCCGCGCGCGCAAAGCTTCGTGCAATTGAAACCGCAGTTTGCGGTCGTCCCCACCCCGCGCCGCCAACGCCTCCATCAGCGTCGCCGCATACGTTTTTCCCGCGAGGTTCGCATTCAGCGCCGCCGTCAGATCGGCCCAGACCAAAAACCGCAGGCGGTCTACCTCCACTCCGTGCGTGTTGAACACCACCAGCGTCGCCGCGCCTTCATCATCTGTTGCCCGCCGGAGTTGCTGGGCCTCCGCAGCGGTCGCCAGCCCACACACAAAACCTTTCACCAGGGGGCTCTGCGCTTCGGGATTCCACCACTGCGTGATCGGGCCGACGCCACCCACGTCCGCCTTGCTCCCGGCATTCACCCGCACCAGCGCCATTCTTCCTTCTGCCAGCGCCCGGGCCTGCGCCGCCGCCATGCTCCCTTCCACAATCACTTCCGGCACAACCTGCGCCTCCGCCAAATCTGCCTGCAACGGTGCCGCCACCGTCACCGCCACACTCGCGAGCGTCGCGCCCTCAAGCGGCACGTCCCGCCCGCCTTGATTCCGTCCCGACCAACCCCACAAAAACCCCGACTCCAGCGCGCTCACGCCCAACACGCCAACCGGCATCCGATCACGCCCGGTGAGCCCGAGTCTCCGCGGACGATTCACGCCCGCCCCAAAGTCCGCGAATTCCTTCGCGCCATTCGCCAACACCGCCGTGCGCCAACGGTGCCGCCCCACTCCGTCCGGGTTCAACAGCTCGAGCATCATTGCCGAAACATACAACGGCTCGACCTCCCACCACCGCACCCGCCGTGCGCCTTCGTCTCCGCCCCGATCTACGTCACGCACGTGCAGCAGTTGCAGCCCGAGCGCCGCCGCCGCGCCCGCCCGCACTGCCACCACCGGTCCGCGTTCACCGCGCCACAGCGTGCCAAAATTTCGCGACCGCACGAGCGCTTCGCCATTGCGCACCTGCGGCGCTACCTTGCCGGGAAACGTTCGGGTCCACGTCAGTGAGCCCACGTCGTCCCGCCGCTGCTCGCCGCCCTTTGCCCACCTCGCCAGCGGCGCCTCCCACCAGCGCGATCCGATTACCCCATTCCCTCCCAACGCCCACGTAGCCACCGGCAACATTGGCCCGCGATAGTCTCCGATCGTCCAGCCCTGCTCCGCCCCATTCCACGCCACCTGATCCCCCGCCGCCAGCCCGCGCGTCACAAATTCCGTCGTCACCTGCGCCGTCACCTCCGGACGCCCCGTCTCGCCGGGCATGACGACCACCGCCGGCCCCAACCGTGCGTTCACCGTCGGCAACGCATACCGCGCCAGTCCCGTCCGGGCGAGCATCTGCGCCTCCGTCCAAGGCCAAAACTGGACCACCAACCCCGCGAGCCCGACCGCCCCGGCCGCGAGCCCCCGCGCGACCCCGGGCCTCCGCCCCAAGAATTGCATCGGCACCACCGCCGCCGCCGCCCCAAGCACCATCCCCCACGCGATCTTTGCCCGCGTCATCAACAGCGCCGCATTCACCGGCCCATCGCCGTCCGCCGGCATCCCCGCCGCCAATATCAGCGCGACGAGCCCCACCGCCACCACAAGCACCAACGACCACGCGATGAACCTCGCAAAATTCTCCGTCAACACCGCCACCGCCAGCGCCACGCCCGTCAACGCGACCATTCCCAGCATGTTTACCGCCAACACGCGCCCGATCTCCATCACGCCAAAGCCCATCTCCAGCCACCAAGGCAGCGTCAGCACCGAGGGCCAAACGCAGAGCGCAAAAAAAATCCCGAGCACCTTAGCGCCCAACAATCGAGCCCCGGAGATCGGCCGCACCCTCCACTCCGCCGCCCCGATGAGCGGATCCTCATGCACAAATTGCGGCACGAGCAACCACGCCATCAGCAACTGCACCCCCCAAAGCGCGAGCACCGCACCCTGCTGCATCTCATCCCCGTTCCCAAACGCCCGCACCCAACCCCAAGCAATATACTGCCCCACCACGACCACGCCCAAAAGCAGCAACACCCAGCGCATCCGCCGCAGGTCCTTCCCGGCGATCTGCCACGTCAGCCGGATCGAGTGCAGCATCGCCGTCATCATTTTGCCTCTCCTTTGCGACCGATCTCGATCTCCGCCTGCGTCGCCACCCGCTCAATTCTCTCAATTTCAACATACGCCGTCTTGACCAACTTCATCTCCGACTCGCTCGCCGCGCTCACCGGTCTCGACTCCGCTTCGGTCGATCTCGCCGAAAACTTCAGGGTAATCCGTTGAATTTCGACTTCTCCGATGCCGATCGACTCCCAAGTCTGCACCCTTCCCCGTCTCACTTGGGACTCACCTTCACGCCCGAGCACAAAGCTTCCCGTCCTCCGCGCCGGAAACCTGCTGAAATTTCGACCGGCCCCTACATCGAACCGCCACTCGACCAGCGTGACAAACAGCGCGTCGTCGACCGTCGTGATTCCGACAATCTTCGTCGCACCGCCTGATACGGCCTGAGTCGC
Source organism: Opitutus sp. GAS368 (assembly GCA_943373185.1). Classification (GTDB taxonomy): domain Bacteria; phylum Verrucomicrobiota; class Verrucomicrobiia; order Opitutales; family Opitutaceae; genus Tous-C4FEB. The sequence goes on along the minus strand of CALSBN010000170.1, from coordinate 6,646 downwards.
CCCGACCCGAAGCTGTAATGCCGGCTCAACCAACTGTCGCGCCAATCTTAACGTAGCCACCGCGCGCAACGCGGGTCGTTCCGCCTCCAACCGGGCCGCCGTCGCCGTCGGCACGACGAATTCCGCCCGCCAATTGTCGTCACTACCCGCCTCGCTCCCCTGCGCTTTCGCGGCAGGCCAATTCGCTTCGCCCGATGCCGCAATCTGCCGGAACTCCAGCCCCGACCGCTCAAAGTCGCTGCCGTCCGTCCACGCCCAAATCAGCTTCACTCTGCCTGTATCCAACCGAAAACCCTCGGGCACGCCCCGCACCCGAAACGTCGTCATCACTGTGCTATTCTCAAGCCTCCCGGGGGTAGTCCGAGTCTCTCCGATTTCTAGAATCACACTTTGGCCCGCCGCCGTTTCCGGCGTGCGATTCGTCGTCTTCCACGGCCACGCCCAGAACAGCTGCACCGAGAAAATCGAGACCAGGCCGGCCACCAGAATCCCGATCCCGCGCTGCGTTCGCCGCGAGAGGAACTGATGCACCGTCACCGCGACGGCGAAAATCCCGGCCAGCCCTACAGCCAGAGAAAATCGCGTCGCGAGCAGTTCGGAGGAGACGTTCTCTCCGAGAAGCGCCCCCACATTCTGCGTCGAGCCAAGCCCAATCCAGAGCACCAACGTCCAGAACAAAAATCTTCCAAGTCCGTCCGTCAGAGCGGCAATCGGCAACGCAAACAACACCACGATCAATTGCGCCGCCACGGTCGCCCACGCCGCTTGCGTGATTTCACTTCCATCGAAGCCACATCCCATCCACCACGGCAAAGCGATCATCACCGGCATCACGCCGAGCACCAAGCCGATCGACGCAATCTTCGCCCCCAGCAACCGCGCCCCCGAGATCGGCCGCGTCCACCACTCGTTGGAGCGCCCGACGAGTGGGTCCTCATGCACCACCGCTGCGACGAACAGCATGCCCAATATGCCCTCCAAAATCATGCTAATGAAAGATGCGCCCAACACCCGCCTCGCCCAAAACGCGCTGAATTCCGCCCCACCCATTTCCGTATTCAAGACCCACACCCCGATTCCGATCTTTGCGGCCATCACCGCCGCGATCACCGCGATCAGCCACTGGAGCCGCCGCAGATCCTTCCGCACGATATGCCACGTTAGATTCATACCGCCGCCCCTTTCTTCGCCGCCGCCTCGCTTCTCCCCGCCTTCGCAAAACACAAAAAGATCTCCCGCAGCGTCATCGTCCGCGCCTCCACCTTCGCCCCGCCAAAGCGCAGCCGCCAACCGGCCTCTGTCGCCTCCCCGGAAAAATTCGTCTCCACAAACCGAGTCAGCGCGCCCGCCCGTTCCCACTCGATCCAGCCCGCGCCCGGCTCCACGCCCTCGGGCGCGTTCGTCACTTCCACGCGCCGATACCGCGCCAGCAGGTCTTCCGTGCTTTCGTTCACCTTCAGCTTTCCGCCGTCGAGCACCGCCACGCGGTCCGCCAGCCGCTCCACTTCCTCGATGTCGTGCGACGACACCAACACCGTCCAGTTTCCGAGCGCCGACACTTCCAATATCCCGCGCACAAATTCATCCCGCACCAACGGATCCAGCCCGCTGAACGGCTCGTCCAACACCAACAATTCCGGCCGGTAACTCAGCGCCGTCAGCAGCGCCGCCTTCATCAACATCCCGCGCGAGAGGTGCTCCAACTTCCGCTCCGGCGGCAGGTCAAACTGCGCCCACAACGTCCGCTCCAACGCCGCATCCCACTGCGGATAAAACGGCCGGCAATAGTCCGCCCACTGCCGCACGGTCATCCACGTCGGCAGCTTCTGGCTCTCCGCCACGTAGCCGATCCGCTCAAATTCCTTCGGCCCCAGTTTCCGCGAATCCACGCCCAACACCCGCGCCGACCCCGCCGTGGGCTGCAACAGATTGAGCAGGAGCTTGAGCGTCGTGCTCTTCCCCGCGCCATTGGGCCCGAGCAACGCGCACACGCTCCCCTGCGGCACTGCCAGGTCGAGCCCCGCCACCGCCTCCGCCCGCCCAAACCGCCGCGTCAACCCCTGCGTTTCGATGATGTTCATGTTAAAAAAATCTCCCGAAGCCCGGCGCTCCGCCGTCGGCATCTGCGCCCATCCGCACAATCCGCGGCAAAATTCCTTCGGGCTTTATGGTGTCCGTATCCATCCGCTTCTATGCCCTCATTTCCCGCCCAGTTTCTTCCAATGCGCCGCCAGCCCGCGCTCCACTTCCTCCAGCGTGAGCCCGAGCTTCTTCGCCTCGACCACGAGCCACTCCAGCTCCGCGCCCAACAGCTCCGCGCGCTCCGCGCGTCCGCCCAAGGCCCGCTCCGCCACCACGCTCCCCACCGCCGGCGTCGTCACGAGCACGCCCTCGCTCACCAGCGCCGCCACCACCTTGTGCGCGGTGTTCGGGTTCACCTTGAGCTCCTGGCTGAGCACCCGCACCGAGGGAAACCTGTCCCCCGGCCGCAGCTGCCCGTTCACCACCGCCTTCTTCACCGCAAAAAGGATCTGCTCCGCCACCGGGAGCCCTGACTTCAACTCGATCGAGAAAGGAAGCACACTGTTCTACTCGCACTAGGACAGATAGGACGGCAAGTTTTTTCTTCCGCGCCGTTGTAGGGCGGGGTCGCCGAACCCCGCCTCGCCCGCCCACACCGAGCCGCCCGCGCCCCCCCACGTCTTCCCCCTCCTGCGTTCGTGTATTCAGCGCATTTCGTGGGCCATCTCTCCGACTCCGCGCCTTCCCGCGCTCCTGCTGCTTTCCTGCTTTACCGGCTTTCCCACCGCCGCCTCACTCTTTCCCGTGGCCACGCCCAAAACTATCGGCGCCGATAATATTCACGCCGCCCTGAACCAAATCGCCGAGTCCATCGTCGCCCGGCACCGCGCCGATTCCCGGCTTATTCTCCTCGGTATCGCCAACGGCGGCATTCTCCTCGCCCGGCGCCTCGCCGCCCGCCTTTCCGTGATCGCCCCCAAGCTCAAACCGGTCACCGGCGTCATCGACATCTCGTTCCACCGCGACGACATCGGCCGCAACCCCATCCCCAAGGAGTTCACGCCCACCGTCCTCCCCGCCGACGTCAACGGCGCCAACGTCATCCTCATCGACGACGTCCTCTTCTCCGGCCGCACCGTCAAAGCCGCCCTCGACGAACTCTTCGACCACGGCCGCCCCGCCAAGGTCGAACTCGCCGTCCTTGTCGACCGGGGCCACCACCTCATGCCCGTCGCCGCCGACTACATCGGCCTCACCCTGACCACCGCCGCCGCCGAGAAAGTCGTCGTCACCCTCGACGCCCAAACTCCCTCCCGCGACCGCATCACCGTCCGCCCCGCGCTCGCCAGATAATCGAAAATCGAGAATCCAAAATCGAAAATTCCCCATGCCCTGGACCCGCCGCCATCTTCTCACGATCGAGGAACTCACCCGCGCCGAAATCGATCAGATCCACGCCACCGCCACCGCCTTCAAGAAAATCCTCGGCCGAAGCGTTAAGAAAGTTCCCGCCCTCCGCGGCAAGACCATCGTCAACCTCTTCCTCGAACCCAGCACGCGCACCCGCATGGCCTTCGACATGGCCGCCAAGCGCCTCAGCGCCGATGTCATCTCGCTCGACGGCGCCAGCTCCAGCACCACCAAGGGCGAAACGCTCCGCGACACCGCGGAGAACATCCGCGCCCTCGGCGCCGACATGATCATTTTGCGCCACGCCGCCGCCGGCTCGCCGCTCTACCTTTCAAAGTTCCTCGACATCCCCGTCATCAACGCCGGCGACGGCGCCCACGAGCATCCCACCCAAGGCCTTCTCGACACCTTCACGATGCTCGAGCACCTCGGCGCGCTGAAAGGCCGCAAGGTCGCGATCCTCGGCGACATCCTTTTCAGCCGCGTCGCCCGCTCCAACATCCACGCCCTCACCAAACTCGGCGCCGCCGTCACCCTCGTCGGCCCGTCGACGTTGGTGCCGCATTGGTTCACCGATCTCGGCGTCAAAGTTTCGCACGACCTCCGCAGCGCCCTTGCCGACGCCGAGGTCGTCATGCTCCTCCGCATCCAGCACGAGCGCCAGTCGAGCGGCCACTTTCCCTCGCTCGGCGAATACACGAGCATGTTCGGCCTCAACAAAACGCGCGCCAGCTGGCTCAACCCGAAGGCGATCATCATGCACCCCGGCCCCATCAATCGCGGCGTCGAAATCGACAGCGAGCTCGCCGACGGCGAACGCAGCGTGATCCTCGAACAAGTGACCAACGGGATCGCCGTCCGCATGGCCGTCCTCTTCCTCTGCGCCGGCGGCCAACCCGAATCCGTCATGCCGACCACCTGAACCCTCTTTCTCTTTCCTCTTAATCTTTCTCTTTCGTCCGGCCTCGGCCCGATCCCGGGAGAAAGAGGAAAGAGAAAGATTAAGAGAACGATTTTCCAGCGATGCCTTCCCTCCACATCAAAAACGCCCGCGTCATCGACCCCGCCGCCAAACGCGATGCGACCGGCGACGTCTTCATTCGCGACGGTCTCTTCGTCGACTCGATCTCCGCCGCCGACAAAAAGCGCGCCAAGAAAATCGACGCCACCGGCCTCGTCGCCTGCCCGGGCCTCGTCGATGTCCACGTCCACTTCCGCGAGCCCGGCCAGACCCACAAAGAGACCATCGCGACCGGCTCCCGTGCGGCTGCCGCCGGCGGTTTTACCACCGTCGTGTGCATGCCCAATACCTCGCCGGTCGCGGACAACGCCGGCACCATCCAGTTCATCAACGACGCCGTCCGCCGCGACGCCGTCATCCGCGTCCTCCCCACCGGCTGTATCACCGTCGGCATGAAAGGCGCCGCATTGGCGCCCATCGGTTCGCTGAAGCGCGCCGGCGTCGTCGCCATCACCGACGACGGCGACTGCGTCCAGTCCAACGAACTTATGCGCCGCGCCTGCGAATACGCGAAGATGTTCGACCTCCCGATCATGGACCACTGTCAGGACCACTCCATGACCGTCGGCGCCGTCATGAACGAAGGCGTCATGTCCACCCGGCTCGGCCTCCGCGGTTGGCCCAACGCCGCCGAGGACCTCATCGTCGCCCGCAACGCCATCCTCTCCGAACACACCGGGGCGCACATCCACCTCCAGCACATTTCTTCGCGCCACTCCGTTGACATCATCCGCCGCGCGAAGGCCCGAGGAGTGAAAATCACCGCCGAGGCCACGCCCCACCATATCGCGCTCACCGACGAGTCGCTCGCGACCTACGACACGCACTTCAAAATGAACCCGCCGCTGCGCACCGAGGAGGACCGCCGCGCCATCATCGCGGGCCTGCGCGACGGCACCATCGACATCGTCGCCACCGATCACGCTCCGCACACCGACTACGAGAAGGACAAGGAATTCGATTTCGCACCCAACGGCATCCTCGGTCTTGAGACCGCTCTCCCGGTTACCCTCGGCATTTTGGTGCGCCAGGAGAAATTCAAACTCCCGTTTGTCATCGACCTGCTCACCCGCCGCCCCGCCGCGCTGCTTGGCCTGCCCGCCGGCACGCTCGCCGCCGGTGCCGAAGCCGATCTCTGCCTCTTCAATCCCGATGAAGATTGGGCCTATGATGCCAAAGCCGGCTTCAGCAAATCCAGCAACTCTCCCTGGCACGGGACCACGCTGACCGGGCGCGTCAAGACCACCGTCTTCGCCGGCGAGATCGTCTTCGATCACGGTAAAATCCGCTGAGGTAAATTGCCTCCGGGGTGGCATGGGCGTCCCGCCCATGTTCCGAAGTTGAGGGCGCGCCGCCGGCCGGGTTGGACCTCGTTGTCCCGAAGCGATCTTCGCCCCCGCCGACTCCGGCCCGCCGCCCCTTACCGCCGCCCCGGCCCGCACGCTTGCGCGCCGGCCGAAATTCCCCCGCACTGATCCGAATGCCCACCCTCTCCGCCCAGATCGCCGTCGGCCTCGAACTCGCGCTCATCTTTAGCGGGGCGTGGCTGCTCTGGCGCCTCGTGCTCAGTCCTTCGGCCCGGGCCGAAACACCATCGCCCCGCCTGGTCGCGTGGGAAATCTCCGTCAGCGATTTTCTGCTCTTTCTTTGGTGCGTCGTGATGGGCGGAGTGTTGTTCCAGCTCGGTTCCGGTCAGCTGCTCAAGTCGGCCAACCTCGATCAAACCGAGCGCCTCATCTTTGCCGGCGGCGCATTCCAACTCGGGATGCTCACCGGCATCGTCGTTTTCCGGCTCATTCTTCGCCGCCGCATCGCCGCCGCCCCAACCTTGGTCACGCTGCACCCGGCGCTCAGCGGATTCGCCACATTTCTGATCGCGCTGCCCGTTCTCACCGTGGTGAGCCTCGTGTGGCAGGGAGCGTTGCAGCTCTGCGGGATCGAGGCCGAAAAGCAGGATCTGATCGACCTTTTCGCCAACGCCAAGTCTCCCGCGCTGCTCACCTTCATGATCGTGCTCGCAACCGTGATCGCACCCATCACCGAGGAACTTCTCTTCCGCTGGGGTATCTTTCGCTACGCGCGCACCCGCGTGCCGCGATGGATTGCGCTGCTCTTGCCCGGCGTGCTCTTCGGTGCGCTCCACGCCAATCTCGCCAGCTTTGCCCCGTTGGTCGCGCTGGGGATCATCTTCTC
>CALSBN010000169.1:0-11406 GCA_943373185.1 Opitutus sp. GAS368 | reverse complement strand
GCCCGCGCCACGCAAGGATGAGATAGGCGATGAGACTGCCGGTGTTGCCGGCAATCATGACAGAAATGGCACCTGCCGGCTGGGTGACATCAACCCAAAGCAACGTCGCCGCCTGAAAGCCCACCGTGAAAGGTGCCACCCACAAAATCGCATCGGCGACGATCCACCGCCGCGATAGCGTCAAGGTCGCCACCAGTCCAACCGCCGTCCCGACCGAGCCCGCCAGCAGCAAGAGGCCAACCTCCCAACGCAAGTGGTCATAGTTGGGCCCGAGCAACCACAAGAACGGCTCGGGCAATAGAAAACCCAGCAGCGGGACCGTGGCCAGCACTCCGCCGCAGCCGAGCGTGAGTTGCCAAAAGCGCCGACCCACCAGCCGGGCATCGATGCGGGCAAAATAGGGCTGCACGATCCAACCGAAGAAATACGGAGCCACCGAAAAAATAAGATTGAGCCGCGATAGCGCTCCGGTGGCAGCCAGCGCCGCCCCGCTGCCGAAAATCGAAACGAGGAAGACGATGATCTGGCCCTGCACCGCATTAAAAACCAGTAGCGGCACTTGCGGCCGCACGAACCGCAAGATCTCCCGCCGCGCCGCCGCCGTCTCTGGCGAACGGGCCGCAGGCTCGTCGAAATGCGGACCGCTACGGCGGCGCACCGCCAAGGCTTGGCCGATGCCGATCACCGTGTTGAGCCCGAGCGCAAACAAAGCACCCAACCAGCCCGTGAAATGACCGACGACATAGGCCAGCACCCTCATCCCGCCCATCGCATTTTGGGTCAGCTGCAAAAACCGAAGCTCCTGCCGGATCACCACCGGGGCGCCGTAGAGCACCGACATCGCGTTGAACCAGATCGTCACCCCCACCAAGGCGAAGAGACCCGCAATCATCCCCCACCCGAGTTGCTGCCGTGAACCCAAGATCCAAAAAGCAACCAAACCACCGGCCAGAACGAAGGGCAAAAACCACCGGCGCAATTGCCGCGCTCCGGCCACATACGCCCCGATCACCGCCCGATCACCGACGCGGGAACCGACCAACGGCACGATCGCGCCCGAGAATCCGACATCCACGAACGCGATCATCGCCGACTGAATCGCAAAGGCCAAAGTGAACACCGCGTAGTCTTCCACCGCCATCCACCGCAGGAGCAAAAAGCCGCCCACGGCCATCAACACCTGCAAACAGCCTTGAGCCAGAAAGAACTCCCCCAGCTTGAGCAACCACTGCTCGGCGCGCGGCCAAAGCGGGTGGCTCCGCGCGGCTGCCGGCAACAACGCACCGAGCCAAGAATCCGCTGATTTCACCGCGATCATTTTCTTATCCAGTTTCACCGACCGGAATTTTTTTTTGCACCACTGGAAAACCCGGGGAATTCGTTCGCATTACTCCGCCCAGTTCCGCCCAGCGCCCATGGCGCATGAGCGACAACAAACAAAGCGCGTTGAGACAAAAAAAGATCGTTTCGTGCCTCACGCGCAAAGGCAGCAACGCCTGTCCCGTCGCGAGACTGAACCGGGCCACATTCTCGGCGTGGAGCCGGCGCAGCGAGTGAACCAGCGGCCAATTGACCCCCCGCACAAAATGGGAATTCGGGTCAGCCTCGATCAGAGGTTCGTCGACAAATGCGACATCGCCGGCCATCGCCAGCCGCATCCACATATCGACATCGGCCACGCAGCCGAACCGCGGATCGAACGGCAGGTAGCGCTGGTAGAACGACCGCCGTGCCATGACCGTGCCCCAAATCGGCGAGCTGCCGCGCCACGAATTCAGCAAATAGCGCCGATTAAATTCTAAGCCCGGCGTCAGGGCTCCGCAGCCACGTAGCCGTTGGTCTTGGCTCCCGTTGCGCCCCGCGACCCGGCAAAACACAAACGCCGCCGAGCGATGTGCGTCGAGCGCCCGCGTCCACTTCTCGAGCAGCTGTGGGGCGAAAAGATCGGCATCGTGCAAGTTGGCGACGTAGTCGCCGGTCGCTTGGGCGAGAACGGCATTCAGATTGCCCGGCATCCCGAGATTTTGGTCATTCCGTCGATAGACGAGTCGTTTAAAACGCCTCTGAAACTGCATCACGGTTCGACCGGGGTCCTCCGGCGAGTGATCATCCCAGACGAAAACCTCATCCGGCTGACGGGATTGCCGGGCCAGCGATTCAAGCGTCGCCGCCAACTTGGCGTTGCGCCCGAAATGGGTGAGGCAAACGGAGATGCGGGCCATGACGAAGAAATTGAGCAGACCGCAGCGATCTTTAGGCCGGCAACAGGTGTTTGGCGGCGCTTAACGCCCGGGGGGACAACCGCACGAGGTGGGCGATCTGCCGCAACGGACGCTCATGGCAAAACCAATCCAATCGCCGCGCTTGCTCGGATTGAATCCGCGAGAAAAGCGCAGCGTCGTGGAAAAGCCGCCGCGTCAATTCGGCGGCGCGCTCCACCGACCGCACGTCGGTTTCGCGCGTGATCAAAACCGGATTCCAGACACACGACCGGTCGGCCAACACCACGCAGCCGGACGCCACGGCATCAATCAGCGCGAGTCCGCCCAACGGCCTGGAGGGGCGGACGGCGCAAAACACTTTCGAGCGAAGCATCGCTTTCAGAAACTGCGGCAGATCCTGCGCCGCGGCCGCGTCGGCTCCATCCTCGTTCAGCCCGTTCAAAACCGTCTTGGTTTCGCCGGTCTGGTGATCTTCGACGAGAATCCGGTTCTCCCGTGCGATCTCCGGGTAGAGATCGGAAATTCCTTTCGGGAAATTGAAGTTATAGGGCCAATCGATCACATGCGCTCGCCGACCGAGAGAACGAGGATTCGGCCCATAGCGAAGGTTTAGAAACGCGTCGTAGCCAGCCGGCGGTCGGCGCAGATAGGCGGCGTAAGGCACCATGCGATGATGCTCGAGCAGCGTGGCCCAAAGAACCGTCGGGTGCATGAGAGCGATTCGGGCCGGCACCGCGTTTTCGATCGCGATGACCAAATCGAACTCCGACCAATCCACCGAGTCGGCCGCCACCGCCACTGCCGATTGCGTCTCACTCCGCGCTTCATCGGTCCGCGCCCGGCCCGGATCGGATAAACCATAAACTCGTTTTTCTTCCGCGACCCGGCACTCAACATCCGGTTCCGGGCGGACGATGATGAACCGCGCATCAAAGCGGAGGAAGAGCCCGATCGGACCTGTGCGGTGCCAGCTCGATTCCAGCAACTCGCGCGCCGTCGCGGCCGAGGGATTTGAGTAGAGATCGCAATAGGTCGACTGCTTGACCAACGCGACCCGCAAACTCCGAGCGAAAGATTTCGGCGGTTGAATTTCAGAATTACCGGCGAACTGCGGTGCCTCGAAACGCTCGAATGTCCGGCACGTGGCCGACCAAGCTGCAAGACCGCCTTTGCGAGCAAGGCGACCCAATAGTGAGATCCGACTCGCTTGAGCGGGCTTCGCCCCAGCGACGATTGGCTCACGGCTAAGGTCGAGTCGGTCGACGGCGGGAGCGCGATTCATGAACGGAAGCCTGGAGTGTATTTTCGCTCGCGCCGCCGAGACCGGACACGGGAATTTTTCCCGAGCTTCGCCCCGTCGCTTCTGCATTGCGAGGCGACCGAAGTCGTAGGCTTAAAAACATCCATCGAAGAAAAGCGGCGATCGGCTCGGATTGGATTTCCGTGCGATCGCTCGCGGTCGGATAATGCAGCGTTGCAACGGCGATCTCCTCGCCATTCCACTGCGTCATTATGCGACCTTCGACAGTGGGTCCCCGACGACTTTCGCTTCAAGACCTCAGCCGTTACAATTGGGCCTCGCGTGTGTCGAAAACGTCACAGAACTAAAGATTGAGCCAATCACGCCACGCCGAATAGGCAATGAGGCCTCTGTTTTCTCCCGAGCTTTCCGACCAAACTTTTTTCCCGCCGCGCCATCAACAGTCCCTCGAATCAGGGGAGTAAGAACGCGGCGAGCACACCGATTCGAGGTCTCGGCGCGATCAAACGGGCGGCGGCTCGAAGCATAAGTCGTCGGATACCACCCCACGATCGGCTTCTGCGTTGCCATCGCCACCGGTGTAGACCTCCTGCCCGGTTTTGCGGCGGTCGGCACAAACTCACGAAAGCTGCCGCCGCCGGTGTCCTCGCCAATTCCAAGCACTCGACCGCCGACGTCGACGCGGCCTCAAGTCGCGACTTTTCGGCCAGCACTGCCCAACCAAGTGCAAGAAGCGTCCGGCAGACTCACCGATCCTGAATTCTCCGAATTGCAGCGGTTCTTCCCGGCCAATTGCGTGAGAAATCCTCCGTCGGCTTCGCGTCCGAGAAAAGACTTCGTCCAAGCCGCCCCGACGACTGGAGGCATCAGCGCCCGCGCATCCGCCCGAGTGCCATCAAGCCCGCGAGCGCCATAACCATCAAAGTGAGCGGGCTCGCGCCGTTGTCAGAAACCAACACCATTCCCCGCGCCGAAAATGAATTCAAACCCGAGTCCTGAGAAAAACTGGTGTTTGTGAACGACAGCTTGATGACATCAACATCCGCAAAGTTGATCAAATTGAAGGAAGAGAACGCCAACGTGTAATCCACCGGGCTCAAGGCGTCAGCAGCAGCGAGGTTCAAATTGAGACTCTGGGTCACAATCCCGCTCGTCACAGAGACTGTCGCGACAACGGTCCCTTGGTCCAAAATCCATCCGCCGAGGAAAAAATATCCTCCGGCTCCAAGAGTGGAAAAATCTGCGTTGAGTGCAGTCACCCCACCGTATTCGAGCGAAGCGATCGTGGTCGTGGCCGTTCCGTTGATATGCTTCCACTCAAAGCTGCCGCTGTCCGCCGACCCCACCCGGGAGAATGACGAGCTTCCGATCGGAGCGGTGCGGGTCAACGAACCGGTGCGTTCGCCTCCCAGCACTCCGGCCAAGCCCGATTGTGTCTGGGTTTCGTTTTCCCGCACGGTAGTCACGCCGGGCGCCAGACGCATCGCGCCGACCTCCAAACCCTGCAAAACAAAGGGCGATCCCCCGCTCGTGTAAAACGTCTCGGCCCCAAACAAGTCGTCGAAATTGTCGATCGTGATGGTCGAAGCCACCGCCGGAATCATCGACGAGAATCCCAAGGAAAGAATCGAAAGAAGGCGGCGCGTTTTCATGCGGAAGACTATCGGAGGATTCAACGTGGACTTGAGTATTCGTTTTGGCCCGAAATCAGGCCAAACTGCGCCGCCGAAATTGAATCACGCCCAAGGTTACCAAGCCCAGCAACAAGGCGTAGGTCTGGGGCTCAGGAATCGCCACCAAGAAGGCAGTGGCACCTGCATCGGTCGCGATGGTCTGCGCCGTGAAGGTCAGCGTGATGTCGTCGATGTTGGCGAAGTCGATTTGGTTGAAAAGCGAGAGGGCCAGATCGACCGTGGTCGAAGAGGGGAAAGCAATCGCAGGCAAAACCAAAGTCTGGGTCTGAGACTGCTCGAGTAGCGCGTTACCCACGTTGCTCCGCAACGTCAGCGAAAGCAGCACGTTTGGCTGGTCGCTGAACCAATTTACCAGCTGAAACGAGCTTCCCGGCGCGAACGACGAAAAATCGAATTTCACCCCTGCCGAGAGTCCATATTCCAAAACAACTTCGCTGCGCGAGTGGGTCCCGTTGGAGAATTCAAAACCAATCCCAGACTCGATCGTCGCCCCATGCGAAAGCGCAGTGTTCGAGTTGGAGCCCGCCAGCGTAGCGATCCGCGTCTCAGAGAAGCGACGCTCGCCACCGAGGACATTGGGCAAACCGGAAAGATCGCTCGTCCGGGTAAACAGCGTTGGGTGGTTGAGGGAATCGATAATGTCCTCGTCGAGGAATTTATCGATGAAGGTCTGGCCTGAGAGCGGAAGAGTCGCCGAAGCGACCACGGCCACGAGTGCCGATCGGAGGTTTTTGGAAGAGAAGTTCACGGGAAAAATTTTTGGACATGCAAAGACCCTGCGAAAGTCTCGCGCTTACCAAAAAATTACGAGCCTTTGAAGGTTACAATTAAGCAACAGTGTAAACGCCAATATTGCTCGCCATAGCTGTCTACGCGCGAGGTTTCAGGAGTTTGTCCCCTCGAGGCCAGCCCGATAGACATGGAGATGGATGTTCAAGTGAAACTTGCACCCTTGGAGTTCCAATGATTCGCCTGTAGAAACCCGGACGCCCCCGCATATCCGGGCTCATGCAGAGTTAAGGGATCGTCGCCAAAGAGAGCACCGTTTGGCATCGTTGACGGTGTGAACAATCAAACGACAACGTCCGTCGACCGGACGGCGAACTAAACGGTGCGGCTGGATTCGGGCACGAAAAACGGAGTGAACTCGATGCGGATAGGCTTTACCGACCAGCGGTTGACGGCGCACGGGGGATGGGCTGTGTGAACCCGATTTATCACAGATACGGGGACTCGAGAGCAGTTGCACGCGGTGTGGCCGCATACCCGACCAGTCCGAACGCTTACGATCCATGTGATACGGCGCAGGGATTCATCGGCGGTCTCCTCCGCGGGGCGGACAACGTGGCGCGGGTCGCAGATCTGGCGCAAGACCCGGCGATGACCGAGGCTCTCGGCATCGAGGCGATCCCGAATCAGTCGACGCTCTCGCGCTTCTTCGCACGTTGTGGCCGCAATACATGCGAGGCGTTGTCGGATTTGCACCGCCGGGCGCTGTAGGAACAGCCGAGCCGGACCGAGGCTCTACACTTGATCTGGATTCGTTCTCGCTCCTGCACGAGGATGGTCATCAAGAAGGCGTGCGGGTCGGCTGCGCCCACAAGGGGCTGAAGCCCTGCCATCGGCCGATCATCGCCGCGCTGGCAGAGGTGCCGCACGTCGCGCATTATTGGCTGCGGCCGGACAACACCGCCCGTGTCAACGGCGCGGCCTCGTTCCTCGCCGGATACGCTGAACCGTTTGCACCCGGGCGCTTCGCGTAACGCTGGTGCGCGCGGACAGCGGCTTTTGCACTCAAGGCAAGATGGCCGAACTGGAAGGGCAAGGGCTGTCGAATATCCTGACGGCGGCGCTCCGTGCGCCAGTGCGGACACTCTGCCGGCATGACGACGCGCGGACGCCGACCTCAGTCCCGCGGATCGAGGTGTAGGAGGTCACGCACGACGAAGCCCGGGTCGTCGTCTTGCGTCAGCGCGTCATCGAACGCCCCCACGCTGGAGATAAGCGATTGCTGGAGGTGCCCGGCTACAAGTTCCGGGCGCTGCGGACCAATCTGCGCCCAGCGTGAGCCCGCTCGAAGTGTGGCGCCGGTATAGCGGCCGCGCCGATATCGAAAACCGGATCAATGAACTCGGAACCCAGTTTGGTTTGAAGGGCCCATGCAGCCGTTCGTTCTAAGTGCCCGAAGCGGCCTGCCATCTCGCCGTCTGCACCTGTAACTTGTGCGTCGGTCTCCAGCCCCGGCTCGATCAGCCCGAGCGCGCGGAGCGGCCCACGCTGCGATGGCGCCTGTTTTTTTGCTCCCACGCCTTCACGCCAGGCCGCCGGAAAACTTACCCCCAAACTCGCCGCCGCCTCACCCCAACGCCGTCCTTGATGGCATGTTCTGCCCCGGCAAATAAGTGCCGACGTGCCCCGCGATGCAGTTGCCGCCCACTCCGCCGGATATGGCCCTCATCAACATATTCTGCCCTCAATTGCATGAGTCCGGATTAAAACCTGTATGTCAAACCCGCCCGGAGACCATTGAGACCATTAAGATCAACATTGGAGACATAGTTGGCGTTGGCCGTGGAGATTTTCTGATCGTAACTCCCGGTCGCCTGATAAACCGCTCCGACATAAAAGCCCGTGCGCTCGGTGGCGTCGAACTGCAGCGTGGCGTCAGCATAATAACCGACCAGGAACTTGGTGGTCTCATCCTCAAGGTCGACGGAGATTTCTGCTCCGGTTTCAGGCTGAAAGGCCTCATTAACCGAATAGGTCGATCCTGCATAAACACCCGCAAACCCGGCACTCACCATGGCCCTGAGCCGTGTCGTAAATTGAAACGAAACCGAGGGACCGACTCGAACCGTGTAATAGGCCCCTTTGAGTTTCCAGCGGTTGCGGACACTGGTGGAATCATTCGAAGAAGCCGTGTTCCGATCAATGGGGCGATTACTGAGCAAAGTGGTGGTATCCGCCGTATCGGAACTTGTCGTGCCATCGGCGTTGACCACCGAAGTCGTGACCGAAGACGGCGCCGAGTAAGGCGCCGCCGGCGGAAGGCGGCCGAATAAATTGTAAGTATCCGTCACGGTTGTGAGTCGCGCCGCCACTGAATCCTCCAAACTCGAGGCGATATCGTTCACGCCCGCAGCGGCGATGATGCTCCAATCAAAACGGTTCATCAGTTTGCCCATATCGTAGGCCACTCCTAACTCCACTCCTGAAGTGCGCCCCGCATCCCGGCTGCGGACTCTGGTATCGGTGATATCGGCCGAATAGGTCCGGAAGAGCATATAGCCGTCGGCGGTCAGCTGCTTGTCGGAAATGTAATTCCAAGTGTTGGTTTTTCCGTCATTGGGCGCCGAGAGGGTTGAGGTAGTGCCATCACCGTTGTCCACGACGGTTGATCGGGCGTCGATCGACACGCTGCCATCGTGGTAGGTGCGCGACTCCAGGCCGAGGATATCGGTCCCGCTTTGGACATCTGTGCTCAGTTTGCCTTTGCCGGAGAACGAGGTCTTCGGACCGCTCATATTGCGGGCACCAAATTGCATCGTCGATTTTGGCACGTAGATGAACTCATCCAAATTGGAAAAATCGGGAATCTCGGTCGGCGGGGCCTGACGCTCCTCCTGGGCGCTCAGCACGCAGGCAAACAGGACGCTGAGGGAGAATACCAAACGAGGAGATTTCATAGTAGAGATACGGGCCTTATTGACGGCCGGGAGTGACAAATGTTGCACTGAAGTTCGAGCATCCGGAGCATCGGGTCAACGCGAGATTCCTCGATCGTTTCCGTCCCCGACGCCTGCCTTGGGAACGGGCGTATCACTCGTTAAACTCGTCCCGGACGCGGACGGCTTCATCTTCAGCTTTTAAAGCCGCCGCAGCGCGGGGATCGCGTTCCGCCTCGGCCTCACGCAACTTCCTCTCACGAGCCCGAAGATCGTCGGACTTTTGATCGAGCTGGATCTCCTTTTCCTGCTGGGCTTGCACCTTCTCGAACAGCTTGGACTCGCTCTCGTCTAAGAATTGTTCGCGTTCCTTGATCGCCTGCTTTGCCTCAGCCAAGTTCAACTGTTGACGATCCAATTCGTCCCGCAGTTGGACGAGCGCGGCCTTCTCCTCGGCGGAGATCGGCGCAGCGGGGGCATGTTGGCGCGACGCGGCCAACAGTTTTTCGCGAGCCAAGAGCAGGGCCTCAAGCTCGTAAAGTTCTCGTTCACGCTCGGCGAGACGCTTCTCGGTTTCTCCAATGATTCGCTCACGTTCGGCCAGCTTTAGCTCCAAGCTGCGCATCGAACGCTCAAGATCGGCGATCTGCGAATCACCCAAACGAACCGGAACGCCAAACGGAGACCGCGTTGCGGATACGATCGCTTGAATGGACTGACGTGCCGCGACCGAAGCCTCAGAAATCTCCATCGGTCCGCGGGTCAAACCGCGGCGCCGCGGCAAGGCTAAGACGGGAGGACCTGAACCCGGACGGGTAGAGGCGAATCGTGAATCTGAAGAATCGGGCATGAAAGGATCGCGCTCAACGCGCGACCATTCCGAGTAGCGAGCTTTTACACCACGGCAAGGCTACTTCTTGAAAAGACGAGAAAGTGCCCCGAAGAATCCTGATTTTCCGTCCGGGGTGGACTTTCCGTCACGGGGTCGAGGCTTGAGCAGCGCGGCAGCTTTTTGTTCAAGCGCCGGGTTCCCGAGCACCACAAAATGGCGCGCCAATACTCCGGGTGACGACGAGTCTCGGGCCAAAAGTGCAAATTCGTCACTGAACCAAATCTTCGCCTCTTCCGCATGGGCGAATGGATCCGGTCCTTTAGTCGCCTGCGCGAGAGCTTCTATCAAATGCAGCCCCTTCGAACCCATGCGAAACGGCAGCACCTCACTCAACGCAGATTCATCAACATGCGAAAGAGCGTTGAGTAACTTCCTGAAATCCCCGCCCACGATGACATTTTGTGACATGCCTTGGGCAAAGATCGCAAATTCTTGCAGGGTGGTGAGTTTTTCGAGTCGGCAGAATTCCAGCGTATCCGAATTCAACGCGGTCAGCCTTATCGGGAAATCCCCCGGGATTCCCAGCTTCGTCAGATTCTTGAGCAGCGTGTTGTCCTTGGCGGTCGACTCTGCGGTTTGCTCGACCATGTCGCCAAAAGGGTCGTCGAAAGCCAGAGTCTCACGCAAAATCGCGATCAATTGGTCAAATCGCTCGTTCGGCTGCCCTTTTAAAACGAGCATTTCTTGGACTTCGGCAAATGTAAGATCGACGTATTTTGCCGGAGTTTCATCTTTACCCTTCATCGGCCAATCAGCCCCGTCTAGATTTTGAGCCAAACTGGTGAGTTGGGTATCAATCATGATCGATTCCGCAAATGCCTTTCGGATCTCGTCCCATTCTTTGGCGGTGGCCCGTGGAGTAGACATAATAGTGAAGGATGTTACGACGAAGGATTTTGCTGAATGATCTCACTGCCAAGTTTGCGGTAGTCATTAATCACGTTGTCCGCACCGGGACCGACATCAGCCCCTTCCACGCTCACCAAGGCAACCGGCAACCCCAAAGCGACCGCCCGACGAACAATCATCGCGTCGCGAATCTGCGTGGTAAATATCTTCGCGGTCGGAGCCGTGCGCTTCGCGGTTTTGAATTGGTTAAGGCGCAGCTGCATACGCATCTTCGGAACCTCAATATCGACCCCGGTCTTGATCGAATTGAAGATCACTCCCTGCACCTGCGCAGGGACCCCCATAGCCGCTTTCCGGAAACTGGCCGATGTCTGGTGGAACTTATGGAGCTTCTCCACCAACAACGTAAATCCGATCAAGCTCAACGCATCCGGGTTCGCCGGGACGTAAATTTCATTTGAGGTGAAGACACCGCACTGGGACGCGCGCAAAATGTTGGGCGGGCAATCAAAGAGGATGAAATCGTAATTGCTCTCGATGGCGGCCACTTGCTCGTAAAATTGAAGATAAGGCGGACGTTTCGGATCCCCGGTATATTCGCTTTCCAAATCAACCAGGTTGAAACTGGTCGGCACCAGATCCAAACCCGGCAACAATTTAACGCCGGCTTTATCTTCGACCACATCCTTGATTATGATGTCCTTAACTTGAGCCCGGCCTGGATCAAAAATTGAAAAAATCGCCCCCGTGCCGTCCGCATTGATTTTATTCCAGCGCTCTAAACGCATCAACCAAATGCTGGCATTCGACTGGGTATCAAAAT
>CALSBN010000168.1:0-11414 GCA_943373185.1 Opitutus sp. GAS368 | reverse complement strand
TGGTCAGGCCGGCGTAGCTGTTGGCCCCGCTGAGCACGAGCGTGCCAGGCCCGGCCTTGATGAGCCCGCCCGCGCCGCTGATCGCGGCCGAGACCGTGAGATCGGCGTCGGCCGTGGTGCTGTTGGCGACGGTGAACGTGCGCGTGGCGGCACCGAGCGCGAGATTGCCGGAGAGGGTCGAGCCCAAAGGATTGCCCGTGGCGACGGTCGTGACGTTGCCACCGAGGGTAAGCGTGCCGGCACCGGTCGAGACGTTGCTGGTCGAGGTCGCCGTGCCGCCGGCGCCGCCGAAGGTGAGCGACGCCACGGTGGCGTTGAAGCCGTTGAGATCGAGCAACGCGGTCGCGCCGGTGACGTTGGCGTTGACCGTGACCGCGGTGTTGGCGAGCGACGAAGAGGAACCAAGGCGCAGCGTGCCGTTGTTCACCGTCGTCGTGCCCGTGTAGGTGTTCGCGCCCGACAGGACCCAAGTGCCGGCATCGGCCTTGAGGATCGAGGTGCGGTTGGTGGCGGAGTTGTTGACGATGGCGCCGGCGATCGTGTTCGCGTCGGTATTTGTGCCGCGGAGCGTGAGCGTTTTGCTGCCCGCGCCCGTCGCGGTGAAGGCACTGGTAAACGTGAGCGCGCCGGTGCCGTCGTTGCGAAGGACCGCGCCGCCCGTGGTCCCGGCGAGGTTCACCACACGGTTGGTGCTCGCGGCCCCGCCCGTGTAGAGCAGGGTGCCGGCGACGGTCGTCGCACCGAGCCGGATAGTGCCATTGGCCACCGTGGAGGGAGCCCCGAGCGCCGAGGCTGCGGATAAATCGCCGATGGAGTTGATCGATAGCGTGCCCGCTGAAACCGAGGTCGGGCCGGTGTAGGTATTGAGCCCCGACAAAACCAGGGTCCCCGCACCCGTTTTCGTGAGGCCGGCGCCCGCGGCTCCGGAAATGATGGCGGAGACCGTGAGATCGGCCGCCGCGTTGACGGAGTCGGCGATGTTGAACGTGCGCGTGGCGGCGCCGAGCGAGAGATTGCCGGAGATCGTCGAACCGAGGGGATTGTTCGTGGCGCTGAACGTGACGTTGCCACCCAGCGTGAGGGTGCCGGCGCCGGTCGCCACGCTGTTGGTCGAGGTCGAGGTGGCGCCGGTGCCGCCGAACGTCAGCGCGAGGATCGACTGGTTGTTGCCGTTGAGATCAAAGAGCGCGGGGGCGCCGACCGTGGTGGAGTTCACCGTGATATTGGTGAGCGACGTGGCACCGAAGGCGTTGCTCGCGCCGAGGCGGGCCGTGCCCTGGGCGATGGTCAACGCGCTCCCGGTGATCCAACCGGCGGAGGGCGCGTTAAAGAGCACGGTGCCCGCGCCCGACTTGGTGATGCTCCGCGCGGCGACGGCTTGGAGCGCGCCCAGCGTGAGCAGGGTGTTCGCGCCGGTCGAAAAGACCGCGGAACCGGTGACGGTGGTCGCGCCAAAAGTGAGGCCGGCGACGCCCGAGGTGATGTTGCCGCCGGCGGCGACGGTGAGCGTGCGCGAGCCAATGGAGAGGGTGCCCAACGTTTGCGTGACGGCCGCCCCGGGGGTGAGTCGGTCCACGTCGATGATGGAATTGGTGCCCACCGTGGTGTTCCGGCCGAAGTTCGCCGAACTGTCCGTCGCGAGTTGGAGCCGACCGCCACCCATCGAGAGTGCGCCGGTGCCGAGGGCGGAGGCGTTGGTCGCGCGGAGGATGCCCGCGCTCACCGTGGTCGTGCCGCCGTAAGTATTGACGCCGGACAAGACCGCCGTGCCGGCGCCGGATTTGGTCACCGCGCTGGCGGTGGCGGTCCCGCCGTTGGCGATCACGCCCGACACCGCAAAATTACCGGCGCCGGTGAGGGTGAGCGTGCGGCTGGTGGCCGAATTCGAGAGCAACAAGTTTCCCGTCAAAACCAAGGTGCCGAAGTTGGCCGTGTAGGTCCTATTTGCGGTGTGCTGGACCGCGCTGTTGATCGTCTGCGTGGCGCTCGAGCTGTTGGTGATACCGGTAAGCGTGAGGGTGTTGTTGTTGAGCGTGAAAGCACTGGCGCCGGCGTTGAACGTCAGGGTGCTCAGCGTGCGATTCGCCTGGGTGTCCACGATTGTCTGAACGGCTCCGGCAAACTGGAGAGCGGTGCCCGAGGCGGGGACGACATTCGTGTTCCAATTCAGTCCGTCGCCCCAGTTGCCCGTGCCGGCACCGCCATCCCAAATCGTCTGCCCACGCGCGGTCGGCCCCAATCCGGCCCAAGCGATGCCGACCGCCAGCACGGCGGAAATCGCCCGAGGGCGCAGGCAAGTTGAGGTAACGGCGCGCATCGTTTCTAGACGGCACGTTAGCTTTCGGCCTTAACCCCGGCAAGCAGGCGATTTTGGGTAAATCTACGCGAGTTACCCCGCGGATTCGTCGCTTCGTCTGATAGAACGGCCCCGGCACCTTAAAAGTCCGCTCGGCAAAACCGCCCGCGAGATCGCTCGCCTGATCGCCGAAGTTCGCGCGATGAGGGTGCGTCCTCGGCGTCGAACCGAGGACGAGTGGGGGTTCGATACCGCTCCGTCGTGATCTTTGCCCGTTGGGTTCAAAACCTCACGGATCGCGCGCACAGGCTCGCCAAAGAAATCTCGCCGCACAACCCGCTCCTTCTCTCTCCTCAAAAACCCTTCGCCGCTCTACCCCTCTAACCCTTCGACCCACTCTGCGGTCCACTTTCGTTTCGCCGATTCCATCACCAGCATCGCAGGGTTTGGCCCAGAACCACGCAAAAACGCCGGGACTTCCGCACTTCTCCCTTGGACTTCAGTCGGGAACCCTGCCGAATCCCCGCAGTTAATCGTCCGACGTCACCCTGGACGATAGATCGTCCCAATCTCAACCCCAACCCCACCCCGCCTCGCTTATGCGCCCCGTCGTCATCCCCTGCGTCCTCCTGCTCAGCCTCTTCGTCTCCCTGCCTCTGTTGGGACTCCGAGCCCAAACCGCCCCGACCAATCCTACGCCCGCCACACCCGCCACGTCCGCACCTCCGCTTCCGCCGGTGCCGGTCACCGGCCCCAAACCCGGCGAAACAGAAATCGTCGTCGTCGATCCGTTTGTCGTGCGCGACACCGACAGCGTCGGCTACTCCGCCAACAGCACACTCTCCGGCACCCGCCTCAGCACGTCCCTGCGCGACATCGGCGCCTCGATCAGCATCATCACACCCGAGTTTCTCGCCGACACCGCCTCCACCAACATCGGCGAACTTCTCTCGTTCACCACCAGCACCGAGGTTGGCGGCGTTTCGGGCAACTTCGCCGGTGGAGAACAGGCCAACGCCCGCCCCGACCAATCCGAAAGCCGCGAAAATCCCCAGGGCAACCAACGCGTCCGCGGCATCGGCGCCGCCACCCTCGCGCGCGAATACTTCACGACCGACATTCCTTTCGATTCCTACAACACTTCCCGCGTCACGATCAGCCGCGGGCCCAACGGTCTCCTCTTCGGCATCGGCAATCCCGCCGGCATCATCGAAGCCTCCGTCGTCCGTCCGCTCCTCCGCCGCGACCGCACCGAGCTCGGCACCCGCTACGGCTCCGAGGGTTCCTTCCGCGCCACCCTCGACGTCAACCGCGTCCTCGTCCGCGACCGCCTCGCCCTCCGCGTCGCCACCGTCAACGAAGAGAACAACTTCGGGCAAAAGCCCGCCTTCGACCGCAAGCGACGTGGCTACCTCGCCCTCGAATTCGTAATCCGCGATGGCAAAAAATCTGCCGTCCTCGGCCGCACCACCCTTCGAGCCTCCGGCGAGATCGGCGACAGTCAATCCACTCCGGTGAATGTCATCCCACCCGTCGATGCTTTCGGGATTTTCTTCGCCCCGCCCAATCCCGCCATCGATGACATTCCCGGGGTCATCGTTGATCCCCGCGTCAAGGTCGGAGCCCCCGGCTACATCTGGGCCCCCAAAGTCACCGTCGACAATCGCACCAACACCACGGCGATTCCCCAAAATTTCGGCGGCTACTACTCCGTCCCATACTTCATCCAAGTGCCGCTGATTTACGACACGCCCGGTCAAATCACCCCCGGCTATCGCAACACCACCAACCCCGCCCTCACCGGTCTTTCCGGCATCATGGGCCGCATCCGCTACGCGCAGAACCCCAACTTGCGCCCACCGATCGACGCCATTTCCACGCGCAATATCTTCGGCAGCTACTCGGGCTTCGTGGCGCCCACGATCCAGAACCGGCAAATCTTTGACTACCGCGAGCGCCTCATCTCCGGTGGCTCCAACCGCGTCGAGCAAACCTTCCAGGTCGGCAACATCGCCCTCGCGCAGGAGGTCTTCGGTGGTCGCGGCGGCTTCGAGCTCGCCTTCGACCAGCAGCGCACCGCCTCAAGCCGCGTGCTCCCGTTTTCCTTCGGTCAAAACGGCGCGGGCAACGGCCAGAGCGATGTCTATATCGACGTCTCCCGATTCCTCAGCAACGACGAGCCCAACCCCAACGTCGGTCGTCCGTTCATTCAACAACTCGGCGTGCAGGACCGCATCACCCAACGTCTCCGCGAAGCCTCCCGCGCCACCGCGTTCTACAAGCTCAACTTCGACGAACGCGGCGTGAAACTCCTCGGCGTGCCCCTCGGCAACCACGTCATTACCGGCCTCTATAATCGGCAGCGCGTCGACAGCTTCAACCGCAACTACCAGGTCGGCTGGGAGAGCCGAAACCGCAATCTCAACACCGATGTCTTCCAGGCCGCCATCAACGACGGCTTCCGCCGCAGCCCGGTCGTCATTCAATACGTCGGCCCTTCCGCCCTTTCGGCAAATTCCATCAACGACGTGCGCCTCACCGACACCTTCGCGGGCCAAATCCCGCGCGACGGTGACGTTCACCGTGTCACCTTTTTCGACTTCACCGCCCGGCGCCTCGCCACCGAAGAAATGTTCGTCCGCCGTTTTCTCAACGGCGCCTCGAAAAGCCGACAGCTCATCGACTCAAAATCCGTCAGCGTAAAGAGCGACTTCTTCAAAGACACCCTTGTTAGCGTCGTCGGTTGGCGCTGGGACACTCTCAAAACATTCTCCAGCGAGGGCAACGCCCGCCTGCCCGACGGCGAGCTCGATATCTCCGGGACCCGCCTCCGCGCCGCCCCCGATCTTGACGAGAGCGGACACAATTTCACGTGGAGTCTTGTCGGCCGCCTGCCCCGCCGGTTCGTTTCAAAACTGCCCCTAGGCCTCGAGATCGGCGGCTACTACAACGCCTCCGGCAACTTCAACCCACAGAACATCCGCACCAACCTCAACGGGGCCATTATCCCCGCCCCCGCCGGCACCACCGAAGAATACGGCCTGCTGCTCGAAATGCTCGAGCGTCGTGTCTCCCTGCGCCTGAACTGGTTTCACACCCTCCAGTCCGATTCCACCAACAACGCCCAAGGCGCCACCGGCGCGATCTATGGCTTCCCCAATTTTCTCATCGGCCGCTATCTCGCCGCTCAGACCCAAGGCATCGACTTTGCAACGATTCCCGGCGTCACCGCTGCCGGCTACACTTCCTACAACCAAATCTACGCCGCCTTGTTCAACATCTTGCCCGAGCCAACCAACACCCTCAAAAACCTACGCTTCAACGCTGCCGGCACTACCCTCAACTCCGACGGTATCGCCGGCCTCACCGACACCAGCGACCTCGAGGCGCGCGGCTTCGAAGCCGAGCTTGTCGGCAACCTCACCCGCCGTTGGCGGGTGTCCTTCAACGTCGCAAAACAGGAAACTGTGCTCAATGGCTCCGCCCGCCTCACCAAGCAGGTGGCCGACGCGGTTTTCGCGAATCTCACCAAATTCAACCTCCTCGGCGTCGATCAAGCCCCCGCTCTCCCCGAGCGCCAGACGGTCGCAAACCGCTTCGCGTCCGACATCACCACCCCTCTCGCCGCCACCGTCGCCCGCGACGGCGCCGCGTCCGCCGAGCAGCGCAAATGGCGCGCCAATTTCGTCACCAGCTACGACCTGAAAGACTTTGAAAACTCCTTCCTCAACAAGATGACGATAGGCACCGCCGTCCGCTGGCAGGACAAAATCGCCATCGGCAATCCGTTCCTCACCGGCGAGCGCCTCAAACAAAAGATTGTCGCCACCGACCCGCTCTTCACCTCCACCGCGCAAATCCGCGACACCGATCCCGTGATGCAGTCCCAGTTCCCCGATCTCGCCAATCCGTTCTACGGCCCCGCCGAACTCGCCGGCGATTTCTGGGTGAGCTACCGCCGAAAGATTTTCAAAAATGTCGAATGGCGCCTGCAACTCAACGTCCGCAACGCCTGGGGCAACGCCGACGACATCCCGGTCACCGCCAATCCCGACGGCACGATCGCCGTCATCCGCATCCCCAACGAAACCCGCTGGACCATCGGCAGCAGCTTCTCCTTCTAGCCGGTCCGCAGGACCGCCCCAGCCGAGCGGACCGGCGCTTTCCCCGCCACCGCCAAGCTCCGCACCGTAATCTCTTGCCCTGTTTCCTTCGCGTCCATTTTCAGAGGCACACTCCCATGCGTTTATCTCTCCTCCTCGCCCTCGTTCTCGCGTGCGCCCTTCGCGCCGCCGTCGTCCCCATCCCCACCGAAATCGTCCCCGAGCGCATCCCCGGGGCCAAACCGAAGAACGTCATCCTCATCCTCACCGACGACCACCGCTACGACGCGATGGGCTTCATGGGCCATCCCGTCGCCGAGACGCCCCACCTCGACGCCCTCGCGCGCAACGGCGTCCACGTCAAAAACGCCCTCGTCACCACCGCCCTCTGCTCGCCCAGCCGCGCCTCCATTCTCACCGGCCTCTACACCTTTCGCCACCGCGTCATCGACAACAACCGCGCCATTCCCCCCGGCACCGTTTACTTCCCGCAGTATCTCCAGCGCGCCGGCTTCGCCACGGCCTTTTTTGGCAAGTGGCACATGGGCGGCGAGGGCGACCAGCCCCAGCCAGGCTTCGACCGCTGGGTGAGTTTCCGCGGCCAGGGCGAATACCTGCCGCCCACGCCCAACTACACCCTCAACGTCGACGGCCGCCGCGAAAAACAAAAGGGCTACATCACCGATGAGCTCACCGACTACGCCGTCGATTGGCTCCGCCGCCAAAAGCCCGCCGAGAAACCGTTCTTCATCTATCTCTCGCACAAAGCCGTCCACGCCAACTTCACCCCCGCTCCCCGCCACGAGGGCAAGTTCGCCCACAAGAACTTCGTCCTGCCCGCCACCGCCGCCAACACCCCGGAAAACTATGCCGGCAAGCCCCGCTGGCTCCGCGACCAGCGCAACTCCTGGCACGGCGTCGATTTCCCCTACCACAGCGACCTCGACATCACGAATTACTACCGACGCTACTGCGAAACCCTCCTCGCCGTGGACGACAGCGTCGGCCGCATCGTCGCCGAACTCAAAACCCTCGGTATCCACGATGACACCCTCATTCTCTACATGGGCGACAACGGCTTCATGTTCGGCGAACACGGCCTCATCGACAAACGCGTCGCCTACGAGCCGTCGATCCGCATCCCCATGCTCATGCAGTGTCCGTCCCTTTTCCCCGGCGGCCGCGTGATCGACCAGGTCGTCGCCAATCTCGACGTCGGCCCCACCGTCATGACGGCCATGGGCCTCAAGCCGCCCGCCCACATGGACGGCCTGAACTTCCTGCCCCTCGCCCGCGGCGAGCCGACGCCTTGGCGCGACAACTTCCTCTACGTTTACTACTGGGAGAAAAATTTCCCGCAGTCCCCCACCGTCTTCGCCCTGCGCGGTGACCGCTACAAATTCATCAGCTATTACGGACTCTGGGACGTCGACGAGCTCTACGATCTCCAAGCCGATCCGCACGAAACGAAGAACCTGTTTTACGATCCCGCCCACCGCAAAACCGCCGAGGCGATGGAAGCCCAGCTCTATGCCCGCATGGACGAACTCGGCGGCATGAGCATCCCCCTCAACGCGCCCAAAGGTGGTATCAGCAACAAACGGCTTCGCGACCGCGGCGGCCAGACCGGCGCCGATTTCCCCGCCCCCTTCATCGTCGAAAAACCGCTGAACCAAAACGCGAAGTAAGCAGTGGCACAGGCATCTTGCCCGTGGGTTTGGGTCCGGAATTCAACCCCGCTTGGGATCGCGCCCCACGCATCGCCGAACGACCCGACCCGCGCCTACCCGGGCGTCGTGCCGCAATTTTTTGTCCCCATTTTTCTGACGTGTCCGCCGCCTTGGCTCATTTCCCCGCGAGCGTCGGATAGTTCCCAAAACCCTTCACGTCGCCGCTACCAGGAGTGCTGTCTTCCGGCTCCGCGAGCAGCGGCAAAATCCGCACGCCCACCCGGCCCGCGACCGATTCACCGATCTTCCCCTTCGGACCTACCCTCAACTGGCAAGCGCGCCGAAGCCCGCCCCACCGCAAGCATCCCTTAAATTTCGGCGACATTTTTTCGGAGCCACCCGATCCATCGCTCGCCACTTTCTGCGCTCGCATCCGTCTTTCCTGCAGCACTCTCTTTTTCACTCCCGCTCTCCCCGCATGTCCCGTCTTACCCGACTTCGCCCCGTCACGTCATTCGCGCTCCTGCTCGCCGCCTCCGCACTCCGGCTCTCCGCCGCTGACTCGGTCCCCGCCGACCTCGACCTCGTCCGCTTCTCCGGTCCCGACGTGACGCCCTGCGTCGCGACCCTCTGCGTCTCCGCCCAAGGTGAGGTCTACGCCGGCGTCGATCTCAACGGCTCGCTCGGCAAGGGCCCCGGCAAGGGCCGCATCGTCAAACTCGTCGACCGCGACCACGACGGCGTCGCCGACTCCCACACGATCTTCGCCGCCATCGACAACCCCCGCGGCCTCCTCGCCGTTGGCACCCGCCTCTACGTCCTCCACACCGAACACGGCCCCGACGGCAAAGCCACGGGCATGAACCTCGTCGTCCTCGACGACGCCGACCGCGACGGCCTCGCCGACGGCCCCGCCAAGATTCTCGTGAGTGGCATCTGCGTCGCCAAAGCCATCAACGACCGCGGCACCGACCACTCCACCAACGGCATCCGCCTCGGCATCGACGGCTGGATCTACATCGCCGTCGGCGATTTCGGTTTTCACAACGCCACCGGCACCGACGGCACCCGCCTCACGCTCCAGGGCGGCGGCGTCGCCCGCGTCCGCCCCGACGGCACCGAACTCGAGCTCTTCGCCACCGGCACGCGCAACGACTACGACGTCGCCATCGACCCGTTCATGAATCTCTTCTCGCGCGGCAACACCAACGACGGCGGCGGCTGGAACATCCGCTTTCTCCACCTCATCCAATCCGCCGAATACGGCTACCCGCGCCTCTTCAAAAATTTCTCCACCGAGATTCTCCCCGCCCTCGCCGATCTCGGCGGCGGCTCCGGCGTCGGCGCGCTCTTCCTCTCCGAGCCCACCTGGCCCGCCAAATACAACGACCAACCCCTCATGGCCGACTGGGGCCGCAACGCGGTCTTCCTTCATCGCCTCACGCCCGACGGCCCCACCTTCACGCAACAGGTCGAGGAGTTCGTGCGGATCTCCCAGATCACCGACCTCGACGTCGATCCCTCCGGCCAGATGTTCGTCGGCGCGTGGGACGGCGCCGGCTTCAAAGGCGATCCCGGCAAGGGCTACGTTTCCCGCATCACGCCCAAGGGCTGGACGCACCGCGCCTTCCCCGATCTCGCCACTGCCAAACTCGACGACCTGATCGCCCTCGTCGCCTCGCCCAGCTCAACCGCGCGCCTCTACGCGCAACAGGAAATCCTCGCCCGCCCCGCCGCAGCCGCCGCGGCCAAGCCCGCCCTCGCCGCCCTCGCACGCCAAGCCTCGCTCCCGCTCGCCGCCCGCGTCGCCGCGCTCTACACGTTTTCCCAACTCGAGTCCGATCCCGCCGCCAGCCTCGCCTTCGCCGCCGAAGAACCGCTCCGCGAATTCGCCCTCCGCGCCGCCACCGACCGCCTCCCGCGCCTCGCAACCGTCCGGCTCCCGCTCGCGCCGTTTGTGACCGCCCTGCAAAGCGGCAACCCGCGCCAACGCGCCGCCGCCACCATCGCCCTCGGCCGTCTCGGCAATCCTTCCGCCGCCTCCGCCCTCCTCGCCGAGCCATTCACCAAGCCCGAGGATTCCGTCAACGGCGACTTCACGCAGAAGGACACTTTGAAAGGCCCGCGCGAGAGCCGCGTCCTTATCACCGCCCAACCCGGCCACGAACTTCGCCTTCATCTCGTCTCGACCGATCAACCCGCCCAGCCCGCCCGCCTCGCCCTCGCCGAAGCCGCCTTCACCCGCGCCGACGGCACCTCGATCCCGCTCGCCACGCTCACGCCCGTCACCGGCCGCGCCACCGTCGAACCCGCCCCGCCGGCCTCTCCGGAAGCCCCGCCCGCCAAAGACGCCAAGAAAAAGAAACGCGCGCCCGTCGGCCCCGGCGTTGTGATCGAGGGCACGCCCTTCGTGGCCTACACCGTGCCGCCCGGCGCCGTATCGTTCGGTGCCCGCGCCCGCACTCCCGCCGGCAGCGGCCCCAACATCTCCGTCGAATTCTTCGCCTCCACCGGCCCGGCAAACCAAGCCGCCGATGTCTCCTACTCACCCCGCCACGCGACGCCCAACGCCGCCATCGTTATCCCGCATCTCGCCGCCCACGCCCTCACGCGGCTGCGCGCCACCGACGCGACGCTCGGCGCCGTCGGCTCGAAAAACGAAGATCTCGCCCTCTGGGCGCT
Source organism: Opitutus sp. GAS368 (assembly GCA_943373185.1). Lineage (GTDB taxonomy): Bacteria > Verrucomicrobiota > Verrucomicrobiia > Opitutales > Opitutaceae > Tous-C4FEB. The sequence continues at coordinate 663 of CALSBN010000168.1, read as the reverse complement.
TTCCTACCTCCACGAACCCGAGGTCGTCGACGGCCTGCTCGCCCGCCTCAACGCCACGACGACGCCCGCGCTCCGTGCGAAATTGCTCACCGCCCTCGCCCGCCTCTACCAACAGGAAACCCCATTCGACGGCACGACGTGGTGGAGCACCCGCCCCGATACCCGCGGGCCTTACTACAAACCCGTCACTTGGTCCGCCTCTCCCCGCATCGCCGCCGCCCTTGAAGCCGAGACCGCCCGCGCCACACCCGCCCAACTCGACTTCCTCGCCCGCCTCAACGACTCCCACCGCCTCGGCCTCGCCAAACTCGGCACCCGCATCGTAGCCGCGCCCACCGAAAAAGCGCCGTCCGTCGACCTCGCAAAAATCTCCGCGCAAAAAGGCGCCGTCGCGACGACCTCCCTCGAAGACCTCATTCTCTCCCTCGATAAACTTCCCGCCGACCACGCGCGGGGCGAAAAACTCTTCACCCAACAGGGTTGCATCGCGTGCCACGCACTCCAGCCCGGCGGCGCGGTCCTCGGCCCCTACATGGGGCAAATCGGTTCCATCATGAACCCCGCCCAGATCGCCACCGCGATTGTCCGGCCCAACGCCACCATCTCCCAAGGCTTCCAGACCGTGATGCTCACGCTGAAAGACGGCTCCGCCCGCATCGGTTT
>CALSBN010000167.1:0-11428 GCA_943373185.1 Opitutus sp. GAS368 | reverse complement strand
TATCTTCACGCGGAGGCCGCCAAGGTTGATCTCATCACTGAGGAGGCCGCTCGTCTTGGCGAGGGTCGGCTTCCGGCGGGGACCCGGTTGCCCTCGTTACCTCCGTTTCGCTCGTCCACGTGGGTCGACAAAACCTTTTTGCTCACTCCGGCAAAATGCATGTCCGAGCTACAGGCCGCCGAGGTTGAAGCCCGTGCCTTCTGCACCAGCGGAAAAAACGAATTGTTGATCGCCGCCGAGAGCACCCGCGCCGCGGGCCTCCGTGCCCGCCAGTCTTTTCTCGACGCGTATTGGAACCAGCTCCGGGCTCACGCCTTGAGGCACTACGTCAAACCGCGCGAGGTCGACGATGTCGTCGCCGAGTTGTCGGCGCGCTACCTCACCAGTGACCTTGATCATCACCGGATCGAACGAGCCAAGGGTCCCTTTGCCGTTTGATCGGGCTTTTCGCTTTTTTTGCTTTTTCCATCCTGCCGACGTTGATTTATCTCCCCGACACAACGGGTTAATCTCCTCACCGCTCCGCCCTCACTATGGCCAAGCTCTACTTTTACTATTCGGCGATGAACGCCGGCAAATCGACGGTGCTGCTGCAATCGAGCTATAACTACCAGGAACGTGGCATGCGCACCCTGGTGTTTGTCCCCGCCATCGACACCCGATCCGGTCTCGGCCGGGTGCGTTCCCGCATCGGCCTCGAAGCTCCGGCCGAAGTGCTCGCGCCCACCGACAATCTACTCAACCGCGTGCGCCACGAGCACACGATCGAGCCGATCGCCTGCGTGCTGATCGACGAAGCCCAATTCCTCACCCGCGCCCAGGTCGAACAACTCTCCGATGTCGCCGACGTGCTCGAAATCCCGGTCCTCTGTTACGGCCTGCGCACTGATTTCCAAGGCCAGCTGTTTCCCGGCAGCGGTGCACTGCTGGCCCTCGCCGACGACCTCATCGAGCTAAAGACCATCTGCCACTGCGGCCGCAAAGCCACGATGAACCTGCGCCTGGCCACCGATGGCCGCGCCGTCCGAGAGGGTGCGCAGATAGAAATCGGCGGCAACGAACGCTACGTCGCTATGTGTCGCCGCCATTACAAGTCGGCCCTTGCCGCCTCTTAGTCCCCACGACCTTCAACATGCCGACCGTCGCCGTCTTCGACACCAAACCCTACGACCGCGACTACCTTTCCGCCGCCGCAAAGACCTCCGGGCTGACGTGTCGTTTCCATGAGTTTCGATTGGATGCCGATTCGGCGGCCATCGCCCAAGGAGCCGATTCGGTCTGTATCTTTGTCAACGATCGCGCCGACGGCCCGGTGCTGGAAAAACTTCATGGCCTAGGGATCCGTCACCTTGCCCTGCGATGCGCGGGCTTTAACCACGTCGATCTACCCAAGGCCCGGGCGCTCGGCCTGACCGTCACCCGAGTCCCTGCCTATTCGCCTCACGCCGTGGCCGAGCACACGGTCGCCCTGTTGCTCGCGCTCGTCCGAAAAATTCCCCGCGCCCACAACCGCGTGCGGGAACTTAATTTCTCCCTGGCCGGTCTTGTCGGTTTCGACCTGCACGGCAAGACCGCCGGCATTATCGGCACGGGGCAAATCGGCCGATTGGCCGCCCAAATTCTCCGTGGCTTCGGGATGAAGGTCATCGCTTTCGATCCGGTCCCTTCGACCGACTGGGCCGCCGACCACGACGTCGGCTACGTCACGCTCGATCAATTGCTCCCGGACAGCGATGTCGTTTCCCTCCACCTGCCCCTCACGCCGGAGACCCATCATCTCGTCAACGAGTCCGCCCTTTCACGCATGAAACCCGGCGTTGTTCTGCTCAACACCAGCCGTGGACGCCTCATCGACACGACCGCTCTCATCGCGGCGCTCAAGACCGGCCATGTCGGCGGCGTTGGTCTCGATGTCTACGAGGAGGAGGCGGGTGTTTTTTTCGAAGACCTCTCCGGCACCGTTCTCGCCGACGACGAACTGTCCCGGCTACTAACTTTTCCCAATGTCCTGATCACCTCGCACCAGGCGTTTCTCACCCAAGAGGCCCTCACCGAGATCGCCCGCGTCACCGTGGAAAACATCCGTCGGTGCGCCGCAGGCAAGCCGGCGCTACCAGGTTCATCGCTTTAAATTGCGGTCACGGTTCGGCACGGTGTTTGGCTCCGATCCCCTCATTATGCGTCCAGAAATCCCACCATACCTCAGGTTCTACATCGGCACTTACACCCGCACAACCAGCCTTGGGATTTATGTCGCCCGGATTGATTCGTCGTCGGGCGCGCTTTTCCCAGCCTCCCACGTTGCGGCCCTGGCAAATCCCACTTGGCTCACGCTCCATCCGCACCGCCACCTCCTTTACGCCAATCAAGAGTTGATGTCGGCCGACGGAAAACACGTAGGCGCGGTTTCCGCCTTCTCCGTCGCTCCTCACGGCGGCCCCCTTGTGCCACTCAACGCCGAACCCACCGATGCCACGTTGTGCCATACCGCCGTGGATCGCACCGGCAAAGTCCTCATCGCCGTGAGCTACAGTGGCGGCCAAGTCAGCACGTTTCCCCTCTCCTCCGACGGCGGGCTTGGTCCGCGTCGGAGCTTTATCACGCACCAAGGACCGCTAGGACCGCAAACGAACCGGCAGGACAAGCCCCACCCGCACTCCGTCACGATTTCGCCCGACAATCGCCTCGCCTGTATCGCCGACCTGGGACTGGACCGCGTCTACTGCTACGATCTCAACGCCACCACGGCCACGATCACTCCGGCCGCCGTTCCGTTTCTGGCGTTGCCTCCCGGCACCGGCCCTCGCCATACAAAATTCTCGGCCGACGGACGCTTTCTTTATGTCATTGGTGAGCTCGCCAACACCGTCACGGTTTTCGCCCACGATGCCGGCGCGGGCGCGTTTCAGGCCGTTCAAACTCTGCCAAGCTTACCCTCAGAATATGCGGGCGTAAACACTGCCGCCGAGATTCGCCTCCATCCCAACGGTCGTTTTCTTTACGGATCTAACCGCGGCCACGACAGTCTCGCTGTCTACGAAATCGCTCCGGCCTCCGGGATGCTCTCCTGGGTCGAAACGGTTGCCTGCGGCGGCGTGCAGCCGCGCAACTTTGAGCTCACCCCCGACGGCGCATGGCTTGTCTGCGCCCATCAAGGCTCGGATTCGGTCGTCTCTTTCCGCGTAGATAGCGCGACGGGACGTCTTACGCCGGTCCCCGGAAAAATCACTATCCCCCAACCAGTCTGCGTCCTGTTCGCCTGATCCCGGGCAAAACGCTACAGACGAATGCCCGACACGGGATATGCGTCAGTTCCTTCCCGCCCGCGCACGTTCCACGGCCGCCAACAAGGCTTGATAGGCGAAGGGCTTCCGCAACAGAACGTCCGCGCCAAACCCCTTGGCCATCGACAAATACTGGTCGCTGCCGATCTGTCCGCCGCCCGAGATCGCCACGATCTTTACCGCCGGATGCTTCTCTTTGATTTCGGTGATCAATTCCAATCCATCACGTTCCGGCATCAACATATCGGTCACGACCACGTCAAAACTTCCGCCGTTGATGGCCAAACTCGCTTCAATTCCATTTTTGGCGCACGTCACCAAGTGACCAGCCCGTTCCAAAACATGCCGAAGCAAGTCACGCAGCTCCTCTTCGTCATCAACAATGAGAATGGAACATGAACTCATAGAATAAAGTTAATCCGTTGACGATGAGACTGTTTGCCGGCAACCGCGCAATCAAGAGATTTATGAGCGCTGAAGGATTCATGTGATCAGGGTTGGGGAGAATTTGGGTCTAGGCGCGGCGTCCGCAACCCGCTTTAACTAAGAGTAAACCTGATGGCCAATTTCCTTGAAGATAAACGCCCGGAAAAAATCGAACGCGCCTTTCTCGTGGGCGTTCAGACCAAAGCAATGACCGCGGGTGAGGGCGCCGAATTGCTCGAGGAACTCACCGAACTCGTTGAGAATCTCAAGATCACCGTCGTTCGGACCGAACTGGTCCAGCTCCGCGTCGCCACCCCCGCGACGCTTCTGGGCAGCGGAAAAACCAAAGAGCTGATCGAGCTCGCCAAGGCCGAGGGCTGCCACGTCATCGTCTTCGACGAAGCCCTGACTCCCGCGCAGCAGCGCAACTGGGAGAAATTGTCCGAGCTCGCTGTGATCGACCGGCAAGAGGTCATCCTCCAAGTCTTCGCCGACCGCGCCCAAACTCGCGAAGCCGTTCTTCAGGTCGCGCTGGCCCGCATGGAATATTCTCTCCCCCGCCTTACCCGTGCATGGAGCCATCTCTCCCGGCAACGCGGCTCGGGAGGCATGGGCGGCGAAGGCGAAACCCAGCTCGAGCAGGACCGACGCCTCGTCAACGACCGCATCGTTGCCCTCAAGCGCGAATTGATCGACGTCCGCAAACAGCGCTCAACGCAGCGTCAGCGCCGTCAACGCGTGCCCGTCCCCACCGCGGCGATCGTGGGCTACACCAACGCCGGCAAATCCTCATTGCTCAACGCGCTCACCGGAGCCTCCGTTCTCGCGGAAAACAAGCTCTTCGCCACCCTCGATCCCACCACGCGCCAGCTCCATCTCCGCGGAAACCAAAAGCTGCTGGTCACGGACACCGTCGGCTTCATCCGCCGCCTGCCGCACGGCCTCGTCGAGGCCTTCAAAGCCACGCTTGAGGAGGTCATTTTGGCCGATTTCCTGATTCACGTCATCGACGTCGCCAACCCCAACGCGGCCCAACACCACGAGACCACCCTCGCCGTGCTCAAGGAACTTGGCGCGGTCGACAAACCCATCCTCACCGTCTTCAACAAAATCGACGCCGCGGACGAAGCCGCGCTCAACCGCGCCCACCTCATCGCCCCCGACGCTCTTTTCATTTCCGCCCGCAGCGGCAAGCATCTCGATCAACTCATCGCCGCCTGCCTCGAGCAAATCGCCGATGCGCTCGACGCCGTGGAACTGCTCGTGCCCCACACGCGTTACGATGTGATCGCGAAGCTCCACGCGACCGGGCATGTCCAGTTTGAAGAGAGCCGCGATGAAGGTGTCTTTATCCAAGGGCGCTTTGCCCCCGCGCAAGCCGGTCTATTCAAGCCTTTCCTCGTGAAGGCAAAATAGGCCGCGGCTTTCGCAGATCAGCCGGCAAACGGCACAAACTCCCGCGTCAGCACGCCGTCCGCCGCCCCGTTCACGACAAAATAGCCTTTCACCAGCGTGCCGTCGTGATTCTTCCCGACTCGCGAGCAACACACGTTGGTGACGCATTCGACCCGACCGTGCTTCACCGAGGTTTGGCTGTGAAAGTGGCCCGAAAAGACTCCGCGCAGGTTAAAATCGGCCAGCGGCTCCAAGACCGCCTCCGCATTCAGCGGCCGCATCTTCACGCCGGCACCGAGGGGAAAATGAGTCATCAGGACCGTCGGTTTGCGCGCATCCAATTTCGCCGACTCCGTTTTGAGCCACGTCAGGGTCTCACCGCTTACGCGCACGTCGCCCCATTTCTTGCCCTCGGTCGTGTCGAGCGCGATGAACTGCCAACCCGCCTCGGTCCACGCGTAGTTCAGCCGACCCGGGAAAACTTCGGAATAGATCCGGGTGTTTTCTTCAACGTCGTTGTCGTGATTCCCCGGCACCGGAAAAAACGGCACCCGCGCCGTAGCCGACAGCCGTTTGACCGCCTCCAGGCTCTCGCGCTTCCCGGTGTTGGCCAAATCACCTAGGCCCGCGACAAACGCCACACCGGCATGGGCTCCCGCCGCCTTGAAGAGCGCGCCGAACCACGCCTCACAGTCCGCGTTGTCGTGGTGCAGATCGTTCAACACCGCAAAGCGCACCGGGCCGGCTCCGGTCGGCTTCCCTTGCGCCCGCAACACTCCGGGCCAAAACGCCGTTCCCAACACTGCTCCAAGTCGGCCGATGGCCGCTCGCCGGGTGATGTTGCTCCGTTTCATCGCCGAAGCCGCCTTACTCGGCGTCGTAAATCTGCACCCGCGCCCAAAACGGTTTGCACGCGGCGATAAACGCCAAGTGGATCGGGTCGACTTGGTATGCGTCGTGCGCCGCGACGTCCTTGCAGATGACGGTGATCGCCACCGAGAAGCTCTTGTCGATGATCGGCCGGTCCGGCACTCCCGCCGGCACGCCGCAGAAAAACTGCGAGACCGAGGGAATGTTGCCCAGCGTCTCGACGCCGGCGCGGAACTCCGCGCGTTGCGCCGGAGTGAGTTCAGGTTTCAGCCAGAAGTAGACGGTGTGGACGAGCATGGTGGGAAAAAGTGTTCAGCTTTGATCGGCCGCGTCGAGCTTTGCCAGTTCGTCGCCGACATTAAAATTCATCCGCTCGTCCGGATCAGGCGACGGCACCGCCGAGAGCAATACCTTCGTGTAAGCATGTTGCGGGGCCGCAAAAATCCGGGCCGTCGGCGCCAATTCCACGATCCGGCCCTTCCGCATCACCGCCACGCGGTCGCAGAAATTTCGCACCACATCCAAATTGTGTGCGACGAACAAATAGGTGAGCCGGAACTCCCGCTGCAGTTCCTTCAAAAGGTCGAGCACCTGCGCCTGCACCGACACATCCAACGCGGAAGTCGCCTCATCGCATACGATCAACGAGGGTTTCATTATCAGTGCGCGTGCGATCCCGATCCGCTGGCGTTGCCCACCGGAAAACGCGTGGGGATACCGCCGACTATGCTCGGGCTGCAAACCCACCCGCGCGAGCATATCGGCCACCCTCCGCGTCAATTCCTCGCCCCGCGCCAACCGGTGGATCACCAGCGGCTCCCCGACGATGTCCCCGACCGTCATCCGCGGATTCAGTGACGACACCGGATCCTGAAACACCATCTGCGCGTGCTGCCGGACCGGTTTCAATTCACCCGCGGTCAACTTCACCAGATCGACCGTGCGCCCGTCGGGCAGACGAAACATCACAGACCCCGCGGTCGGATCGATCGCCCGCAAGATACACCGGGCCGTCGTCGTCTTACCGGAGCCGCTCTCCCCCACGAGGCCCAGGGTTTCGCCCGCCGCCAAATCAAAACTCACATCGTCCACCGCCTTCACGGTCGCCACCACCGACCGGCGAAATCCGCGGCTCATCACCGGAAAATGCTTGGTCAGGCCGCGCACGCTCAACAGCGGCCCGCCGTCCATTCCCTCCGTCCCGCCTGTCATGCCGGTCTCCTCCGGCTGGGCAACGCGTCTAACAACGACCGCGTGTAAGCGTGTTGCGGCGTTTTCAGCATCGAGCGCACGTCCCCGCTTTCGACGACGATTCCGCGGTGCATCACCGCCACGTCGTCCGCCATCTGCGCCACCACCCCAAAGTCGTGCGTGATCAAAAGCACGGCACAGCCCAACTCGCGTTGCAGGGTTTTGATGAGTCCGAGAATCTGCGCCTGAATCGTCACATCGAGCGCCGTCGTCGGCTCGTCCGCGATCAACAATTCGGGTTTGCACACCAACGCCATCGCGATGACGACCCGTTGCCGCATCCCGCCCGAGAGTTCGTGCGGAAACTGGTCAAAACAACGGGACGGCTGCGGCATTCCGACCTTCCCAAGCATTTCAATCGTCAACTCCCGTGCCTCTTTCGCCGTCCGTTTCTGATGCAGCAGAATCGCCTCGGCGATTTGACTGCCCACCGTGTGCACCGGCGACAAGGCCGTCATCGGCTCTTGGAAAATCATGCTCACGAGTCCGCCGCGCACTCGATACAGCAACTCGTCCTCCTCGCCGAGGTCCGCCAGTTCGATGTCCCCTGCCCGCGCCGACCTCAGCAGGATCCGACCGCCCGTGATCCGGCCCGGCGGCTGAATTAGCCTCAAAATTGAATAAGCCGTTACCGTCTTCCCGGAGCCGCTCTCGCCCACCAACGCCAAAGTTCGCCCGCGCCCAATCGCAAACGAAACGCCCTGCACCGCCGAAACCACTCCGTCGGGCGTGGAAAAAGACACCGTTAGTCCTTCCACTTCCAACAAAGGCTTCTCCGCACTTCCGCTCATTTGGACGAATAGGGATCAGCCGCATCCCGCAGGCCGTCCCCTAGAAAATTAAAGCTAAGCACCGTAAGCACGATCAGCACCACCGGCATCAAGAGCCAGGGATAGCTCCCCACCGTCTGGATACTCAGGCAGTCCTGCAGCATCACACCCCAGCTCACAATCGGCGGGCGCAGCCCGAGCTGCAGAAATGACAGGGAGGTCTCGCCCAAAATCATCGCCGGCACGCTCATCGTCAGCACGACGATGATATGACTGGTAAACCCCGGCAGCAGGTGCCGGAAGAGCACCCGTGTGTGCGAAGCGCCGAGCAATCTCGCCGCCATGGCATAGTCCTCCTCCCGCAGGGCCAAAATCTTTCCCCGCACCACCCGGGCCAAGCCCGTCCAGCCGAGCAAACTCAGCACCAGCGTGATCGCAAAATACGTCGAAAGCGGCGACCAGTCGGCCGGCAAAATCGCACCAAAGGCCAACCACAGCGGGATTTGCGGGAAGGCATTGATCACCTCGATGACACGCTGGATGAAGTTATCCACCCCGCCGCCCACGTAGCCCGAAATTCCGCCGATGGTCACCCCGAGCAAAAACGTCACCGCGATCGCCACCAGCCCGACCGAAAGGCTGATTCGAGATCCGTAAAGCAGCCGACTGAAAATATCCTGCCCGTATTTGTCGGCCCCAAGAAAAAAAAACGTCGGGAGCGTCCCGTCGATCGAGCGCCTCGACGGATCCTTCACGCCCAAAAAGTGCCTATCCCACCGGAACAGCCCCCAAAACTCATACGCCTCACCCCGCACGAAGAATCCCAGCCGCACCACCTGCGTCGGGTCCTCGATATATGACTTTCTAAAGGTGAGCGGGTCGACGACCCGATGCATCACGGGCACGTAAAGCCCGTGCCCAAGGGACAGACGGGGCAACTGCGGCGGGCAATACGAGTGCGACAGATCCCGCCATTGCCGCGGGTAGGGGGCGAAAAATTCGGCCCCGAGCGCCAGCACATAGAGCACCGCCAGTAGGTAAAGCGACGCCACCGCCAACTTATGGTGCGCGAACCTCCTCCGGATCAGCTCCCATTGGGATTGGGTGCCGGTCGCGTTCTCGACCACGGAAGCGGGGTGCTCAGCCGGAGGCATCTCCCCAGACACAAATAGTCCGCCCCAACTCGGCAAGGGACAATTCGCCCCCCGTCCGCCGGAGTTTCACCGACAACAAGGCACGGAACCAAAGTGGCGTCGGCGCCCGCCTACGGGCTCGAAAACGAACGGCAGGCTGTTCACACCACGTTTCTCGAACCACTTCCGAATATTTCCTCAAAAAAGATCTGTCGCTCTCGCCTGTCATTCTCAATCGTTGAGACGTATGGCTTCTTCCGCTCCTCTCGGCTTCGGTATTTTGGGACTCGGCTTGATCGCCGACTTTCATGCCCGGGCCATCGCCGCCGCCGCCGGCGCCCGACTCGTTGCCGTCTGCGGTCGCTCGGCGGAGAAAACCCAGTCCTTTGCCGGGAAGCACGGGGCCGATTTCGCCACGACCGATCTCTCCGCCTTCCTCGCGCATCCCGGCCTCGACGTTGTCTGCATCACCACTCCCAGCGGCGCCCATTTGGAGCCCGCCCTCGCCGCCGCTCGCGCCGGCAAACACCTCGTCATCGAGAAACCCATCGAAATCACCCTGCCCCGGATCGACGAACTCCTCGCCGCCACGAAGGCAGCCGGCGTGACGCTGATGCCCATCTTTCAATCCCGCTTCGGCGCGGGCGCCCGCACGGTGAAAGCGGCCGTCGCCGCCGGTCGCCTCGGGCGCCTGAGCCTCGCCAGCGCCTATGTGAAGTGGCAACGCACCCCCGGCTATTACGCCGACAGTTGGCACGGCACGTTCGCCCTCGACGGCGGCGGCGCGCTGATGAATCAGGGCATCCACGCGGTTGATCTGCTGCAATGGTTCGCCGGCCTGCCCGCCGACGTGTTTTCCCGCAACACCCGCCGCGTTCACCTCGGCATCGAGGTGGAGGATACCGCGGTGGCCTCCCTGCGTTTTCCCTGCGGCGCCCTCGGCACCATCGAAGCCACCACCGCCGCTTACCCGGGCTGGGCCCGCCGCATCGAACTCTGCGGTGAAGATGGCTCCATCGCCCTCGAAGACGACCGCATCGAACGCTGGGATTTCCGCACCGCGCAGCCCGAGGACGCCGCCATCCTCGCGGCCAAGCCGGATGATTCCATGCGCGCCGGCGCCAGCGCCCCCGGAGCGATGGGCCACGAGGGTCACTTCCGCCAAATTGAGAATTTGGTCGCCGCGCTGCGCCACGGCGCATCCCTTGCTGTAGACGGACCCGAGGCCCGGAAGGCCGTCGCTCTTGTCCTCGCCCTCTACCGCTCCGCCCAGTCCGGCCAACCCGTCACGCTGTAATCAATTTTCATGTTCCCCACCGCACCCACCGCCGCCAGCCCCGACCAGCCCTGGTATAAATTGATGACGAGCCACCACTGGTTCGTCTTCTCCGTTGCCTCCCTTGCGTGGCTCTTCGACTGCATGGACCAGCAGTTCTTCAATCTCGGCCGCGGCGCCGCGATGGAGCAACTCCTGCCCGACAAGTCCAAGGTCGCCGAATACGGCTCCTACACGACTTCGGTATTCCTCGTCGGCTGGGCCGTCGGCGGCCTGCTCTTCGGCGCCATGGGCGACATTTACGGCCGGGCCAAGATTCTCACCGTTTCCGTGTTGCTCTACTCGGTGTTCACCGGTCTGAGCGCGCTCTCCACCGGCTTCCTTGATTTCTGCATTTACCGCTTCCTCACCGGCATGGGCGTCGGCGGCGTCTTCGGTCTCGCGGTCGCCCTCGTCGCCGACACCGTCCCCGACAAAGCCCGCGCGCCCGCCCTCGGCCTGCTCCAGTCCCTCTCCAGCATCGGCAACATCAGCGCCGCCCTCATCGGCATGGGCATCGCCGCCCTCGCCGCCCACCACCTGCTCCCCGGCGGTCTCACGACCTGGCAGGCCATGTTCCTCGTCGGCTCCACGCCGGCCTTTCTCTGCGTCTTCATTTTGGCGAAACTCAAAGAGCCGCAAAAATGGGTCGACGCCAAAGCGGCCGGCAAAATCTCCGGCATCAAATTCGGTTCCTACGGCGCCCTCCTGTCACATCCGCGCTGGCGCAAACACGCCTGGGCCGGCCTCGCCCTCTGCAGCGCGGGCATCATCGGCCTCTGGGGCATCGGAAATTTTCACCCCACGATCGTCTCCTCCGTCGTCACCGAACATCTCAAGAACTCCGGCATTTCCCCCGAAAAACTCGCCAGCGAGAAAGCCTTTTGGACTTCCGTCGCGCTGCTTTTGCAGAACGTCGGCGCATTCTTCGGCATGACCGCGATGGCCAAGCTCGCGCAGGTCAAAGGCCGCAAGTTCGCCTTC
>CALSBN010000166.1:0-11495 GCA_943373185.1 Opitutus sp. GAS368 | reverse complement strand
TTCGTCCGCCGCCTTCATTTTGGCAACCTCTTCCGCTTTCTTTTGCGTAGCCAGCTCAACATCCTTCATCGCTGAAGAATATATGACCAAGAAGACCGCCAACATGATTCCCGGAAAGATTACATACATCCACTTTTTCATGATATTGTAGAAATTTTAAATTACTTTTTTGCTGCTGCGGCCGCCGCTGCTGCTACCCGTGCAGCGGCTTCAGCAGCTGCATCTGCTGCGTTAATCCGTTCGATGACATCGGCAAGACCCTTGGCGTTACCTTCAACCTTTTTGACAAAGCCCTTGATGAATGTAACCTCATCGACCAAACGTTTTTTATCCTCTTCGATCTTCGCAATTTCTTCTTTGGTTGTGGCTACCTCTTTGGTCATCCGTTCAACCTGCTTTTGAAGTTTTTCGGCATCACGAAATGCTTTGTTTCGAGCCTGCGTCGCGTTTTCACGCTCTTCTTTGTCCTTGCGATCACGGGCATCCTTTACTTCCTTCTCGGCCTTCCGCTTTTCCTGTGACGCTATTGCGTCCTTAACCGCTTTCTCTCGCAAGCGCGCGTCTTCGAGCAGCTTGTCGTTTCGCATTTTCTTGATTTCGGCGGCCTTGGCGGCCTGCCGCTGCTCGTCACCAGCGTTGAAGTTCCAATACACGGCACCAAACGCGATCATGCCAATAAGAGGAACTAGGAAATAGGCTTGGGCTTTTTTCATGGGAGAATTCTTTAATTTTATTTCTTGGTTTCAACTACCGGTTTCATTGCTTCGCGCTCCTTAACAGCGTCTTCGATTGCTTGCTTCAGACGGGGAGCTTGCGAATCTTTCTGACCATCCGGCGACCCGATTGTTTTATTAATCGCGGCCAAAGCTTCTTCATACTTCTCAAGTTCAAATGCGGTATAGGCGAGGAACATGTAAGCGGAGTGAGGCTTTTCCAAACCGCCTTTAGCTACCGCCTTTGAATAGTAACTATATGCTTCGGCAGTCCGGTTATCCATCTGAGAGTAGATTTGGCCGATTTGAAATTCAATCTGGCCCGTTGGAAACGCCGTGCCCGCCTCTTTCAACACCGCGATCGCCTGGGCATCCCGACCAATTTGCTGGTAGGAATACGCCAACAGTTGCCAGTTCTTCAGGTCAGATTCAATAGCCCCCGATTTCAGCCCAGAGTAGAGAAGGTCGGTAGCTTTCCCGAACTGTCCTGCGTTGTAATACATTGTTACTAGATTGTAATTGTCCTTAGGGGTCTGCATGAGGCCCAGAGCCTGAGCCCTCTCCATTGTATTAATGGCCCGGGCGAAACTTTCCCGACTCTTTTGCTCATCTTTCTCAGTTCCACCACCCAAATTTAGGTAAGTAGCAAGCAACTGTAACCAGTAGGTTTTGTTATCAGGCTTAACCTTGACCATTTGTTCCAAAACCTCAGCAGAACCAGCCAAATCGCCCACTTGTTGAAGCGAGGCTAGCAATAGAACATAGAATCCCTCTTTCGGTTTAAGCGAAGTAAGAAGTCCCTCTTGGACTTCAACTTGAACTCGTTTTATCAAGTCTAAGTCTACCTTGTCTGGATTAACGACTGCTTGATTATACAGAATTGAAGCGTAAAACAGAGAGGCTTCTTGGTTCTTCTTCGGAGTCGTCTGGAGCCAGCGCTTAATATATGCGGACGACTTATTGAAGTAGTTTTTCTGAACCGTTGGGTCTTTGCTCGAGGTTCCTTCTTGATAATAAATTTGAGCCAAAAAATAGACTACATCCAAAATTGTTTTTTTATCGAAGAAGTTTTTATTCGCATCAGCTAGGCGAAGAGTGGTCTCCATTGGCGCGATTGCAGACGCGTAATCGTTTTTCTGAAGAAATATCTTGGCCTTAATGTCGGAGAGAAAAGCTGTGTCGTAACCATTTGGATCAAGTCCGACCAAAACACTATCGATCACCGCCATTGCTCCGTCCCAATTTTTTGCGTCCAGCAAAGGCTTCATCTTTTGCTGCAAAGCCTCGCTCACTTTTTCGTTTAAGCCAGGAGGCCCTTTTTCCTCGGCTGCGTCAGTTCGGTTCGGCAGTAGTGTGACCGAAGTTATCAACGCGACCAAGAGGAACAATGTCCTAAGGCGAGAGCGGAGTTGGAAAAGTTTAAAAATCACTGTAAAAATCTCCTATCAGGATTCTTCGTTGAGCGTGAATACAATCGGGACTTGCATGTGCGTATTTACATTTCGACCGCCCTTCTTGCCCGGACGAAACTTCCATTTAGACACCGCTTGCACCGCCGCCGCTTCAAATTCGCGTTGCGAAGAACGCACCGCATATGCATTTCTAACATCGCCATTGGAATCCACGATGAAATCAACCAACACCTCTCCCGCAATTCCGGCGCGGCGCATTTCAAATGGGTATTGAGGCCGAGCCTGAAACCGAGCGACTGGCTGTTGGTCGAGTTTTGAAATATCGAATACTTCTATACCTTTACCCAATCCCCCTACTTGTCCTTGCGGAATCGTAATTGCACCCCGGTTGATTGTGAGTCCTTCCGGTGGTGGAGGTTGAAGCTTCTGAACGAAAGACGTATCCGTAATGATCTGGGGCACGTCCGTCTGCATCGGTGGCGCAAAATCGGCTGGCTTTGGCGGTGCCTCGTTAGTCTCAACCGGCTCGGGTTCATCCGGTTCCACTTTTGGCATTTCCATCAATTGGATGGTTGGAGCATCATCAACCACCTTCTTGACATCGGACGCGGGCTTATACTCCCCGATCCAAGCCAACCCTCCATGAAGAGCGAAGGAAACCAATATACCAATTATGAGGTCGCGGCGCATTTTTCGAGGAGGTTGAGTTTACTTTCCCGTGCCGCGCACGACGGTTTCGACGGAAACTTGTTCGATTCCAGCTTTTCTTACTTCGTCCAGTGCGAGAACGGCAGTTCCGAAGCGTGCTTTGTCGTCACCGGCAATCAGAACGCGGGGTGTTGGCACTTGTGTCTTATATTGATTCAAACGGGGACGAATTTCCTGGATCGTGATCAGTTCTTTGTTCCAGTAGCATGTGCCCTGATCCGAGACCTGTAAGGTAACGCTATCTTCATCCGGCTTCGAACTCGGATTTGGATTAGCGACGGGAAGATTAAGGGGAACAGCTTGAATCTTGTTCAAGGAAAGTGTGAACAGAACGAAGGTCGCCAAAAGAAAGAACACCACGTCGATCAATGGAATGATTTCAATACGAGCTTTTTTCATACGATATTCAGCTGCAAAAGTTTTGATCGGCCAAGATTCTGGTAGATCCGCTTATGTTAGGTGGAAGGCGGCTTGACCCGCGTTTCAATCAATACCTTTTGGATTCCAGACTTTCGAACCTCGTCAAAAACGTAGATTGCTTGATTAAACGGGGCGTTTTCGTCGCCGTTGATGAGGATCTTTGCTTCGTCAGCGTGAGTATTCTTGAACGACTTTAGACGGGTGAGAAACTCATCCAGCGTGACCGGATCCTTGTCCCAAGCAATTGTGCCTTCAGAGGTTACCGTAATAGTGGCTGTTCCACTAGGATCTCGCACCTCGCCGGTTTCAGACTGAGGCAAAGTCACGTTCAGTCCTTGAGACTTGTTAAGCGAGAGCGTGAACAATACGAATGTGGCCAACAAAAAGAAAACGACATCGATCAGAGGAATAATCTCAATACGCGCTTTTTTCGGGCCGTCACCGTGGGAGGCAGAGCTTGTTCCAGACATATTGAGATATTGTTTAGAATTCGGCGATCGATTTGCTAATGAATTTATCGGCTATATCAACGGCTCGCCGCTGCATGTGCGTCCGACTTCTTCAAGAAGATTTCCAAGGCGTGGGAGGCGTCAGAGATCTCCTGTTTCGCCTGCTCGGTGCGAGCGTTCATATAATTATAGGGGAGCAGACCGGCAATGGCGATGGCCAACCCGGCCGCGGTCGCGATAAGAGCTTCCGCGACGCCACCAGTGATTGCGCCCGCCGCCGCGCTGATATCGCCCGACATGCTCCCGAAGGTTTTCATCATGCCGGTAACCGTTCCGAGAAGACCCAAAAGCGGAGCCGAGGTAATCACCGTGTCCAGCGTTGCCATACCTTGGGTGTAGCGCGAAAGCTCTTGGCCAGAGGCCCGCACGAACGCATTTCCAAGCGAATACTGTTTGTTGCTCAAGCTGTAGACGAGAATGCGTGCGACAGAATCATTGCTCTTTTTGCCCAAAGCCAGCGCGCCCGAGACATCGCCTTTCTCAACGCACTCGAGCATTTTTTCCACAACCTCGGGTTCGCGGCGACTATTTTCCTTAATGACAAAGAGCATGCGCTCGACGATGACGGTGATGCCAAGCAAAGAGATCAGCAAAATGGGCCACATGATCGGCCCTCCATGTTTGAAGAGCTCCATCGTGGTCATGTTGAGGAGGAACGCGAGCGGTAGGCTTGTAATCATATGAGTGTGTGGATTGTGGTGAAAAACTTTTTAACGTTTGAGTCAGTTCGATTTTTTAAATCAGCGAGCGGGTCGGGATTTCAGTTTTTGGATTTTTGGAACACAAAAGAGTAAGTTTTGCAGGAATCGTGCCGATAGAAAGCTTCGAAAAAAATTCTGCTGAATATCTGCTGCGATTACGGGGTGCAGTGACGAAATTAGGCAAAGAAAGCGTAAGTGGCCGCATGAAAAGTTTCGTGTCAACCAACTTTCGATCTGACTCGAACAATTCGGGCCGTAGCTATGCATAATCGATTTTCCTTTTGCCCGATTCCCCGAGGAGAACGCGCTTGGGCGGGCGAGTTTGATGGAATCGTCCGCTAAATTTTCCACCGAAAATTGGTGCACCACCAGACGACTAATTTCCCTCCAAGAAATCGTCTCAACTCGATGCGGCATTCACCTAGATCACTTTCCGTTTCAGGCCTACATCTGTTGCCTTCATGCTAAATCGAAAGGCCTGTCGATTCTACTTCAGATTCAGAAACCGCTTTATGCCAGGAAGCTCTAAGCAGTTCACCACGTGTTTTGGACTAAGCCACCCCTTACGCGCGGCATTCACACCAGCCCGCAAGTGAGTCAGCCCGCCGACTTCGTGTGCGTCCGGATTTATCACGCACCGCAACCCTCTTTCAGCCGCGCGACGCCAGAGGCGCCAGTCCATATCCAATCTCCATGGGCTTGCGTTGAGTTCGATCAAAACGCCGTTCGCGATGGCAGCATCGATTACCTTTTCGTGGTCCACTGCGTAAGCTTCACGCTTCAATAACAGTCGGCCGGTGAGATGCCCAAGCATGGTTGTGCAGGGATGCTCGATCGCTCGCACCAATCGAGCGGTCATCGCGGTTTCGGTTTGGGAAAAGGCGCTGTGCGCTGAAACCACAACGTAATCGAGCTGCGCCAACAAGCTTTCTTCAAAATCAAGACTTCCGTCCGGGAGGATGTCGCATTCCGTCCCCGCAAAAACGTGCGTCGTAAATCGCTTCGAGTCGTTGAGCGCTTGAATCTCCGTGATTTGTTCGAGCAATCGCTCGGGAGCGAGGCCGTTGGCCTGGACGCTGGATTTTGAGTGGTCGGCGATGCCGAGATACTCCCAGCCAAGAGCTTCGGCCGCAGCCGCCATTTCGACCAAGGTAGCCTTTCCATCCGAGGCGGTGGTGTGATTGTGAAACGCGCCGCGGATATCCTGAAACTCAACGAGGCGCGGCAATTGGTTTGCTTCCGCAACTTCTATTTCGCCCAAGCCCTCGCGCAACTCCGGCACTACGTAGGCAAGACCCAGAGCGCCGAACAATTCCGCTTCGTCTTTCACTGCAACTTGGTTGCCCGCGAGCGCCACCTTTTCTTTCGCGGTGCCGTCGCCGTCCGCCGGCACCAGCCCCCATTCGCTCAAACTCAGGCCTCTCGCCAGCGCTCTTTTCCTCATCTGCACGTTGTGATCTTTTGAGCCGGTGAAGTGATGCAGCGCGAAAACATACTGCTCCTCAGGCACGATGCGCAGGTCCGCCTGGAGCCCGCTGCCGAAACGCACACTCGCCTTCGTTTCGCCCCGCGCCGTCACCTCGACCACCCCCGCCATCGACGTAAACCATGCCACCACGCCCGCAACATCCGTCCCGGCTACAATAAAGTCCAAGTCGCCCACCGTCTCCATTCCCCTGCGCAGGCTTCCCGCTGCTTCCGCTCGGCTCACGCCGGGCAACGCCCGCAAGCCCTTTACGATCGGTTCCGCGATCTCATTGGCATCCCACCATAAGTGACGCCGGCCATAGGCTTCGCGGTTTTTGATCCCCGCCAAAATTTTTTCCTGCGTCTTCTCGCCGAATCCGTCGAGTTCCGCGACGCTGCCGGCACCACAAGCCTCGGCCAAGGCAGCGATACTCGCGATCCCCAGCCGCTCGTTCAGGACTTTGATTTTCTTCGGACCAAGCCCAGGAATCTCCAGCATCTCGATCAGTCCCGGCGCCACCGTCGCCTTCAGTTTCTCGAAAAACTCCAGCCGTCCCGTTTGGTGCAACTCGGTCACTTTCTGCACCAGCGCCTCGCCGAATCCTTTCAACGTCCCCAGTTCCTCCGCCGCGATGAGTCGCGCCAATTCCGCCTCCTCGATCGCCCCCAGTGCCCGCGCCCCGCTCTGATAAGCCCGGATCTTGAACGGGTTTTCGCCCTTCAATTCCAACAACACCCCGATCTCTTTCAACACTTCGACGATTTCGTTCTTGGTCATCGGTCCACGCTAAGCCGCACCCTAAAATTCCCAAACCGAAAATTCTCCCGACGCCCCTCTTCTCCTCCGCACCCGCTTCGCCCTAAAGCGGTGCCCGCCTCGGCCCCGCGATCACCGCGACAGCCGCTGCCACAACCGCAGCCCGATTGACCTTCCCGAGTTCGTTCCTCGGCCATTCGTTCATCTTCACATAGCGCTTCGGTCGCAGCGCCCCGCCAAGATTCGCCACCCTCTCCGCCACGCGCCGCAAATCCGGTTGGCCTCCTTCCGCCGGATAACACGCCACCACCGCCTCGCCCCACTCCGCATCGGGCACGCCGATCACCACCACATCGTCGAACTCGCCGGTCGCCCGCAATGCCAGCTCCACGTCCGCCGGATGCACCTTTTTCCCGCCGGTGATGATGACCGCGTCGCGCCGACCAAGAATCTGCAACCGTCCACGTTCATCAACGCGTCCCACGTCATCCGTCTCCAATTCGCGCGCCCCGATCCTCTCCGGCCAATAACCGCGAAACACCGATTCGCCCACGATCCGCACCAATCCGCCGGGCCCGAGCGAAATCTTGGCATGAGGCAACGCCGCCCCGCTGCTTCTCTCCCCCGACAAAAATTCCTCAGGCTTCAACGCCGCCACCATCGCCGCCGTTTCCGTCATCCCGTAGGTCAACGCCACCGGCAATCCCGCCCGCACCGCTGCGTCGGCCAACTCCGGCCACACCGGCCCACCCCCGACGAAGATCGCCTTAAAACCCCGCAGCCACGTCACCGCCCCTTCCGACCCGAGCAACCGCTGCAGCTGCGTCGGAACGAGCGAGGTCACCCAATCTCCCGCGCCCACCCCCAATGCCGGCCGCTCGCCGGCTTCGATGCGCTTCCAGTCCCACGCCAGGTGCGTCCCGCCTGTCGCCGCACACCGCACCCGCGCCATCAGCCCGCTCACATGATACGCCGGCAACACATCGATCGCATTCACGCGCTCGATCCCGAAATGCGCGCAAAATCCACCCACCGCCGCGGTCAACGTGCGTTCATCATGCCGAGCAAACTTTGCCACGCCGCTCGATCCACCCGTCGCGATCGCCAACCACCCCGATTCCGAATCTCCCGCATTCGGCGTAGGGCTCTCCGCCTTCAACGTTTCCTCCCACTTCCTCAGCACCGACGCCTCCCCCAAAAACAGCCCGCCCTTTCGCTCCACCGCCACGCCCGTCGCCCGCACGAGCGCCTTCAGCTGATCGCGTTCCATACGGCCTCCGCGTCGATTCGGTCCACATCCGTCACCCGGATAAACGGCGCCACATACGGCCCGTCGCACCGCGCATCCTGAAACAGCGGCCACACGCCAAAACCCAGCGCTCGCGCCTCGCCCCTCCAAGCAAACGCCCACTGCAACGCCGCCCGCGCGCCCACCGCCGTTTCCAGCGCCGACGAAAACACCACCGTCGCCTTCGCCTGCTCGAGCCGCGCCAGCGTCCGCACCACGTCCCCAAGCAAACTCGGCTTCACGACCCACACCCCGCGCCACCCGGCCCCGATCCAGCGCTCCACGTCCCCGTCGCCGGCGAGCGACTCATCGAGCCCGATCGGCGTCGGCCAATCTTCCGCCAGCCCCCGCAAAACATCCTCCGCGCCCTTCGCGTCCGCCGCCACCGGTTGCTCGACAAACTCCACCGGCCGGTCCGCGCAGCGTTCGAGCCAACGCTCCGCCTTTCGCCGGTCCCACGCGCCATTGGCATCCAGTCGCAGCTTCGCGCCACTCGGCAGCGCCGCGCACACATCGTCCAAAAGCCCCAACTCATCCGCGACATCGCCCACTCCTACCTTCCACTTAAACACCCGAAACCCCGCCTCCGCCTTCGGCGCCAACGCCCCGAACACCGCCCGCCCCGCCGGCAACAGTGCCGCCACTCCGAGGTAAGGCGCGTTTTCCTTCACGCGCCGCTCCGGGCCGTCCGCGCTCATTCTCCGCGCCTCCAACTCCGCCTGAGCCGCCGCCACCGCATTTCTCAAACACACCAACCCGGCCGGCACCTCCCCCAACTCCTCCGCCCCCACCCATTCGCCAAATTTCGCGCACGCCGCCTCCGCCGCGTCCGCCGTCTCGGTCCCAAACCACGGCAAACACGCCGCCTCCCCCAGCCCAGCGTGCCCGGACTCATCGCTCACCCGCACCAGTAAACCCTCGCGCTCCCTCCATACGCCATGCGCCGTCCGCACTGCCGTGCGAAAGGCCAACCGATACCGCCGATACTGAAATCTCACCCGCATATAAAGTCCGCCCACCAAACCCACCTCCCCCGCCAACGCAACGCTCCGCCTCAACCTCGCCCCGCCCCCGACTTTTCCGTTGCCCTCGCCTCGCGCCGTCCTACTCCGTTCACGGCAATCATGACCAAGGTTGCCCAACGCTCTTCGCCTCGTCCCACGCGCGCCGCCAACTCCGCCGCCTCCGCCGCCGACGCCCAATTTTACCTGCCGGCCGACGCCTTTTTCCGCGCCAATCTCCCGACCGCGCTCACCTTCGACGACGTCTCCCTCGCGACCCTCCATTCCGAGATTCTCCCCCGCGCCGCCGATACTGCCACCACCCTCTCCGACTCCCTCCGCCTCCACATTCCGATCATTTCCTCGGACATGGACACCGTCACCGAGTCCCGCATGGCCATCGCCATGGCCCTCAACGGCGGCCTCGGCCTCATCCACTACAACATGCCCGCCAAGGAGCAGGTGAAGGAAGTCGCCCGCGTGAAACGCCACATCCACGGCCTCATCCAAGACCCCATCACCGTCACCCCCGAGCTCTTCATCGGCGACATCCTCGCGATGATCGAAGTCAAGAATTTCTCCTTCTCAACGTTTCCCGTCGTTGACGCCGCCGGCCGCCTCGCCGGCTTGCTCTCCGGCAACGTCGTCAAGGACCGCTACCGCACCAAACGCGTCTCCGAAGTGATGACGCCCCGCACCGCCCTTATCACGGAAACCGTCGCCGCCGCCGCCAAAGACCCCATCGCCGCCGCCGACCGCTTCTTTACCGCCAACATCGGCATCAACAAAATGCTCGTCGTCAGCCCCGACGACCGCCTCAAGGGCCTCATCACCGCTTCCGACGTCGAGCGCATCACCACCGAGGCCAAAGCCCGCCGCAAGCCCGCCCGCGACTCCAGCTTTCGCCTCGTCGTCGGCGCCGCCCTCGCCCCCGTGCGCCTCCCGAGCGGCGCGCTCGACCGTGAAAAAATCCTCTCCCACGTCGGCGCCCTCGTCGAAGAATCCATCGACGCCGTCGCCGTCTCCACCGCCCACGGCCACACCGCCGGGGTCGGCGACATGGTCAAACTCGTCCGCACCGCCTTCCCCGATCTCACCATCATCGCCGGCAACGTCACCAGCGCCGCCGGCGTCGCCTTCCTCGCCGACTGCGGTGCCGATGCCATCAAGGTCGGCCAAGGCCCCGGCTCCATCTGCACCACCCGCATCGTCGCCGGCGTCGGCATCCCCCAACTCACCGCCCTCTACGTTGCTCGCACGGCCGCCAAAAAGAAGAACGTCAAACTCCTCGCCGACGGCGGCATCACCAAATCCGGCGACATCGTCAAAGCCCTCACCCTCGCCGACGCCGTCATCTGCGGCGGCATCTTGGCCGGTTGCCGCGAAGCGCCCGGCGAGATCATGGAGATCAGCGGCAAACTCTATAAACAATACCGCGGCATGGGCAGTCTCGCCGCGATGAAAGCCGGCAGCGCCGCGCGCTACGGCCACGACAAAAACGACACCGCCCGCAAAGCCACCGCCGAAGGCATCGAAGCCCTCAAAGAAGTCAGCGGCTCGCTCGACGACACAATCGACAACCTCATCGGCGGCGTCCAAAGCGGCATGGGCTACCTCGGAGCCGCAACGCTCCCCGCGCTCCGCGAAAAAGCCCGCTACATCCGCGTGAGCCCCGCCGGCCAAAAAGAAGCCGCCCCGCACGACGTGATCGAAGTCTCCACTCGGAAGAACTGATCCGAAAGTAGGGCAGGGTCTCCGACCCGCCCTCCGGGGTTCGCTTGTGGGCGCGACCTTGGTTACCACCCCTCCGAAATCATCCCTGTCCGTTTGTAGGGCGCGACCTTGGTCGCGTCGCCCCGAGACCGATCCGGCGCAAGCAATCTCGCGCCCCTTCTTACCCTTCCGCGTCCATTCGCATCTTTCGCGGGCCACCCTCCTATCGCCCGAACTGCGGATGCCCCTCGATCCGTCGCTCAAACTCCGCCCGCGCCTCCATCGCCAGCGACGCCGGAAACTTCGCATCGCTCCGCCGCCAGCGCGTCAGCCACTCCTCCCCGAGCAACTTCGGCCCCATCGCCCCTCGCCCCTCGCCCTTCGCCAGCGACCATTCGGTCGCCGCCACCGTCGTCGCCGCCCGCGGCCCAGTGCTCACGCCGTCGCCCACATAAAATCCCGCCGACAACAGCGCCACCCGCACCGCCGTCGCCGACGAATACGTAAACAGCTCCGCCGCCTTCGCACCGCAATGCGCCCGCACCCGCGCAAACACCTCCGGCACCCACAGCGCCGAATCCGTCTTCGTCGAAAACGGATCGTAGAAGATCACGTCCGGCGCCGGCGTGGCCGCGAATTTCTCCAAAAAATCCCCGTGGTGCAGCTCCCACTCCAGCTTCCCGGAAGCGTGCGTCCACCGCCCATCCTCGAGCACCGCGTGCGGTGCCGGATGCCGGAGATGCGGAAACCAACCCGCGTGTTTCGCCGATAGTTTTAGCGGGTCGAGATCGATTTCAAAACTCACC
>CALSBN010000165.1:0-11638 GCA_943373185.1 Opitutus sp. GAS368 | reverse complement strand
CCGATGCAATCGTGGTGAGCGACCACGCTACCTTCGAACAGTTTCGGGCGATGGACGTCGAGGGCGCCGCGCATCTGCCGGTCTTCAATTTACACTGGTTGCCGTCGTCGCCGGAGATCGGCGGAGTCGACCAATCCTACGACATGGTGGCGGCCAACGCCGTGGATTTGGTCGTGAGCCAGCTCAACAGCAATGAGACCGGCGCGCCGGCGTGGCCGCGGATGTTGCTGTTTCCCGGGCGGTGGGTGGAGCCGGTGTTGCGGCGCGCCGATGTGCCGAAAACGCCCGTCGTCGCGAAGGCCGTGAGCTCAAGCCCGATTCCGCACCCGCGGAAATCGCGGACCGTCAAAAAAGATCAGGGCGCGAGCGCCGCCGGGCGAAGCCCGTAAGACTGCTCCCACCACGCGAGGCGCTCGAGATCGGTGGGCTCGGTTTGGCGGAGGCGGGCCTGCCACGTGCGTTGGTAGTCGGCGCGTTTGGATTTCTGGATTTCGGCCTTGGTCGGCTCGGTGGCGGGATCGGGGAGGGCGCCGCGGTCACCCGTGGAAAGTATCCACTCGTCGAGGGCGCGGCGGAGCGTGGCGACGGTTGCATGTTGGGCGGGCGCGGTGGCGACGTCGTGGAGACCGGCGGGGTCGCGGTTGAGATCGTAAAGCTCGATGGCGGCGCGGGTGGGCTGACACCAAAGGTCCGGAAGGGCGTCGAGTTTTCCGGCGGAGTGGAGAACGCGGAGGAGCGGCAGGCCGGGATAGATGGCTTCTTTGTAGCCGGACCAGTTGAGGTGGGAAATTTCGGGGAAGAGATTTTGGACGAGCAGATGGTCGGGCGTGATCACGGCGCGGATGCGGTCGTAGGCGTCGCCGCAGCGGTCGCGGGCGGCGAAAATCTGCGGGCGCTCGGGAAAGTTGGCCTCGAGGAGCGGACGGCCATCCATCCACGCCGGCACGGGCAGACCGGCGCGGGCGAGCGCGGTAGGGGCGAGGTCAATAAGGCTGACGAGGCGGGACTCCACACTGCCCGGCGTAAGACCGGGACCGCGGACGAGGAGCGGGACCTGCAGCCCCTCGACGGTGAGCCACTGTTTGCCCCAAGGCATGGGGCGGCCGTGGTCGGCGAAGAAAAACACCAAGGTGTTCTCAAGCACACCGGCGGCTTCAAGTTGGGCGAGGATGGCGCCGACGCGCTGGTCAACGGTTTCGACGCTGCGTTGGTAAGCATACCAGTCGCGGCGGAGCAACGGATGCTCGGGGTAATTGGCCGGGAGTTTCAGGGCGGCGAGCGCGGCGGTGTCGTAGGTCGCCGGGATGGGGAACGGACGGTGAGGCTCGGTGATCTGGAACTGGGCAAAAAAAGGTTGGCCGGGGCGACGCTGACGCCAGTCGTTGCCGTCAAACATCCGCGCGGGATCGTGGGCGAAGTTGTAATGGGTCTTGGCTTTGGTGACGACCCGGCCGTTGCGCATGGCGCCGGGTGCGGCGGCGTTGGTGACGAACCAGCCGGCCTCGCGGAGCAGCTCGGGGAGGTGCCGGTAGGGCGCGGGTAGCGGTTGCGGACGCTCGACGTCGTGGGCGTGAAGGCCGGTGATGATCTGCGAGGTGCCGAGAATAAACGCCGAGCGCGATGAACTGCAGACCGGGGCGGTCGCGTAAGCGCGGGTGTAGCGTCGCCCCTCGGCGGCGAGCCGGTCGAGGTGCGGGGTTTTGACGTCGCGCACGCCGTAGGCGGCGGTGTCGGGCGACATGTCGTCGGCGATGATCCAGACGATGTTAGGCGGCGGCGCGGCGGCGACGGCGAGCGACGCACCGACGCAGAGCGCAACGATCCACCGGTGAAGCGGCGCGATAGTTTTCATGGGACGAGCGCAGGCAGGGAGGCAGGCAACGACGGGGTGGACTCGCCGTGAGCGTTGATCGCCGTGGCCGTGAAATTGGCGGCGCCGGTGGGCGCCTTGATGATCACGGGGCCGGGCGCGGCGGCGTTTACGAGCAGCGAATCGGCTGCGGTGGGGCCCCAACTCAGGCGGTAGGCGATGGCTTTCTCAACGGGAGTGAAACGCACGACGACGAGGGCCGCACTGCGCACGACGCCGAGAATGACCGGCGCGGCCGGCGGCCGGCCACCGTCGGGGGTGACGGTGAACTCGGCCGACCATGCACCGGGCGCGCGGCCGGTGGGCTCGCGGCGGAGCCGACCGTAGTAGGTCGTGCCATCAACGAGGCCGCGCACGGCGGTGGCGCCCTTCAGGGTGACGGTGAGTTTCTCGGTGTAGCGGCCGGGAGCGGTGCCGTATTCGAGGGCAAAGGCGGTGTCGTCGGGCTGCTGGGAGTAGGCGATCCAGAAGCCGCCGGTGATCGGATAGGCGCGGACGATCGCGGGCGCGGAGGTGGCGGTGGGAGCGGGAATGGGGGCGAGGCTGCTGTTGCTCCGGGTGTTGAACTCGTGGGCGACGTAGCCGGTGGGACTGACGAGGGTGACGACGAGTTGGTCAAAGGGAACGGAGGGCAGGCCGGTGAGCTCGAATTTGAGATCGGCGCTGCCCGGGGTGATGTCGGCCAGGGCGCGAAGACCGCCGCCCAGCGTCGTGCCGTTGCGGGCGCGCCACTCCCAGAGGAGGTGGTAGCCGCGGAGGGTGAAGGAGGGGAACTCGTCGGCGCCGCGGGGCGAGAGCGTCGCCGTGGTGCCGAAGGCGCGCAGAGTCCGGACGGGGCTGTGGAGGCGGGCGATGTCGCGGGCGGCTTCCTTGGGTTGGCGCCATTGGTCGACGATGCCCCAAGAGCGGAGTTGGCCGGGCTCGGAGCCGGCGTAGTCGCTTCGGTAATCGTTAAACGTCCAAAGCGCGGCACCGATCAGGTGGGGAAAGCCGGCGAGCGTTGACCACCGTTCGTCGAGCGCGGGGATGCGCGAGTTGAGGGGTTCGCCGAACTGGCGCACGCCGAACTCTGCGAGAAAGATCGGACGACCGGGCCATTTGGCGGTGAGGGTGGAGACCACCAGACCCGGGTCGGCGCTGTAGGTGTTTTGGAAAATGAGATCGGAGTCGGTGATGGGATCGTTGGCGGGGCCGTAGTCCGGGCGGGCGCCGGTGAAACTGACGTAGGCGTGCAGGCGGTGCGGGTCGAGTTCGCGGCGGGCGTAGTCGATCATGGATTTCACATACGGGCGGTGATTCACGAGTTCGTTGCCGGGGCTCCAACCGATGATCGAAGGGTGGTTGTAGTCGCGCTCGATCAGCTCGCGGAGCCAGAGTTTGGTGCGGGGGTTGTCGGGGATGACGTTGGGGTCGCCTTCGCCCCAAAGAGGAATCTCGGCGAAGATCATGACGCCCTTTTCATCGAGGTAATCGAGGAGGTTGGGCGCACTGGGGGCGTGCATGATCCGCATGAAATTGCCGCCGTAGCGTTTCATGAGATCGACATCGAGGCGGATCAAGTGCTCGGGCTCGGTGTTGCCGTAGGCGCGGTGGTCGTGGACGCGGTTGAAGCCGACCAATCGGACCTTCTCGCCGTTGAGGTAGAGGCCGTCGGGTTTGATCTCAACGCGACGGATGCCGAAGCGGGTGCGATGGGTGGCGGAGTTCGAGTTGGCGGGGGTCAAAATGACCGTGGTCGAGAGGGTGTAGAGTTCGGGATGGTCGAAGTGCCAGAGTCGAAGGGCGGCGGCGGGCATGGCGAGCCGGGCGCGGGCGAGCGTGGTGCCGGCGGCGGGAACGCTGACCGCAGTCTCGACGCGGCCGACGCCCGGGACCTCGGTGGCGAGGCGGACGGAGGCGGGAGCGGCGGCGGCGTTTTCCAGTTTATACTCGATGAAGATCTCGGCGGTGCGGGCGGCGAGGTCGGGCTCGACGCGGACGTGTTGGCGCACGAGCCGCACGGCGTGGTGCGACGTCAGGGTGACGCTGCGGCTGATGCCGCCCCAAGCCCACCAGGCACCGCGGCGAAAGGTGTTGTCGGCGCGGACGGTGACGACGTTGGGCGCGTCGCGGCGCACCCGGTCGGTGATATCGAAATCGAACGGCAAATAACCGCCGTCGTGGCGACCGAGGGAAACGTCATTCAGGAAAACCTCGGCCGATTCGTAGACGGCGCCGAAATTGAGGCGCACGCGGCGGCCGGTCCACGCGGAAGGCACGGCGAATTCGCGCCGATACCACGCGGCGCCGATGTGTTGGGCGTAGGCGTTGACGGTATCCCAATTTCCGGGGACGGACAGGCGATCCCAGCCGGCGACGCCGGGTGCGGCGGCGAGGGCCGGATCGATGGTGAAGGCCCAGGTGCCGTCGAGGGAAAGTGGGGCTTCGACGGGCGGGGCGACGTCGGTGGCGGGCGAAACGGTGGTGTCGGCGGCGCGGAGCGGGAGAGCGGCGAGGGCGATCCACACAGCGAGGCAGCTAACAATGGGGCGGAGTTTCATGGTGAGAGAAGATCGGACAGACTCGGACAGAAAAACGGCGGGCCAGCGCGAAGGCCAGCCCGCCGGATAAAACGAGCGGGGCTAATTAGAACTTGGTCGTCGCGGAGAGCGTGAACTCGCGCGGCGCGCCATAGACCCGGTTACCGGTGTAGTAGGTCTGGTTGCGCAGGTTATCGACCTGGAGTTGGAAATCGACGACGCGGCCGCGGACCTTGGCGGCGTAGCCGAGAGTGAGGTCGAACACGGTGTAGCTCGGGAAGATCAGGCCCCAGGCGGTGTTGTCGGAGGCGGGGTGTTGCGAGCTTTGGTAGCGCGTGCCGAATCCGACGGAGGCGCCCTTGAGCTTACCCTCGAGAAAGGCGTAGCGTTGGAAAAGGCGCACGATGTTGTCGGGCGAATTTTCCAACGGGCGATCCTTCAGGAGCCAGTAGCTTATGTCCAGGGAGACGTCGTTGGTGGGCAGTTTGTTGACCGTGCGTTTGTTTTTGTAGAGGTGGCTGGCGCCGAGCACGAGCGAGTAGGACGGGATCGGAGTCCAGACCCAGTCAGTCTCGTAGCCCTCGGTGGTGTTGCCATCGATGGTGGTGGACCAGTTGACGGAGGCGCGCACGGCGGGATTGGAGGTGGCGGGGTTGAGGTCGGACTCGGTGCCGCGGTTGCGGGGATCGGCGGAATTCCGGAGAGTATCTGTGATCAGGATGTTGCCGCGGGTGAGGTTGAACCAGCCGAAGGAGCCGGTGAGCTTGCGGTTGAAGAGTTCGAACTTCAGGCCGATTTCCTTGCCCTTGCCGATGTCGTTGGGCACCGGGTTGGCCGCCTGCTCGGCGGGAGTGACGATGTCCGCCGGAACTGACGCGGGGGCGAACGACACGCGGCTGACCTTGCTGGCGCCGACGCGGGCGGTCTCGCCCTGGTTCTGGCTGGCATAGAGGTTGAGCCCGCGGACGATGCGCACGACGGCGCCGACCGTATGGTTGTCCGTCTTGACATTGGCCGTGGCGACGGCGCCGGGGAGGACGGCACCGTTCCGATCAACGCCACCGGTGACGGCGTAACCCCAGCTGTAGCGTTTGCCGGCGGTGAGCGTGATGCGGTCGTCGAACCAGCTCGTGCTGAACGCGGCGAACTCGGCGCGAGTGATGCTCTTGCTGTAGTCGGCGGTGCGGATGCCGGCGGGCTGGACGGCGGAAGGCCAGGTGGTGATGAGGCGGTTGTCGGGGAACGCGTGCACGCGGGGATCCCAGTAAATCCAAGCATTGGCCCCGGTGAGGGTGGCGGGGATGCGGCCGGTGTTGACGGTGTCGGGGACCACGAGCGGGGAGGCGGGAACCGAGAGCGGGTAGGCGGCGTAGTTGAGCACGGCGTTTTCGACGGTCTGTTCCTGGTCGCCGTATTGGGCGCCGATCAGCAGCGTGTTGCGGGAGCGCCACAGGTCTTTCTTGAAGACGCCTTGGAACTTCACGTCGCGGTTCTCGACCTTGGTGCGGTTGGCGGAGAAATTATTGTTCTGGTAGTAACCGGCGGGTTGGAGCCGGGTGCCGAAGCTGTAGAGATCGTAGTTGAGACGGGCATTGGTGTAGCGGCCCAGCAGGGAGGCGTTGAACCAATCGGTCGCAGCGAACGTGGTGTCGCTCTCGACGATGGTGGAGGGCTCGGAGAATTTGGCGTTGGGCCCGAAATAATTGTAGGAGCGGCCGCCGGGTGCGTTGCCCTCCTGCAGGGTTTCACCGACGCCGAGGGAGGTCCATTTGCCGGTGGTGTTGAGGATATCGGTGCGCCATTGGCCGAAGCCGCCGTAGCCGATGCGGCTTTGATACTCGGCCTTGGTGAACGGCACGCCGGCGAGAGCGCCGGTGCGCAGGCGGCCGAGGTTCAGCAGCGACTGGTCCGGGTTATCGAAGGCGTTTTGGTAATTTTGCGACGCGGGCTGGGGCTGGGAAACGGCGTTGCCGGTGCTGGTGCGGTGGACGACTTCGATCCCGGTGCGGAACTTGGTCGAGGGCTGCCAGAGCAGCTGCGGATTGATGAAGGTCGTCGTCGAATGCGAGTGCTGCTGCCACTGGTTGCCGTCGCGATGGGAGAGGATCACGCGGTAGGCGAGGGTCTTGTCGGCGTTGATGGGGCCGGTGAGATCGACCGAGGCCTTGTAGGTGTCATGCGAACCGATGCGCACGGTGGCCTCCTGTTGGCGGGCGAAGAGCGGCTTCTTGGTGACGTTGTTGACCTCGCCGCCGATGGTGGCGCCGCCGATGAACACGGCCATGGGCCCCTTGGCGACCTCGATGCGGTCGACGTTTTCGGTGTCGAAACCGTAGAACTGGCGGAGGCCGTTGCGAAACGTGCCGTTGTAAGGCTGGCCGCGGAAACGGGTTGAATTACCCTGGCCGTTGCCGCGCCCGGCGCCGGCGGAAAAATTGCCGTTGGGGCTGTTATCGTCGAGGGCGACGGAGCTGACGTAGGACAGGGCGCCGAGGAATCCGGTCTTGCCGGTGTCGCGGAGAAACTCGCCCGTGATGACGGTGATGGGCAGCGGCGTATCCATGAGGGCTTGGGCGACGCCGGTGGTGGCGACGGAGTTTTGCACGCGGTAGCCGGAGTCCTTGGCGCTGCGCACCTCAAAGGCGGAAAGGACGAGAACCTCCGAGGGCGGCGGGACGGAAGGTGGCGACGCCGGCTGGGCGAGGAGGGCGAGCGGCGCGAGCAGCGCGGCGGTGAACAGATGACGGGGGACGGGTTGCATGGAACGGATGACGGATGCAGGGTTAGGGTTGACGGTCACACCGGGTGGATGTGGCCGGGGGAAGGGGCGGGAGGAGAGATGAGTCTCCGGGTTTGGCCCGCAAACGTTGCGTTGGTGAAATCGTTCACCCGTGAAAGCCGACCCGCGCCCTGCTGGCCGGGATCCGGTTTGAAATCAGGCAACCGGTTTGCCGATCTTACGCGACGACCCGAACTGGGATGGAAACGGGGCCTCGCCCCGGACGCCCGGGTTATGCGGGGCGGCGCAGTGGGATCGCGAC
Source organism: Opitutus sp. GAS368 (assembly GCA_943373185.1). GTDB lineage: Bacteria > Verrucomicrobiota > Verrucomicrobiia > Opitutales > Opitutaceae > Tous-C4FEB. The sequence goes on along the minus strand of CALSBN010000165.1, from coordinate 4,208 downwards.
GTTGAAGCTGGCCATGCGGTCCGGGGTGTAAGCGCCGGCGCAGAGGAGCGTGACGGGGGTGCCGTGCGCGTCGAAGACGAGCTGCGGGCGCTCGAGGGCGTTGAGCTTTTTCTTCGCGCCGTCGGTCCAGGCAATCTCCGGGGTGGAGACGAAAACGTGCTTCGCGGGCCGCCACGCGAAACCGTCGCGCGATTCCCAGTGGGCCAGCGAGTATCCCCGGCCGGTGAAGATGCCGTTGTTGTCCTTCACGATGCCGCGGTAACGGTCGCCGTCGTGCCAGATGAACGGGTCTTCGGCGGCAAAATGCTCGCCGGGCTTGGTGAAGATCGGCGTGAGGTTTTTCTTCCACGGACCCTCGGGCTGGTCGGCGGTGGCGACGAGGTGGACGACCGGGCCGCCGAAGGGCGCTTTGCCTTTCGTCGCGACGGCCTTGTAGACCATCAGCAAACCGCCGTCGGGGCGCACACAGACCGCGGGATTCGACGTCATGAGCGCGTCGGGCGCATCGTGGTCCGCGCTGATGTCGACGACGGGCTTGTCGAACCGCGTCCAAGGGCCGGCGGGCGAATCGGCAATCGCGACACCGATGCGCTGATGATTGCGGTGAATCCAGTTGAGCGGCTGCTGCACGACGCCGTCGCCGTAGTTGCCCATGTAGTAGAGGCAGAATTTTTTCCCGACGCGCAGGATCGTGGGATTGTGCGTGCAGGAGCCGTCCCAGAATTTCTCTCCACGGGCGGGCAGCACGACCTCGACGTGGCGATAGGGACCCTCGGGTTTTTCCGCGACGGCGCGGGCGACTTCGGAGTGCGTGACCCAGGCCTTGTGGCCGAGGCGGCTCGGCCAGCGGGAGTAGAAAAGATGGTAGTTGCCGTCGTCGCCGCGCACGGCCGAGCCGCACCAGATGCACCAATCCGGATGCGCGAACACGGCGCCGGCCGGCACGGGTTGGAGCCAGCGACTGAAATCGATGTCGTCGCCGAGTCCGGCCGACGCGGCGCGGGCGGACCGTGGCAGACCGGCGAAGGCAAGCGCGGTGGCGGAGGCGGAGATGCGGAGAAAGTCGCGGCGGGGCAGGGGGCTCATAGGTATAAGCGGGGTTATTTTTTTTCGTAAAAGCGGACGTAGTCGAAGACGGCGTAAACTGGGAGCCGGCTTTCGTCGACGGCGTCGGTCTGACCGAGCGGCGACGCGATCACCGTGAGCCAGATGCTCATGTCGCCGTGATCGGGCACCAGGCGCGCGTCGACGGTGTTCACAACGCGGCCTTCGAAGTAGTAGGTGATTTTCTCTGGGGTGAACTCGCAGCCCCATACATGGAAATCCGCGGACTCGTCCGGGGTGCGCACGGTGCGGTGGCCGTGGCCTTTGTGGGCGGGTTTCCAGATGTGCAAATTCGCGCCGTAGCGCAGCGGCGTCACCGAGTCGTTTTCACACACGTCGATTTCCTGGCGCGAACCGATGTGGGCCTTCGGGTCGGCGCCGGCGTGATGCATCATCCAAAACGAGGTGTGCCAGCCCTTCGTCGGCGGGACTTTGAAACGGGCTTCGTAGTAGCCGTGGCGGAATACCCGACGCGAGATCACGCCGCCGGCGGTGTAGTCGCTCTTGGCGGTTTTCTCCTGCTTGCACGCCAGCCAGAGGAAACCGTCGCGCACGGCGACGTTGGCGGGGAGTTGCGTGCTCCAGTAGCGCGTGTCGGTGCGGTAAAGCCAGCGGGCCTCGTCGAGGCGCGGAGCGTCGAATTCGTCGGCCCACGCGAGCGTGTAGCCCGGCGGCGGCGTCGGCACGACGGGCAAATCCATCGTGCTCAGGCCCGCCGTGCGCTCGGGCTGCGGCGGTTTGGTGCCGACGGGCTCGCCGACGACCAGAAAGCCGCTGAGGTAAAGTCCGTGCGCGGCGTAAGGCTTCGGGTCGGTGATGGGCTTGCCGGCTTTGGCCATGATGGCGGCCTTGTCGATCTTCGTGGCGAGCAGTTCGAGGGTCACGCGGTGCTCGGTATCGGCGAGCGGTTTCGAGAAAAACCACCGGGCGAGGACGAAGCGGCCGGGCGTCGAGTAACTGTCAAAGAGCGTGCCCGTCTCCGGCGGCAGATCGTCGATCGTCACGCGGAACTGGCCGTTCTCGGGGCCTTTCAAACCGACGATACCCAGCGCGGTGCCTTTGAAACGAAACGTGATCTTCGCGCCCGGCTCCATCGCGACCCACGTTGGCGGCACCATGTTTTGTCCGCTCTGGGTGGTGACGTGCACATCGTTTGGCGGGACCGGTTGCCACTGGCTGTCGTGGTCCGTCTCGGCGACGCTGACGATCCGTGCGCGTTGCCAATTTTCCTGCGAGAGCGGCGCCTTCAGCGCGTGTGGGCCGGCGGAGCCCTCGCGGAGGAACTGCGGCAACACGAGTGCCAGACGGGCGGCGTAAACGCGGTGGCCGGCGTCGGTCGGGTGCGTCTTGTCGCGCGTGAAGATCAGCCGGCCCTGTGCGTCGTTGCCCCCGGCGTCGGCTCTCACGCTCTCGGGTGCCGCCATCACGAGCGTGCCGGCCGTGATGCGGCGCGCGACCTCGACGCCGAAATTGAAACTCGGAATGGCGTAATGCGCGGCGACGTTCTCCATCGAGCGTGCCGTGCTCTGGTAGCTGCCGGCGAGCAGGTCCTTTAGCATTCCATCCGAAACGGTGTAGACGAAGCAGATGTCGGTGTGCGGATTCGCCGCCCACGTCTGGCGGACGATGCCTTCCATGCGCGCTTCGACGCGGGGCGAGCCGGAGCCATCGTTGACGGCGAACTCCACGAAGAGCAGATCGGGCCGGTGGCGCAGCACATCGCGTTGCAGACGCGGGGCGCCATAGTCGGAACCGGTGCCGGAGACGGCGGCGTTGATCTCGGTGAACTTGATCTTCGGGTAGGCTCGCTGGAGCGTCGTCAATGTCATCGGCCGCCAGCCCGCGGCGGCAGTGATGCTGCCGCCGAGGAACGCCACGCGCACCTCTTCGCCGCGCGCGATCTTTGCGGCGACATTAGGCAAGCCGCCGCGCACGTGAAACTCCGTCAGTTCGGCACCGCGGGCGGCGAAGGGGGCCAAGGCGGCGCAGAACAGTAGTCGGATAACAAACGAGATTGAGGCCAAGGTTGGTCCAATCTCGGACTTTGAGTGGTGCAGGGTAGCTCCGGGACCGCCGGGCCCGGCTGACAATTGACCGGCGCCCGAAACCGTCGGGCCCGGAGGTCTCGACGCTACCTCGAAAAATCTAGGCTCCTTCGGCCGTTGGTAGGTTTTGATCATTTCAACGTGGCGCGGTGGGCGAGGTAGCCGAAGCCGTAAGACACCTCGACGGCGGTGGCGTTGCTGCGCGGTGCGCGGACGCGACCACTGAACGTGCGGGCGTTGGGCGAGTCTTCGGTCACAAGAAGTTTCTCGGTCGTGCCGGTGGCGGTGGTGACTATCACCTCGGCGGTTTCGGCTTTCTCGTAGTCGAAGTTCAGCGGCGCGGTGAGTTGCACGATGACCTCGTCACCGTCGCGGCGCAGGGTAAGCGAAATCTCGGCGTAAGCGAGGTAGGCGAGGGACACATTGAAGGCGGTGTTGAAGGTGACCCAGCCCTCGGTCCAGCCGATGTTGCCGACCTGCGGATTGTAGGGGAAGTGCTGGTTCTTGGGACTGCCATCAATCACGAAGCGGGCCTTTTCGAGCTGGCCGATGCCGCCCTTGTGGAAGCCATACCAGCCTTGTTCGACGCCTTCGATTTCGCGCGGGGCGTCGTAGGAAAAGTGACGGCCGGCGGGGTTGCGTCCGAACATCGCGTCGAAGTGCGAGGTGGCGAGTTCGTCGAGCCGCGTGCGCGTGGCGGCGTCGCGAATGAAGGGACGAGCCGCGAGCAGCGCCGCGGGTAAACCGACGACGTTGCCGGGCTCGTTCCACATCGTCGGCTTGTCGCCCATCGGGGTCCAACCGTCGCCGTCGGTGAGTTTGCGGAAATCCCAGAGATTGGCGGAGCGGCGGACCGCGACCTGCGCCCACGCGTCGATTTTCGCGGCGAGGCCAGAGGGGGCGCGGTCGGGGTAGGTGCGGAGAACCTGCGTGAGGCCCGTGATTGTGAGCCACTCGCTCATGCGCTGGCCCTTGGTGGTGAGCGGGTCGTTCCAGTCGAGGTTCGTGATCAGCCACTCGGTCTGGCGCAGGGCGGTGTCAAAGTAGCGGTCGGCATCG
>CALSBN010000164.1:0-11781 GCA_943373185.1 Opitutus sp. GAS368 | reverse complement strand
CGATCCGCGCGCGATCGGCGTGCAATACGACATCCGTCACGGCGTCGCCGAGGGCGGGCAATCGTGGCCGCTCGCAATCCGTCGGATCGCACCGTGGATTCGCTGCACCGACATCAAGGATTTCAAGTGGCAGCAGGTTCCCGGCAAAGCGACGATCGAGAACGTGCCGCTCGGCGAGGGCATCGTGCCGTTCGATGCGTATTTCCAACTGCTGCGCGAGCTCGCGGTCACAGGGCCCATCTCGCTGCACCTGGAGTATGCGCCGTTCGAGCGCAACCCGCGGCCGCTGACAGTTGGCGAGCAACTCGCGCAATTGCCCGAGCCGACGCGTAAGGATATCGCGGCCGTGCGTGCGCTCATGGTGAAGCACAACTTCGGGGCATGAGCCGCAACTCGGGCCGTTGGTTTCGCGGGGGACTCCATCCGGTGGCGGGCATTTTGCTCGCGGGGTGGATGCCCGGGGTTTTGGCGGGCGCGCCCGTGCCCGTAAACGCGCTCACGGTGAAAACGAACTGGGTCGAGGCGGACTTTCCGTTTTTCTCGTCGATCTTGGACTCACGTAAGGTCGGCGGCGGGTTGGCGGCCGACAATCTCGCGCCGCGCGGGATTATCCTGAATCTCGGCGAGGATTGCTGGGCGTGTTTTGATCCGGACCTTTTGCGCGTGGCCGCCGTGTGGCACGGCCCCGGTGTCAGCGCCAAGGCGCTCGCGCCGCTTTCGTATAATGAACTGGGGCGCAAGACGCAGGGCGGGCAGACGCCCGCGCCGGAGCCGTTGGGCCGGGTGTGGCTCGCCAACGGGATTTATCCCGGCGCGCAGGCCGGCGCCCAAACCTCGTGGACCGACCCGCGCGAACCGGCGCCGAGTCCCGAGGAAGTCGGGCGCGGGGCGATCGCCCAGGAACTCGGCCGTTTTGGAGCAGTGCGCCTGAACGGGCGCGATGCGGTTTTGGAATACACCGTCGCCGGCGTGGACGTGCTGGAACGTTGGAGCGCTGCGCCCGGATCGACGGACCCGATGATCGCGCGGAATCTAACCGTGGGTCCGGCGACGACGACGTTGCGATTGGTCGTCGGCCGGAAAGGGGCCGAAGCGAGTCTCGCGCTGCGGGTCGCGCCGGAATTCGCGGCGGCGGTGACGCTCGTGGACGAGGCCGGTGTCGCGGTCGTGCGAGTCGCGCCCCGAGGCCGGGCGCTTGAGTTTGCGATCGAACACTCGGGACCGGGCGGCTCGGCGGTGGCGACGACCGGCGCGCGAGCGGGCGGAGCGAAGTCGCGTTGGCCGCAGGAAGTGGTGACCGCGGTCAAACGTTCCACCGGGTCGGAGGCCTACGTGGTCGACACAGTGGAGCTGCCGCAGAACAACCCGTGGCGGCGAAAAGTGCGTCCGGCGGACATCCAGTTTTTGCCCGACGGCACGGGCGTGCTCGTGACCATCGACGGCGACGTGTGGCTGGCGCGCGGCCTAGATTCCGCCGATGGCGTGGTGCGTTGGCGGCGGTTCGCCTCGGGCCTGCACGAGCCGATGACGGCCGCGGTCCGCGACGGTCAGATTTATGTTTTCGACCGCAACGGCATCTGGCGGCTGCGTGACACCGACGGCGACGGCGAGGCCGACGTGCACGAGTTGTTCTCCAACGCTTTTGCGCAGACGGCCGATACGCGCGAGTTTCCCGCGACCATCCGTCTCGCGCCGAAGGGCGAGTTCGTCATCGCCAAGGGCAACCAGCAGGCGACGACGCTCGGCAGACACAACGGCACGGTGCTGCGGATCTCGGCCGACGGGCGCCGCGTGACCATGCTCGGCTACGGGTTTCGTCAGCCGAACATCGGGGTGAATATCCGCACGGGGCTTGTCACCTCCAGCGATCAGCAGGGGCACTACATCCCGACCACGCCGCTGCACATCGTGCGCGACGGGCAGTTCTACGGCTTCCTCGCGGATTTTTTGCCGAAAGAAGTCTATCCCGCGCCCATCGCCGATCCGCTCGTGTGGTTGCCGCACGCGGTGGACGCATCGGCGATTTCCCAAGTGTGGCTCTTTGATGCAAAGATGGGCCCGCTCAACGACGGACTCGTCCATATAGGCTTTAACCAACCGGAAGTTTTCCGGGTGTTGCCGCATCGGAGCGGAGCGCGTGACCAAGCCACGGTCGTGAGCATCACGCGGGCGTTTGATTTCACCCCCCTGAACGGAGCGGTGAACCCGGCCGACGGGCAGCTCTACCTCGCGGGGTTTCAGGTGGCGGGCTGGGGCAATGTGATCGACACGATCGCCGGGCTGGGCCGCGTGCGCTACACGGGCGCGCCGGTGACGTTGCCGCGCGAAGTGATCGCGAAGGCGGAAGGCGTGTTGCTGCGCTTCGACACGGCGCTCGATCCTGCCCGGGCGACTGATCCGGCGAGCTATTCGCTCCAAACCTGGGGTTATCGGCGCACTCACAAATACGGATCGCCGCAATACAAGGCCGACGGCACGCCGGGCCAGGATCCGCTCACGGCGAGCCGGGCATATCTCGCGCCGGACGGGCGCAGCGTCTTCGTGGCGGTGCCGGGGATGAAGCCCGTGATGCAGTTGCGGGTGGGCTGGTCGCTGGCGACGGCGGCGGGCGCGGCGTTTTCCGAGAACGCCTACACGACGCCGTATGAATTGGAGAAATTTGAGCCCAAGGCGGAGGGCTTCGGGGATCTTGCGATCGACCTTATTCCACGTGCGGCGGCAGTCGCGGTGGTCGCCACGCCGGCGAGTGCGGAGGAAGGCAAGCGGCTCGCCCAACTCTTCGCGTGTGTCGCGTGTCACGCGGCCGAGGAGTCCGCGATTCCGAAATCGGGGCCGACGTGGCGGGGGCTTTTCGGGCGGGAAAAACGGTCGGTGTTCGTGGGCGGCGCGGAGCAAAAGGTGACTGCGGACGAGGCCTATTTGCGAGAGTCGATCTTGCAGCCGACCGCGCAGGTGGCGGCCGGTTTTGAGAAAGGGGAATACGCGATGCCGAGTTACGCGGGCGTCTTGGACGCCGGACAGATCGAGTCGCTGGTGCTTTACATCAAGACGCTGAAGTAGAGTTGGGGCGGGAGAGTCGAGTTTAGCGTTTGCCAGTCCTTACCTCTTCCAAAGAAGTAAGGCATGGAACTCACCACGAAAATCACCAGCAAAGGTCAGGTCACGATCCCCGTGGCGGTTCGTCGGAAGCTCGGCGTCAGAGCGGGTGAACGGGTTGTATTCGTGTTTAATCGGCCGGGTGAAGTGTCGTTTCGCCGGGCGGCGCCGGAGACGGGTTCGAGCCGGGGCGCGCTTGCGGGCAAGACCAACGGGAAAGTTGGGACGGCGGAAGAGATACGGCGGGCAGCGGCGGAGGGCGCGGCGCGGCGGGTTTCAGCGTGATCGCGGTCGATACCAATTTGCTCGTCCGGCACCTCACGCAGGACGATCCGGCCCAGGCGGCCAAGGTGGCGCGGCTCTGGGCCGAGGCGACGAAGGAAGGAGAACTGATTTTGCTCACGGATATCGTGCTCTGTGAAACGGCGTGGGTATTGACGCGGCTGTATGGGGTGAAGCGGGCGGATCTCGCGGCGGCGTTTGAGCAGGTGCTGGCGGATGCGCAGTTCGCGTTTCAGCATCGGCCGGAGTTGCAGGCGGCCGTGAAGGCAAGCCGTTCGGGCAAGGGACACTTTGCCGATCATCTGATCGCGGCGCTCGCGCGGTCGGCAGGGTGCCGGACAACTTACACGTTTGAAAAAGGATTGGGGCCGGCGGCCGGATTTACGCAGGTTTGAGCGATGGCGCGCGTGAAGAAGCCGACGCTCGGCGATAGGTGATGTCCCACTCGCTCTCGCCCACTTTGGTAAAGCCGTGGCGGAGGTAGAAACGGTTCGAGGGACTGCCGCGGAGCGCGCCGACATGAACGGGCAGGTTTTCGGCGTCCGCCGTGGTGAGCAGTTTTTCCAAGACGCGTCCGCCGACGCCGCGGTTCTGGGCGTCGGGATGGAGGTAGAGATGCTCGAGGCGCAGGCCCTCGGGGACGGGGCGGAACGTGTAGAAGCCGACGGGGACGCCGTCGCAGAGGACGCGGTGCGTGTGCCCGGGGTAGAACGAATTGCGCAGGCGCTCGCGGGCGCGGACCGGATCGAAGCGGCCGAGGTGTTCGAGGCTGGCGCGCATCGCGGCGACGCGGAGCTCGGCGAGTGAATCGAAGTCGGCGGCGGTGACGGGGGCGAAGGCCAGGCGCGGTTCGTTTTGTGGCCCGTTCACGCGGAGGGAGGTGAAGAACAGAATTTTGTTGAGGCAACCAAACGCAGAGTCGCTACAGGCCCGCGCCGTCGCGGAGGGTGCCGGCGGCGCAGACGTCGCGGTAGAAACTGACGTAGTGTTCGACGATCGCGGGCGCGGAGAATTTTTCGGCGGCGCGGACTTGGGCGGCGGCGCCGAGGCGGGCGCGACGGGCGGGATCGGTGAGGAGCGACGTGGCGGCCGCGGCGAGCGCGACGGAGTCGCCGACCGGGACGAGGAGTCCCGTGGAATCATCGGTGATGACTTCGGGGACGCCGCCGACGGCGGTCGATACACTCGGGCAGGCGAAGGCCATGGCTTCGAGGATGCTCAGGCAGAAACTCTCGCTCTCGGAGGCGAAGAGGCCGAGGTCGATGGCTTGGAGGTAGTCTTCGATCGCGGTGACGTTTTCGCGGACGATGATGCGGCCGGTGAGACCGAGGCGGGAGACGTCGGCTTTGAAAGCGGTGAAGTCGCCGCCGGCGAGAACGAGGAGTTTGCTGGTGCGGGGCTCGACGCGGGCGAAGGCTTCGAGCACGAGGTCGACGCGTTTGACGGGGCGAAGATTGGAGGAGTGAAAGAGGAGAAGTTCGTCGTCGGTGACGCCGAGTTCGCGGCGGACGGCGGCGCGGGTGCGGACCGGGGCGCGCGGGGTGAAGAAATTATGGATGACCTCGATGGGGCGTTTCACGCCGATGAGGCGCTGGGTCTCGGTGCGGAGAAATTCGGAGACGGTGGTGATGCCGTCGGCCGCATCGAGGGCGTGGCGGATGGCCGGGCCGTAGCCTGGGTCGGCGCCGAGCAGCGTGGTGTCGGTGCCGTGGAGGGTGGTGATGACTTTTGGCCGGCGGTGCTCCGGGAGCATGTCGCGCGCGAGGAGGGCGGCGGTCGCGTGGGGCACCGCGTAGTGCGCGTGGATGAGGTCGAGGCCGTGGTCGCGGGACACCTCGGCGAGTTTCACCGAGAGCGGAAGCGTGTAGTCGGGATACTTGAAGAGACCGTAGCTGTTGATCTCGACGGGGTGAAAATGGATGCGCGCGGTGTCGACCGGGAGACGGAACGGGCGCTCGTAACTGATGAAGTGAATCTCATGACCGCGCGCGGCGAGTTCTTCGCCGAGGGTGGTGGCGAGAATGCCGCTGCCACCGACGCTCGGGTAGCAGACGATACCGATTTTGAGCGGGGCGAGGTTAGCCATGACGGGCTAGAAACGCCTCGCGGTGTGGCTGAGAGCGGCGAGCGAACTGACGACGAGCGGATCGGCGGGCCAGAGGGGGATGGCTTGGGCGACGCCGGCTCGGAGACCGTGGAAGCGGGAGCGGGTGAGTTGGAGTTCCACGTAGTCGCGCGTGGCGGCCTGTGAGGCGTGGGCTTGCATGGCGGCGGTCCACGTCGCGATCACAGGGGAAACATCGACGAGGACGGGCGAGGCGTCGCGGGCTTCGGCGTCGGAGGTGATGGCGTAGTGTAGGAGCGTGTTGATGGCGTGGGCGGGGGTGCCGCGGAGTTCGGCGACGCCGCCGTAACGGGCGAGGCGGGAGGCGTTGCGGACAATTTTGCCGAGGACGGAGTGATCGGGGTGCTGGTTTTCGTTGACGGTGGGCGCGAGGACGAGGGCGGGTTTCACGCGGCGGATGATCGCCGCGACCGTGAGCGAGTGGGGGAGTGAAGGGACAAAATGGGCGTCGCCGCCGAGGTCGATGAACTCGAGGGTGGCGCCGAGGAGGGCGGCGGCTTTTTCCGCCTCGGCGGTGCGCACGGCGGGGGTGCCGTTGGTGCCGGCTTCCCCGCGGGAGCAGACAACGAAATGAACGGGCCGGCCGGCGGCGGTCTCCAGGGCGATGATCCCGCCGGCGCCGAATTCGATGTCGTCGGGATGGGCACCGAAGGCGAGGAGCGGAGGAAGCGGAGTGGCGGTAGGAGACACGGGAATAAGATCAGACGAGTTTGGTCCCGAAAGTCGATGCAACGAGAGGGAACGGCGGTGCGGGGCGGACTACTCGGCGTAGGCTTCGTCGGAGCGGTCGATGGCGTCGCGGGTGACGAAGGTGATCTCGGGGGCGTCGGCGTGGTTGAGGTAGGCTTGTTCGCCGGCGCCGGCGATGTAGTGCGTGCAGTGGATCACGGATTGCATCCAACGGAGTCGGCTGTCGCGCGACGGGCTGATTTGCGCGGGGTCGAAGGGCGCGGTCGCGGGCGGGAGCGTGAGGAAGGAGTTGCCGCCCTCGTGGAGCTGGAGCGTGCCTTCGGCGGTGTGGCGGGCGCGGACAAGTTCGCCGTCGTAGGGGACGTCGACGAAGAAGTCGGTGATTGGGCAGGCGGCGCGGCGGAAAGCGGGGTCGGAGGAGCGGACGACGCGGATGCCGTCGAGGTGCCCGAGGGCGCGGTAAAGATCGAGGCAGAAGTCGGCGACGGTGGTGGCGGTGATGGCCTTGAAGGCGGCGACTTGCGGCGGGGCGACGTAGGCGGGGAGTTGGCGGGCGGTGGCGTCGCGCCAGTCGGTAGGGATTTTCTTGGCGTAGAGCGGGGAGAACTTGCGCTGGGTTTTGTTGGCGAAGGTGAAGTTGAAGGTGAGGGGCGCGTCGGTTTTGCGGTGGCGGAGCGTGGTCTGGGTCTCGCGGGGGTCGTGGTCGCTGTCGTGGTAGAAGAAGACGATTTCGCCGCCGATCTCGGCCTGCAGTTTACGCGCGGTGAGGAATTTCGCGTAGAGGAAGCGTCGCGGGAAAAAGCCGCAGGGCTGTTGGCCGAAGCAGATGACGGGGGCGGACATTACGGAGACGAAACGTTGAGAGTTGAGGGCGGAGAGTTGAGAGAGTTTAGGCGGAGACGGAATCGGAGGGGCCCACGGAAGACACGGACTACACGGAAAAATCGGAAGGGGAGAATCGGAGAAGGGAAACGGATTTTTTTAACCACGAAACACACGAACTACACGAAAAGGGGGAGGGATTGGGGAGCTGGCGGGGTTCGGCGAACCCGCCCTATATCGGAGCGGGCGCGGAGGTCCCGCGGCTACCTTTTGGGAGGAGGGCTTGGAGGATCACGGCGAAGAGGACGCAGGTGAAGCAGCCGATGGGGTTGAGCCAGAGGTAGGCGATTTCGTGGGCGGGGAAGGCTTTGCCGAGGAAGAAAAGCGCGATCACCACGGTCTGCGCGGCGACGGCGGCCCAGAAGACGGCGGTGCCTTTCACGTGCTTCAGGAAAAATGCCACGATGAAGACGCCGAGGAGTGCGGGATAGAAAATCGAGGCGACGATGTTGAGGGCCTCGATGAGGTTTTCCGCGAAGCTCACGAAGAGGGCGAAGGCGATGGCGAAGAGTCCCCAGACGGCGGTGAAGGTTTTTGCGACGCGGACGTTGCGGGTTTCGTCGTGGGCGGCGAGGGGGCGGAAGCTCCGCCAAAGGTCGATTGTGCTGGTGGTGCCGAGGGCGTTGAGTTCGCCGGCTTTGGAGGAGAGCGCGGAGGCGAACATCACGGCGAGGAGCAGGCCGATGACACCGTGGGGGAGCTGGGTGAGGATGAAATTGATGAAGACGTAGTCGGAGTCTTTGGTTTTTTTGGTGGTGGGGTCGGCGAGCTGGAGGGCGGCGCGGGCTTCTTTGCGGACGACGTCGGTGGCTTTTTGCGCGGCGACGAGGTCGGCTTTGGCGGCGGCGGTGACGGCGGGGTCGGAGGAATCCTGGGCGGCGGTCCAGGCGCGGATTTTTTCCTGTTTAACGAGATGGAGGGCGGTGTGTTTTTCGTCGATCGCGCGCAGGGCGGCGCCTTGGGGGCCGTCGAGCTGGCGTTGCCACTGGGTCTGGTTGTAGAGGACGGGAGTGTTGGGCTGGAGTTGGTAGAAGACGAAGAGCAGCGCGCCGAGGAACACGATGAAGAGCTGCATCGGGATTTTGAGGAGGGCGTTGAACATGAGGCCGAGGCGGCTTTCGCGCAGGTGGGCGCCGCCGATGTAGCGTTGGACCTGGGATTGGTCGGTGCCGAAATAGGAAAGCGAAAGAAAGAAGCCGCCCAAAATACCGCTCCAGATGGTGTAACGGACCTTGAGGTCGGGGTTGTAGTCGACGGCTTGGAGTTTGCCCATGGCGCCGGCGATGGGGAGGGCGTCGGCGGGGAGTTTGGTGAGCAAAATGACGAAGGCGGTGATCATGCCGCCGAAGATGACGGCCATCTGCCATTTTTGGGTGAGGTTCACGGCGGCGCTGCCGCCGGTGACGGTGTAGACGATGGCGAGCAGGCCGGTGCAGATGATGGTGAGGTCGAGCCGCCAGCCGAGGACGGTGGAGAGAATGATGGCGGGCGCGTAGATGGTGATGCCGGATTGGAGACCGCGTTGGAGGACGAAGATGCCCGCGCCGAGGAGGCGGGTTTTGCGGTCGAAACGTTGGCCGAGATATTCGTAGGCGGTGTAGACGCCGAGCTTGCGGTAGATCGGGAGAAACACGGCGCAGACCACGATCAGCGCGAGGGGCAGCCCAAAATAATTTTGGATGAAGGCGATGCCGTTCTCAGTGGCCTGACCGGGGAGGGAGAGGTAGGTGATCGTGCTGGCCTGCGTCGCCATGACGGAGAGCCCGATGGTGCCCCACTTGGTCGTGGCGCTGCCCTTGAGGTAGGTGTTGAGGTTGTCGGTGTGGCGCGTGCGCCACGTGCCGTAGGCGGCGATGCCGACGATCGCGCCGAGAAGAACGAGCCAGTCGAGGGCGTTCATGCGTAGGCGCGGGTGAAAAAGGTGAGGGCGATCACGATGAACACGAAAACGCCAAGGACGAAGAGGTAGACGCCGCGCCACGTGCGGAAGCCGGGGACGCCGGGGGTGTCGTCGGCGGGGTCAGGAGGCGGCGACGGCGGTGGGGCAGTGGGTGGGAGGGGAGGCACGGAAAAGGAATTTGAGCTCGTGTGGGGGGCGTGGAGGGCGGGTCGGAGACCCTGCCCTACTTTTGGCGGAGGGAGATGAGGTTGGCGAAGAGGCGGTAGGCGCCGGGGACGCCGGCGGGGAGTTGGCGGAAGAACGACAGGGAGGTGTAGACGAAATAGCCTTTGCCGTGTTTCGCGATGAGCAGGCTGCTGTTCGGTTGCTCCTCTCCGGGATCGTTCATCGCCAGCAGCGGCGTGTAACGCCCGTCCCATTTGGCCGGGAAATAAGCGCCGCGCTCTTGCACCCAGCCGTCGAAATCGACTGCGGAAATCTTGTTGGGCACGTTGAATGCCGGATCGGCGGGCACAAGAATGGTGACGGGTGCGGTTTCGTTGGCGACCCGGAGCTGCGGTTGGGAGCCGTCGCTGGAACGCGGAAGCGAACCTAGCGGAAACTTCAATTCGTTGTTCGAGCGGTTGTATTGCGCGACCACGGTGCCGCCCTGCTCGACCCATGCGAAAAGGCCGGCGAGATGAGGGGAGAGGCCTTCGCGGACGTTGAAGGCGCGGACGCCGGTCACGACGGCGTCGAAGGCGGCGAGTTTTTCGGGGGTGAGGTCGCCGTCGGTGAGGGTGGTGACGGTGCAGCCGAGTTGGGCGAGGGCGGCGGGAATGTCGTCGCCGGCGCCGGGGAGGAAACCGATTTTTTTGGCGGTGACGGCGACGTCGAAGGCGACGGCGCGTTGGCGGGCGAGCGGTTGCAGGACCTGGGGCGGGATGTGCGGGTAGTTCACTTCGTCGCGGGCGTGGCGGTAGGTCGCGGTGCCTATCGTGGCCACGGCGCCGAGGGTGGCGGTGGTGGTGGCGGCGGGAGCGGTGACGGCGAAGGTCAGGCGGGATTTCGCGCCGCTGGTGGCGAGAGTGAAGGGCTGTGCGGCGGGGGTGGCTTTCCAGCCGGCGGGAAGTTCGAGGGAGACGGAGCCGGTGCGGTCGGTGCGGTTGGTGGAGATCTCAACTTCGACGGGGCGGGTGGCGCCGGGGGTGAGGACGGTGACATCGGAGGTGAACGTGAGCGAGACGGGCGGGACGACGTCGAGACGGCGGCGTTTTTCCGTGGGTCCTGAGCCGGAGACGGAGCGGGGTTCGTCGGCGACGGTGAGTTGTTGGCCGGCGATTTCAAAAACGTAGGAGAACGGGAAGGCGGGTTTGTTCTCCGCGTCGCCGATGAGGGCGGGGTCGTCGACACGGGCAAAGCCGGGACGGCCCTCGGCTCGGAGCCAGTAGGGAGTGGTGAGCGGAGTGGAGGCGGGGATTTCGATTTTCGATTTTTGAATCTCGATTTTCGATTGGACCGAGATTGCGGCGGTGAGGGTTTTGCCGGCGGAGTCGAGCGTGCTGAGCCAGCGGAGGGGGACAGCGGAGGAAACGGTATGGGTGAGGGCAAGCGTTTCGCCTGAGACGACGTCGGGGGTGGCGGACGTGGTGGCGACGGAGAGGCCGAGGCACGCGACGAGGGCGCGGTCGAGTTGCGCGCGTTTGTCGGTGACGAGGGGATCGGCTGGCAGCGTCGCGAGGGCGGCGCGAAGGGCGAGCAGGGCGGGGACGTTGGCGGCGAGATTTTTTTGGTCGAAGGCGGACTCGGCGGCGGCGGCGAGGGCGTCGATTTTCGCGCCGGGGCCGGGATAGCGGGCGGTCCAGGTGGTGGCGACGCCTTCAAAGAGGTCGGTTTTGGCGGGATCGCCGGCGAGGGGGTAGAAGAGTTCGTTGCGCGGGCCGCCGACGCCGGCACCGCGGCCTTGGCCGAAGACGACGCCGGCGAGGTTTTGGGTTTTGTGTTCGCCGAGGACGCGGAGGGACAGCGTGGAGAGCGGGATGCCGAGGACGGGATCGTTGCCCTCGACCAAGACGGAGACGGAATCGGCGGTGGGGGCGGCGCGGCCGAAGGAACCGTTTTGGAGCAAGCGCTTGGGTTGCCACGGTTTGAGGCCTTGGGCGATTTGCTCGGGGTAGGCTTTGGGATCGCCGGCGAGTTTGAAGGCGTCGATGGAGAGGACGGCCGAGGCGGTGTGGTGGCCGTGGGTGCCGCCGGGTTGGGGCGAGAAACGGGTCAGAATGATGTCGGGCCGGAAGCGGCGGATGACGCGGACCATGTCGCCGATGACTTCGTCGCGGCCCCAGACGCGTTGGGTGTCGGCGTAGTCTTTGGAGAAACCGAAATCGAGGGCGCGGGAGAAGAACTGTTGCGCGCCGTCGAGGCGGCGGCCGGCGAGGAGTTCCTGGGTGCGGGCGACGCCGAGTTTGTCGCCGAGTTCGGGGCCGATGACGTTTTGGCCGCCGTCGCCGCGGGTGAGGGAGAGGTAGGCGGTGCGGTAGCCGCGGCCGCGGGAGAGCCAGGAAAGGAAGAGGGTGTTTTCGTCGTCGGGGTGGGCGGCGACGTAGAGGACGGAGCCGAGTTCGCGGAATTGGCGGAGGTCGAGGAGGGCGGTGGGGATGGTGGGCGCGATCGGGGCGGCGGGTGGCGTGGCGGGCTGTGCGGTCACGGGGGAAATGGTGGCGAGCAAGAACAGCGCGGAGGCAAGGGCGGTGAATTTGGGCGGGAGGCTCAGGATGGGGATGGCCTCACGCGGAGGACGCGGAGGGCGCGGTGGTGGAGGAAAGGA
>CALSBN010000163.1:0-11856 GCA_943373185.1 Opitutus sp. GAS368 | reverse complement strand
CCCGGTTGCGCTGTCATCTCCGCATTTTCGCTGGCCTTGCAGGGATCTTCCCGGCTGCGAGACGCCAATTACGTTTGCTGCGGCGGCCTTTACCAAATCTAGAATAATTCTAAATATTGCTTGCGCCTTAGAATCATTCCAATTCGTTGCGCCTTCCTCAAAACATGTCCACCCACGCCAACAACGCCCTCCACCCCACCGGGCTCGCGCAAAAACTCGCGGACAGCGGCCTGCGTTCCACTCCGCAACGCGAACTGGTTTACGAAGTTCTGCTCACCAAGCGCGATCACCCCACCGCCGACGAGGTCTTCGCCCGCGTGAAACCCGAACTCCCCGGCATCTCGCTTGCGACCGTCTACAACTGCCTCGAAACCCTCGTCCAGTGCGACCTCGTTCGCGCCGTGAATTTCGAACGGGGCCCGACCCGCTATTGCCCAAATTTGCGTCCGCACGCCCATTTCCACGACGAAGCCACCGGCCAGACCCACGACATCGACCTGCCTACCGTTCTGTTCGCCAAGTTGAAAGCCGAGCTCCCCACCGGCTTCGACGCTAACGCCGTTGAGATCACTTTCCGAGGGAAGGCCAAAACCTCCTCAAACTGACTTCCGCCGCAGTTTTTCCATCTGTTTCGTCCGTATTCATCTATTTCCATGAGCCAACTCGAAATCAAAGACCTCCATGTTTCCATCGGTGAAAAACCAATCGTCAAGGGCCTGACCCTCACGATTCACAGTGGCGAAGTTCACGCCATCATGGGGCCCAACGGGACCGGCAAGTCCACGCTCTCAAAAGCCATCGCCGGACATCCCGACTACACGATCACGTCCGGCGAGGTTCTCCTCGACGGCGCCTCAATCCTCGGCCAAGAAGCCGACGAACGCGCCCGAGCCGGCATCTTTCTTGCCTTCCAATACCCGAGCGAGATTCCCGGGGTTTCCATCGCCAATTTCCTTCGCGCCGCCCAGCAAGCCCGGATGGCCGAAGGAGAAGAACTAGACGCCTCAGCTTACTACAAACGCCTCTACTCAAGAATGGACCTGCTCAAGATCGACCGGAAGTTTACATCCCGCTCGGTCAACGATGGCTTCTCCGGCGGCGAAAAGAAGCGCTGCGAGATTCTGCAAATGGCCATGCTCGAACCCAAATTTGCCCTTATGGACGAGACTGATTCCGGTCTCGATATCGATGCCCTCCGCATCGTCGCCGACGGCGTGAACACCATGCGCGGCCCCAATCTCGGCGTCCTGCTGATCACCCATTATCAACGCCTTCTCGACCACATCGTCCCCGATCATGTCCACGTCATGTATGACGGCCGCATTGTGAAGTCCGGCGACAAATCGCTCGCCTTGGAACTGGAAGCCAAGGGCTACGATTGGATCAAAAAGGAACTCGCGGCCTCCGCCGCCTAAGCACCGCACCCCTTTATATTGGTCCGCCCATGAGCTCACTCTCCGACACCCCCACCCTTTCTCCACCCACCCACGACGAAGCAATGACCGTCGAGAATCCCGCCGTGGGCATCGATCAAACCGCCGGCAATTTTTCTTACAAGGTCGACTATGCCTTCGACGCGGGCACAGGCCTGAGTGAAGACACGATCCGCTACATCAGCTCCGTTAAAAAGGAAGCACCGTGGATCCTCGAGTTTCGTCTCGCCGCGCTGAAGAAGTTCCTCGCGATGCCCATGCCGACCCATTGGGCCACCAAGGATCTCGAGAACATCGATTTTCAAAAGATCCGCTACTACCTCTCGCAGGGGCAAAAGCCGAAACGCACATGGGAAGAGGTTCCCGACGACATCAAAAAGACGTTCGAGCGTCTCGGTATTCCAGAGCAGGAGCGGAAATTTCTCGCCGGCGTCGAGGCCCAATTCGACAGCGAGGCCGCTTACTCCAACATCAAGGACATCGTCGCCAAGCAGGGCGTGATTTTCGTCAACTCGACCGAAGGCCTCCGCGAGCATCCCGAGATCTTCAAAAAATTCTTCGGCAAGGTCATCCCCACCGGTGACAACAAATTCTCCGCATTGAACAGCGCCGTGTTCTCCGGCGGCTCCTTCATTTACGTCCCCAAGGGCGTGAAAGTTGCCCAGCCCCTTCAAGCGTATTTCCGCATCAACGCCGAAAACTTCGGCCAGTTCGAACGCACCCTCATCATTGCCGACGAGGGCGCAGAAGTGACCTACATGGAAGGTTGCACCGCGCCAAAGTTCTCCACCTCGACGCTGCACAGCGCCGTCGTCGAACTCGTCGCGCTCAAAGGCGCCAAGATCCAATACATCACCGTCCAAAACTGGGCCAACAACGTCTTCAATCTCGTCACGAAGCGCGGCGTCGCCCACGAGGACGCCGAGATCAAGTGGATCGATTGCAACATCGGCAGTCGGCTCACCATGAAGTATCCCGGCGTCGTGCTCAAGGGCGAGCGGGCCCGCGGGGAAGTCATCTCCATCGCCCTCGCCAACGACGGCCAGCACCAGGATACCGGCGCCAAGATGATTCACGCCGCCAACAACACGACGTCCAACATCGTCGCCAAATCCATTTCCGTCGGCCAAGGGCGCAGCACCTACCGCGGCGTCGTTCACATTCCCAAGCACCTCAAGGGCTGCAAAAACAACACCGAGTGCGACGCCCTCCTGATCAACACCAACAGCCGCACCGACACGTATCCCGCCATCACGGTGCGCGGCGACAAAAACTCCACTCAGCACGAGGCCTCGGTTTCCAAAGTTTCGGAAGACATGATCTTCTATATGCAGCAACGCGGCCTAACCGAAGCGCAGGCGATGAGCCTCGCCGTGAACGGCTTCATCAATGATCTCGCCCGCCAGTTCCCCATGGAATACAGCGTCGAACTCAAACGCCTCATCGATCTCGAAATGGAAGGTTCGGTCGGCTGAAGTCCGCCGAAGTTTTCATTCCAGACCGTCGATTTTCGATTCCGCGAAAATCCGTTCAGATCGAAATTCGAGAATCCAAAATCGAAAATCCTGTCATGTCCGTTCCCACGCTCACCGCTCCCGCTAACCTCGTCGGCTCCTTTACCCCCGACGTTTTCGCCGCCCATCTCTCGTCGCTCCCGTCCTCCCTCCCCGGTTGGTGGCTCGACCGCAAACGCGCCGCTTACGCCCGCTTTGCCTCGCTCCCGATGCCGACCCGCACCGACGAGATGTGGCGCTTCAGCAATATCGGCACACTCACGCTCGACGGCTTCACGCTCGCCGGGGCCGCTTCTTCCGCCCCCGTCGCACCCATCGGCATCCCGAAGGCTGCCCGCTTGGTCTTCGCCAACGGGCGTCTCGTTTCCCGCGAACTGCTTTCGACCGATCTCGTCGGCCGCGGCGTGATTGTCGACACCCTGCAAAGCGCGTTGGTGAACCATGAATCACTCGTGCGCGAACACTTGCTCGCCCAACCGCCCAAACTGGGTTCGCCCAAGTTTGCCGCGCTCCATGAGGCCTTTCTCGCCGATGGCGCATTCATTTACGTCCCCCGCGATGTGCAGGTTCATCTGCCCATCGGCGTTTTCTCCCACGCGATCGGTGCCACCTCCGCCGTTTTCCCCCACACCCTTGTGGTTCTCGCTGAAAACGCCCGTGCCACTGTGATCGAATACTTTGGCTCGGACGACGACACTTCCGTCCAGTTCGCCGCCGGCGCCAACGACCTCTACGCCGGCCACGGCGCGCAGCTCACCTATGTCGGCAAACAGGACTGGAGCCACCGCGCCCTCTCCTTCCAGTCGAACTCCACGGTGGTCCGGCGTGACGCTCGCGTGCAGTCGCTCAATCTCCATCTCGGTGCCCGCCAAGCCCGCCACGAATCTCTCTCCCAACTCGCAGCTCCCGGTGCGTTTTCCGAGATGCTCGCCCTCACCGTCGCCGAGGCCGGCCAAGAATTCGACCAACGCACGCTCCAAGTTCACCAAGCGCCGAACACCAAGTCGGATCTGCTCTACAAAAACGCGCTCCGCGGCACCGCGAAGACCATCTTCTCCGGCCTCATCGTCGTCGATCCCGACGCCCAAAAAACCGACGCGTATCAATCGAACCGCAACCTCATGCTGAGCGACGAGGCCGAAGCCTGCTCGCTTCCCGGCCTCGAGATCCAGGCCAACGACGTCCGCTGCACCCACGGCGCGACCTCATCGCGCATCGACCCCGAGCAGGAGTTCTATCTGCAGTCCCGCGGAATCGCCAAAGAACAAGCCGACGAACTCCTCACCTTCGGATTCTTCGAGGAAGTCCTCGCCCGCCTGACCAACGACGACCTTCACGAGGCTCTCCGCCTCCTGATCCAAACCAAATTCAAAAAGTAATCGGTAAGGATATTCGGCTTATCCGTCCGCCACCTCCGGCGACCTTTCTATGAACACCGACCGCACCCTTTCCCGCGAGATCGTCGCCACCCAGATTCCCAGTGGCGACAAACACACGCTCGTGGCCGGCACCAAGCTCTTCATCCATCAAACCCTCGGCGGCAGCTACACCGTGCAGACCGATTTCGGCCTCTTCCGCCTCGATGGCAAAGACGCCGACGCCATCGGGGAGAAAGCAGTAGACCACTCTGTCCAAGCCGCCACCCTCGACGGCGGCGCCCCCGATCCTGCCGCGATTTGGGAACAACTGAAACGGGTCTACGACCCGGAAATTCCCGTAAACATCGTGGATCTCGGCCTCGTTTACTCGATGGATGTTGAGCAAACTCCCGAGGTCACCCCGCCCGCTTACCGCGTCAACGTGGCCATGACCCTGACCGCTCCGGGCTGCGGAATGGGTCCCGCCATCGCCGAAGACGCCAAAACCAAAATTCTTCTCGTCCCCGGTGTAACCGCCGCCGATGTCCGCATCACTTGGGAGCCAGCGTGGAACCAGTCCATGATCAGTGAAGAGGGCAAAATGAAGCTCGGGTTAATCTGAGCCAAAATAGCGTTCCCCTGCCGCCCGAGTCGGGCCGGCCAACGTCCAGCACGATGCATCGCGCCAACTCGACTCGTTGGACAAAATTCTGGTCCGAGCTCACCGCATCCGCCGACGCGGCTCCGGTCTTTCAACGGCTCGCGCGCGCCTACGCCGAGCCCCACCGCGCGTATCACAACCTACGCCATATCGGAGCGTGCCTCGAAGAGTTCGACGCCGCCCGCTCCTTGGCCGAACAGCCCGCCGTCGTGGAAGCTGCGATCTGGTTTCACGATGTCGTTTACGACCCCAGTGCCGTGACCAACGAAGCGGAAAGTTCCAAACTCGCCGCCGTCGAGCTCGCGGCCGCCGGCGTGGCGCCCGTCACCGTCGCGCAGGTCCAAGCCTTGATTCTCGCCACCCATAACCACGACCCCGAGACCAACACTGACGCCGCGTTGCTCGTGGATATTGATCTGGCCATCTTTGGCGGGACGGCGGACGAATTCGGTGCCTACGAGCGTGCCATTCGCGAAGAGTTTTTTTGGGTGGAACCTGAGGTTTACCGAGAGCGCCGGAGCGAAGTCCTCGGCCACTTCCTCAATCGTCCGTTTGTTTACTCAACTGATTTTTTCCGGCTCCGTTTTGAGGCAACCGCTCGCCGGAACCTCACCCGCTCGCTCCACCAATTAGCCCAACTCCCGGCCTGAGCCGGTCTCGCCGGTCCCACTCGTTGCCCGGAAGCTCATTCGCGACCATCCGTTTTGCTCCGCCGCTCCGCAAACACCGAGTGCGCCACATGAGCCCTAGGGCTTTGGCCGCCAGACCCGCACCGGGCTGTGACCGAAATAGGTGTAGTAATCGATCTGCTCGGTCTGCACGTAAGTCTGCTTGAGCGTCTCCGTGTCGCAGTAATAGGGCAGATCGAACTCCGAATACACGAACTCATACTCCTTCGCGGCGATCTTTCGGCGGACTTCCACTTCGATTTGCTCCAAACTCTTCGCCAGCCATGCGATCATCGGATCCCGCTCGATTCCGCCGTCGGCAAAAGCCGAACCGAGAAACATCGTGTTCCCGTTGTGCAACACACGTCGCCCGTTTCGCTCCAAGATATCAGTGCTCGAAGCAATCACCAGCACGTCGCCCTTGGCCGAGCCGATCATCTGCTCCATCTTCCGGTAGGGCACCGTGGAATCGGGCACCGGGGGAACGTCCTGTCGCCAGCAGACGAAGAGCACCAACAACACTCCGAAACCCATGCGCGCCCAAGGCCGCGCCGCCGCATACGCCGCAAGCACGAAGAGCAACGGCATGATCAGGTGCAGGTGATAGGTGAAATACGCCCCGGCATTCCGCCCCATGTAGAAATAAACCAAAGCGGTGAAAATCCAGAGAGCGACCCCCAACAACAGGATTCGAGCATCCTCCGACGTGAGTCGGCGTCCGTCCGCCGCATCCGGCGACATCCGGCGCAAACGCCACCGTCGCCAAAACCAGGCGCCCAGCCCAAAAAACGCCATCAACAAAAACGGCCACGCCCGATCCGCCAACATCGCGGTGTGCATCTCTGAAATCTCGTCGCTGGAATTCAATTCCGTCGCCCCGCGCTGCACCACCACCGTCACGATATAAAGGTAGGGGTATGCGATGCACATCGCCAAAAAAGACGCGCCCAAAACCCCGAAGAACCCCACGCCCCAACGGATCGCACTCACTTTCGACTTCAGGAAAAAGGCCGCGAGCAACGTCGCACAGCCACCAACGGCGAAATAAAATTTGCAGTGAAACGCCAGCACCGCGCAGGCCAGTCCGAACGCCATCGAGCCGCGCGAGTAGTTGCGCTCCCACGGCACGAGGATCGCCAGGAGGAAGAGAAACAATCCCAGAGTGTCCGGCCGCGCCGTGATCTGGATGTTGTAGAGACTCATCCAGTAGAAGAAAACCGCCATGAGCAGAGCGATTCCCCAGCCGGCCCCCGCCTTCAAGACCGCCCGCACCATCAACGCCAGCGCCCCTAGCAGAAACACCAGATTCACCATCCGGTGCGCGATGTAGTCGATGCCCAGCAGTGGCTGAAATGCCAAAACCACGTAGTTGTAGAACGGCGAGAAACACAGCGTGGAACCCGGCATCTCGCTTTGCGAATAGGGATTGCGCCCTTGATTCAACAGCCAGGTCGTATGCCAGATCGCCGGCTCATTGACCTCCTGCGGACCGGGCTGGGTGATGATTTTCGCGTGCGCGAGAAACAGCGCCACGAACCAAATCACGCTTACGACCACGGCCACTCCCGTCACCACCTGCCCCGACCGCTCAAGCCATCGTCCCCGAAAAACCGCGCGCAGCGAGTCCAAGGGTTCCTGTAGTTCGACGGGCAATCGCATCGTCTCAAACAAACCCAGCCTCCGACCGAGTTCGATGCAAAACACGCGGGCCGGTCGCGCACAAAAAAACGGGTCCGCTTTACGCGGACCCGTCGCTTCCTCCAAACCAAGGTCGCAATCCCAGCGCAAAATCCGCGCCGTTCCGCGACGCCCATTTAAGGGTTCACCAAAAACGTCTCCACCAGGCCGACGCCCGCCGCCGCACCCTTGCCCCGCACGATCATCGTGTATGCGCCGGGTTGCACCGTCAGCAAAGCGGCCGATTCACGGTCGTTCAACGGAGCCAAACCGGTGGCCGAAATCGCGGCCTGCTGCGACGCCTTCCAATCGTCGTTCGAGCTGACCAAGGTCGCACCAGAGTAGACCTCGAGCGTCGTGTCGGCGAGGGCGCCTGCAATCCCGAAGGCCGTGAGCGAGGGGCCGGTGGCACGCACCAAAACTTGCACTGGCGCGTTACCTCGCACCACGAATCCGCCGATCAACACACCGTCACCGGAGCCGACATTGCCGCGGGTCGCGAAGTTCACCAGCGGCGCAACTCCGGGCTTGGGATTGTGCACGTAGTTGCGGCCGTTGAACGGCGTCCCGGCATAGGGGAACACCTTGTTGTAAACGGCGTCGTTGGCGCTGACGTTATCGATGCCATCCGCCGAGCGGATCGTGAGCGGCAGGCTCCGCAGATCGCTGATCACCGCGGTCACGGCGATGTCGATGACATCGTCACCGAAACGCCGGCCGTTGGGCCAACCGCCGGGAACGTAAAACTTCGTCGGATCGGCACCGATCGCACTGCCCGGCAGACGGAACGGATGGCCCGCCAGAGGGCTCTCGATCACGTCACCGCCGAAGATCCCGAGGCGGGAAAAGCCCGTGTCATCCGGATTTGCCCCGAAGCTCGCACCACCACCCGCCCGACGGGCCGGCGCGGTCGAGAGATCGACCTTGATCAAGTCGGGAATGAAGATCGCGGCGAGATCGGCCCGGTTTGTGGTCGGCGCGACATTGGCCTTCAACACCAGGGCGTTGATCAACGCGGCAAGCTCGGGGGTGTTCGCGTATTTGGCGAACAAAGCGGCGTCACTCGTGGGCTTGGTGCGGTTGTAGAGATCCTTGTCCTTGAGCGCGACGAGCGCCTCGCAAAAGAGCGGGTTGCCCTGACGGCCGACCTGAATCCATGCACCCGTGGGAGCGGGATCGGCGGAAGCGGCGCCATCCGCCAGCACGGTGGTGGCACGGCGGCTGGTGGTCGCATAGACGCCCACGACTTGCTGGTCGCCGCCGATTTCGGAAACCGGAATCTCGAGGCAGATCATGTGCATGTTGTAGCCGCCTTGGCTGTCGAACGAGTTGCCTGCGCCGCTCTTGAGCGCGAGCAGGTCGAAGATCGCATTGATGTCGCCGTAAAATCCGTCTTCGCGCTGACCGGCGAAGGAACGGTGGCCATTGGACAGCGTCGCGATCGCGCCCGCGGTGTAATCGTCAAATTGGGTCGGATCGGAAACGCCGTCTTTGGCCGTGGCGTTACCGTCGTTGCCCCGGTTGTATTTCGGGGTCGCGACGCCTTGGTTGTTCGGCGGCACGGTGCCCGTGCCGAGCACGGTGCTCGTGGTGCCGACAACGCGCGTCACGGTGTAGGTTTGGGTAAGATTCTGACTCGCATCACCGTTGGTCGCAACCACCCCGAGGTAGCTCTGCAGAATCGTGTCGCGGCTTTTGTAGGCCGTGGAAAATTTGATCTGATACGCGACCGAGTCCGCACCCGTCGCGAGGTCGGCACCGCGCGAGAGAAAGATTTGGTAGAGAACATTGTCATCAAAATTGTATTTGTTCGGCCCGATGCCGGGCTCCTCGTGCGGGTAGACGCCGAGGGCGACCTGCAGGAACTTCACGCCGTTGCGTTGCGTTAGAAACGCATAGACGTCGGTCGTGTTGGCCGCGGGATCGAGCGTCACGTTGGGAGCATCCATATGGCTCGAAGCCCGGAGCGTCAGCGGAGTGAATGTCGGTAAGGCAACGAGTGCGGCGAGCGCGCCCGTGAAGGCTATTTTCAGGACTGTTTTCATCGGTGGTGTGTTTTTCGTTTTGACGGTGCGGGAGCACCGAAAGGGGAAAGCGCAAGCGATGCGCATCGCATCGCCGCCCGCCCCCGACCGGGGTCGAAGACAAACCAACAGGGCGGGAATGAGTGACGTTATCATCACCTCAATTTCGCCGCCGCCGGCCTCGTGGATGCCGGAGGTGTTGGAAATAACGCCTCCGAAAAATTTCTGCATCTGGCTTCAGACCGACGACGTAGCGGCCCGCGTCACACCTCCGCCGTGAAGCTTTGGATTCGGCTCGGACTTAAAGCCGCCCCGGTCGCGGTCGGACTTGCGGAGCGGCTCGGACTTGAACTCGGGCGCTCCGCGCGAAGCCGGGGAGGACGCCGAAACGAATCAGGCGAAGACCGTGCGTTCCAGCAGCCAATACAAGCCCGCCGCCGCCACGAGGGCCGACACCGCGGGCACGCCGCGACGAAGAAATTTTTCGTTCTTTCGCAGTCTCCAGACAATCGGCAGGACGGCCGCCGCGATGACGATCTGCCCGGCCTCCACTCCGAGATTAAAGCTGAACAGAGGCAGGAAAACATCTTCGCCCCGCCCCACTCCCAGCTCGCGCAGCACGCCTGCGAATCCAAACCCGTGGATCAAACCAAAACAAAACGTCAACGCCCCGCGGCGGGGCGGTTCGCTCCCACGCCGCCAGAGATTTTCCAGGCCAACATAGACGATCGACGCGGCGATCAGGGGCTCGGCGTAGCGCGCCGGCAGGTTCGCCCAGTCAAGTGTCGCAGCCGCCAAAGTGAGCGAATGCCCGAGCGTGAAACACGTGACGATCGTCACGCATGAGCGAAAACTCGCACACACGGCCAACAGTCCGAACAGGAAAAGCAGATGGTCGTAGCCGGTCCAAATGTGTCTGACGCCGAGCTCGAAAAACACCCCGAAGATTCCCTCGCCCGCTTCCGCCGGACGGACTTCACCGGTCGTCGGCCGTTCCCCGGACTCCACCGCCGTCGCCACCAACGGCCCTAATCCGAAAAGAACCACCCAAAGCAAAAGCCGCACCGCTGTCATCGGGAGCAAAGGCCTCGCAGACCGTCGGCCCGCTTCATGACTCCCGAGCCGCAGCCAGCATCTCTTTCTTCCAAACTTTCCAACCCTTCACACTGAACGACACCAAGGCCACGCAACCGTTCGGGCTCACGATATCCGTGTGCTTCGTGCCGGCACCGGCCTGATAAAAATCGCCGGCTCGCAACAATCGTCCGCCGGAAAACACATCGCCGCTCAGCACGATGCCTTCGTCGCCCACGATGTGATCGTGGTCCGGGAAACGCGCGCCGGGCGCTATCTCCACCAGCATCTGCATCACATCACGGGCGGGATCCGCCGACAGTTGCTTCATCCGCACTCCGGGCACCGGCAGAGCAAACCAGCCCGCCGTGTCGTGCACGGACTCAAAACGCCAACCCGCCGCCGGCGCCGCCACTTCCGCCGTGCCGTGCGCCGGAGTTTGCGCGGCCCGGACGCGCGCCATAAGCCGGGCCTTGACCGCTGCGGATGGGCCGGCGGTGGCGGGGGCGGCAAAAGCGAGCGAGGCAGCGGCATCCGTCAACGCAGTGTCCGGCTCCAAGGCAGCGGGGTGCACCGGCTTGGTTTTGGATTTATTGGGGGTTGCGCTCATAAAGAATCTCCTTCGCGGGTTTTGCGGGAGAGCTCGGCCTGCAACTTGAGCAAACCCCGTCGAATCCGGGCTTTTACCGTGCCAACGGGCTGCTGCGTCGCTTCCGCGATTTCAACGTGGGTCAATCCGTCGAAAAAGGCCAACTCGATCACCCGCCGCTCCGCGAGCCCGAGCAACCGGAGCGCCGCGCGCACCGCGACCGCCCGCTCGTCCGCCACGACGTTGGCCGGTCCCGCCGGGGCCTCGGTGTCGTCGTCGAGCCCCGTGGCGAGTGCCTCCGCGATCCGCCGCAAGTGCCTCGAATTGGCCCGCAGCCGGTCGATGGCTTTCCGCCGGGCGATTGTGACGATCCAGGTAAAGGGCGTGCCCAGCGCCGGCCGGTAGTTCGCCGCACTCTGCCACACCTGCCAAAACGCTTCCTGCAGGATCTCCTCGGCTTCCGCATTCGATCGCACGATCCGCACCACCATCGAAAAAACCGGCCGGGAATACTGCTCGTAGACCCGTTCAAACGCCGCCTCTTCACGTCGCGCGACGGCCAACATCAGGTCGCTGTCGGGGGCAGATTCTGGATCGGAGTTCATGACAAACGGTGCGCCGAAAAAGGGAAAGCCCCGGCACGGGGCAAGCGTTTAATCGCGGCGATCGGGCCCGCAAATCGCACTGGCCTTCCGGGCCGCCTCCCAATCTGCTCGCGGCATCATGCCCAAAGTCACCCGCCCTACCCGCGCGCTCACGGCCGCTTTGTTGATCATCTCCCTAACCGTTGCGGTCGCCCGCGCCGCCGAGCCCAAGCCCGCTCCGCCCGCCCCAATTCCGGTGGCCGCCGGCGATGTC
>CALSBN010000162.1:0-11898 GCA_943373185.1 Opitutus sp. GAS368 | reverse complement strand
GGTCGGGGCTGGCGAGCGCTCCCGTCAACCGCAGCTGCGCGAGCGTGGACAACATGCCGGTCGCTCCCACCGCGGCGCAGCAGGAACCGATGAACTGGCGGCGGGCGGGATCGAACGAAGGATTTTTTGGATTCATGGGAACGGTGGCTTTTCGGTGGAGACGCGCGGTTTATTTTTGAATCGAGCCCTCGGGGGAGGAGACCACGAGGTAAAGGGCGGAGCGCACGCGCTCGAGATCGGACGTGCTGGCGGGCATTCGGGCAAGAGCGGAAACAATGAGCTCGGTATCCGTCCGGGACATCGTGCCACCGGCCAAAACCAAGTTGGCATAATCCACGAGCTGCTGCGGTGACTTGGCCAAGGGCAACAGGTCGGTCAGCGTCAGCCCAACGGTCGTGGCGTTGCGGTTCGAATAAATCGCGTTGTAGAGGTAGTTGGGAATCGTGATCGACGTCGTATCCGTGAAAATCTGGAACTCCGGCGCGAAAAGCCCAGCGGCAGCCAGCGGGCCCGGATGCACGTAGTCGGGTTCAAAGAAATTGAACACCGTCGGAGCGCGCAGCGCGGCTTGGGCGAGCGAGGCGGTGCCGCCGCCTTCAGGGTTGGTGTAAGCACCATTGATGTAGCGGCCGCTATCGGCGGCGCCATTGAAGGCGCGAAGGAGTGCCGTGGCGCGGAGCAACGGCTCCTTGGGTTTGCCGAAACCAACCGAGTTGAGGAAGGCGGGCGACCGGGCTTCGTAATCGGTCAGGATCGCACGGACCACCGCGCCAAGGTCCCCGCGCACGCCGGCACCGTTGTTCGCAAAGGCAGAGGCGACGCGGAACACGTAGCCGGGGCTGGGATTGCTCGTGACCAGGCGTTGAATGAGCTGACGGGAGATGAACGGAGGTGTGTTGGGATGATTGAAAAGGGTATCGAGCGTGTCCTTGAGGTCTTTAACTCCGCCTTGGTTGGCGGGGAGAACCTTGCCGGTGACGATTGTTTTTGCCGTGTCGTCGTGGAACGTAGGAAAGAGCACCATCGGATTGAGGTAACTCTCACTGCCCGGGCCGGTGCCGCGGAAATTGGGCGTGGCCGCACTTTGGAAAAAGCCCCAACCGGTGAAGACTTTGGCGGTCTGGACAATCGTGTCCTGCGTGTAGGTGGGGATCGGCTGACCGTTGACGTCGAGCTTGAGGGTGCCGTCGGGCTGGAGTTCGTTGCGACCGATGGTGAACAACTGCATCACCTCGCGGGCGTAGTTTTCGTCGGCTTGGGTGAGTTGGACGCCTTGGGCGTTGAACGTGGCCTTGGCGTTTCGCAGCGAGCTGAGGTAGATACCCATGTTGGGGCTCAGCGTCACATTCTCGAGGAGCTGGCGGAAATTTCCGAAGGCACCGCGCACCAGAAGATCGTAATAAGTGACGTGGCCGTCCTGCCAATTTGAGATCGTGCTGTTGGCGTCGGAGGTGACGAGGATCTGACTCAAAGCGAAGGCGACGCGCTGGCGAAGTTGGTCGGGCGCATTGACCGCCAGCTTCCACCAAGCGTGTTGACGATGAACGCCGCCGATCCGGACGTTGGGTTGACCGGTGGCGGGCGAGCCAGCTCCGCCGCCGTTGTTCACCGCGAAATCGGCATTGGCTTCGGGCAGGTGCAACGAGGCCGGCAGGGCCATCTGCTCATTCAACCAAGTGATGTAACCCTTGTTTGTAAGGGCGTAGATCTCGTCGTTTTTCGGGCCGAAGGTCGCTTGCGTGAGGAAGCGCGCTGCGTCTTGCGCGGTGATCCGAGTCAGATCGACCGCCGGAGGCGGCGGCGGGGAATTGAAGACGGAGGACCCGGTGTTGCGGACGAAGCTTCCGGCGAGTTCGCCCGTGGGATTGCTGGCCGAATCGATCGTAATCGTGATGCGTCCGGCTTTGAGCGCCGCCACAAGGTCGGCCGTGCTGTAGGTGCCGGTGGGGGCGAAATTCCAGAGCGCGTTGTTGACCTGCCCCTGGGGCAACATGAAGACGTAGTTTCCGTCGAGGTAGAGATACGCGACCACCTGCGGCGAACTCAGGTTGGAGAACGAAACGTTGACGTAAGCCGACTTCTCATCGGGCGCGAGCAGGATGGTGCCGGTGCCGTTGGCCGTGGAACCCATGACGGTGGACGGCGTGCGGAGATTGGAAACGTAGAGCGCTCCGGAATTGAAGAAGAAGGACACGTTGGCCGACTCGGCGGCCGCGACGCCGTAGGTGCGATCCGCGATCAGCGTGAGGGTGGCGGTGCGATTGTTGAGATTACCGGAGTTGACCCGCGGCATGAGGGTGACGGTCGCCGTGGATGCTCCCGCCGCGAACGACGCCACGCCGCTCACCGGCGCATAATCGACCCCGGATTGGGCCGTTCCGCCTATAGTGTAGGCGACGTTGATCGCGGAAGCGAGGTTACCGACGCGGTTGAGCGTGAATACCGCAGGAGTCGTTCCCCGCGAATCAACACTCACGACGGATGCAGCCACGCTGACCGTCGACAAAACCTCGGATGTGAGATCGTAGACCTCGATCAAAGCCACGCCCCCGGTGCCACCGACGCCGGACGCCTGGATGGTATAGCCGCCCGGAGGGAGGTCGACGAGAACTGCCGAATCCCGGGCACCCGGAGCGAAGGGAAACGCGCCGTTCTGCGCAAATGCCGCCGAGAGTGCGGCGGTGTTGGCGGCGCTCCCCGAGTCCCAGTTGTCGTTACCTGCTCCGGCCACGATGACGCCGGAGGAATTCAAAATCGAAAAGACGGGATCGCTCAGAAATCCGGTGAAACCGAGCCCGTTCAAGGACGGTCCCGCCACCCGGACCATCAATCGCCGCGATCCGCCACCTGGGGCGATATTCACGCCGGCGATCAAAATACCGTTGCCCGGCGACACCAACGCGCGCGTCGAAATGTTGAGCAACCTGGCGGAGCCGGTGAGATCATAAACCTCTAGCAGGCCGATCCCTGAAGTGTTGTTCACCCCGCTGACGGAAGCGGTGTAAGTGCCGGGGGCCAGGGTCGCGATGAGGGCGGAGTCGTTGTTGGCATTGTTGCCGAATGAAAACGCGCCGGCCGAAGCGGTGGCGGCGGCGAGCGCAGCCTGATCGTTGTCGCTGCTGTTCCAATTGTCGTTCTCGAGCACGAGTTGGCCACTGCTGTTGAAAACTCGCAGAATCGGATTCGTCAAAACCCCTGCGAGTCCGAACGGCGCTTGGCTCAAGCGTTGCCCGACGGCGCGGATCAGAATACGCTTCGGCGCACCGTCGGTCACGACGAAGCCGGTGATCATGACGTTGTTGCCGGTGCCCACTTGGCCACGGGTGGCGAGGCTTGTGACGCGTTGATCATACTGGGCCGCGCGGGCGGTCGAAAGCGCGGAGAACAGAGCGAACAAGGAGATGAACAGGCGCGAAGTTTTCATAGGGAATCGGGCGAGGACAGTGGTTTAAGGTGCCGAAGGGGTTCGGAGCCGGCCGGGCAACAAGTTAGTGACAACAGATTGCGTGGTCGGCGGGCCAAAGTCGAGCGACCGATTGCAAAACAGCGGTAAATGGCCGGGGAACAGTGCCTAAACGTCCGCCACAAACCCGGAGTCAACGTCCGCACCAACCACCATCCACCGTCATGACGTGGCCGCTCATGTAGTCGCTCGCGGGCGAAGCCAAAAAGACAATCGCACCCTCCAGATCGCTGGGCTCGCCCCAACGGCCCGCCGGAATTCGACTCAAGATTTCCTTGGAACGCACGGCATCGGCCTGGAGCGCGGCGGTGTTGTCAGTGCGCATGTAGCCGGGCGCGATAGCGTTTACCGTGACGCCGTGCTTGGACCATTCGTTCGACAGCGCTTTGGTGAGCTGACCGACCGCGCCTTTGCTCGCAGCATAGCCCGGCACCGTGATACCGCCGAAGAACGTAAGCAGCGATGCGATGTTGATAATCTTGCCGGAGCCGCGACCGACCATGTGCCGGCCGGCGGCTCGGCAGGCGGTGAAGACTCCGTTAAGGTTAACGTCGATGACGGCGTCCCAATCGGCATCCGTGTGGTCGACGGCGGGCGTGCGCTTAATGATGCCGGCGTTGTTGACGAGGATATCGAGATGCCCCTGCCAAGCCACGGCTTCGTCAATGAGCCGTTGGACGGCGGCCCGGTCGCCCAGATCGGCGACGATGGCATGGGCGCGGACGCCAAGATTGAGCGCGGCAATCTCAGCTACGACGGGAGCGAGTTTTGCGGCGTCACGGCCGTTGACGATTACGTCGGCACCGGCGCGCGCGAGGGCGAGCGCCATGGCTTTACCGAGGCCCTGGGAAGAACCGGTGACGAGGGCGACCTTGCAGGCGAGGCCGAATTTTTGCGTTAGAAACAAGCTCATGGGCGGCGCGGGCTTAAATTATAGGCCCTTTCTTTTCCTTCGGCTCGAGGATGTAGCCGTCGTGCCAAGCGTAGTGATTCACCTGGCAAATCGCTGCGGTTATCGCACGCGATTCAAGAAATGGAAATTTTGAACCAAGTTGCATGGTCATATCCGAATCAGAAAGAGCAGAAGAACCGCCTAGTTCAGCTAGGCGCCACATCTCAGTTTCAATTTCCCTGAAATTGTCGATCCATTGCAGGATTTCTTCGGAAGTAAGGCTCGGAAAAGCTTTCGCCAATCGCTCAGGTCGTGGCATCAAACCCTCAGGACCAAACTCGATATAAATTTCGAACGCGGCACTCTTCGGCGCGCGTCGCCGGTAATCGGAGCGGCGAAGCAAAAACCCAGCGACGCCCAACAAAACTGCTACCGCGACGATTGCAGCAACTCGCGGGCTAAGTGCAGCCAGATTCAAAACAACAGTGGCGACCCCTAGCCCAGCCAAACCAAGAGCGATTCGCGTAGTGAGCATTAAGTCGAACGCTGTCGCTTGAACTACCTCAGAGTCGAGATCGGCGCGGGGTCCATGTCGGAGAAAACCTGATTATCGCCACCCATCGCCCAAACGAAGCGATAGGCGCCGGTGCCGACGCCGCAGTGGATCGACCACGCGGGCGACAAGACCACCTCTCGGTCGCGGACGACGAGGTGCCTCGTGGCCTGCGGCTCGCCCATGAAATGCATCGCGATGTTCTCGCCGAGGTCGAAGTAAAGATAGATCTCCGTGCGGCGACTGTGGGTGTGCGGCGGCATCGTGTTCCATATGTTGCCCGGTTCAAACTCGGTGAAACCCAAAACGAGTTGGCAGCTTTTGATCCCATCCGGATAGATGTATTTCAGAATCGTGCGGCGGTTGGCCTTCGCGGCGTCGCCGATCGGAGCCGCCGATACGTCGGCCCGCCTTGCAACCGTCGTCGGGTATTTGGCGTGGGCGGGGGTGCTGACGAAGTAGAACTGGGCTTGGCCGGCCGGGCCGTTTTCGAAAACGACGTCCTTTTCGCCGAGGCCGATGTAGAGACAATCGAGCGTGGCCAGCGTGTATGCCGTGCCACCGACGCGGACGGTGCCAGCGCCGGCACCGACGTTGAGGATCCCGATTTCGCGGCGCTCCAGGAAAAACGACGAGCCGAGTTCTTTATCGGTCGGCAGACCGAGCGGCGCGCCCGCGGGGACGGCGGCGCCGCAGATCATGCGGTCAAGATCGGTGTAGTGCGCGATGACTTCGCCGGGCCGAAAGAGGCCACCGATGAGGAATGTTTCGCGCAGCTGCTCGGTGGGGAGCGTGTTGGTCGCGGCCGGTGTGGGGAAATAGTGGAGTTTCATCGGAAAGAAATCGGGAAATCAAAGCGGCGGAAGCCAAATGCGGCGAACTTCAAATGGGAATTTCTCCAACTGGAGCCCGAAAACACCGGCCGCCAGTTTGACGTCGCCGAGATAGAGCAACCAACCGGCAAGGTCGCGGCCGTTGAGCAGCGAAGCGGCACCGGCGGGCGGCTCGTCGGCCACGACGGCGGCGCGCATGGGCGGTCCGGAAACAAGGCTCAGGGCCAGAGCAAGCAGTTCGAGTTTCATCACGCCGGAGAAGCCTTGATCGTGATCGCCGAGGCAACCCGAACCGCACGGGCGGAAAACGCCGCCCAATAAGTAGCCTTAACTGAAAGGGCCGGGATCATCGTTCCATGATCCGGGCTCGACGCGGCTGCCAATCGCGACCCAGCACGATGGTCGGGTCGGAATAATTCGCGACGAGCTCCGCGTCGGCCGGAAGCCGCAGTTGGCGAGAGACCGACAAACGCTGGCTCACGTCGGCGGGTTTGCCGTCGGGAGAGCGGCTGTTGAATTCCATGAACCGCAGACTCGAAGTCGACCCCGGCGCCGCGCCGTCCCGCGGAGCCTGAAGTTGCCAGCCGACAGCGGCGACGCTCGCGCCCACCGTGCAGTCGATGAGAACCACTTCACTATGCGGAAACCGGTGCGGCTCGATCCGCGAAAGAAAATTCTCTGTCACGCCCGGCGCGCCTTCAAACGAGCACCGCACAAAGACGAAGCCATGTTGGCCGGCCGGATTGCGGACTTGGGTATAATAGGCCGCAGATCGCAACGACCGTGCCGTGCAATTCTCAAAAAAAGCCGGTCCGGTGCCCCACATGAAATCAACGTCGCCCTCAATGTAACAGCCGGTGACGTAGACTTGACCGTTCAACTGAATCGTATCCTGAAAACTGCGGAAATTGACGTCCTTGATCACGGCGCGCGCGGAGGCGGAGCCATTGACGATGAGCGCCTCGGCTTGCGAGCCACCCTGCGGGGTGGTGTTCCAGAGGGTGAGATTGGCGAGGGTGAAGTCGTCGACGCGGTGCGCGAGGAACATGCCCCGCCGGTTGACGCTGCCACCCGCGCGCGGGGGTTCGCCGGCAGGGTTCGGAGTGGTTCCGCCGGACGGACTGCCACGGTAGCTGTTGAACTTCGCGTTATTGGGGTAAGCGATCACCGTCTCATGCCGGTCTTCGCCCAGAATTGTGACCGCATGTTTGCCGGTGAAGAATATGATCTCCCGATAAGTGCCCTTGCGCAGGAAAACCGTCACGGGGTCGGTGTTCCCGTCGGGAATGTAATCCAAAGCGGCCTGCACGGTGCAGAAATCCCCGGAGCCATCGGCGGCGACGATCACACGTTTCGCGCCCGGAGCGGGCGGAGCGGCGCGGGTCGTGAAACGCCAGGCATTCGGGCCGTCGATCCCGCGGAACGAGTCATCGCCCGTCGCGAAAGCTCCCGCGCTCACCGTGACATAGTAACTGCGTCCGTAAGCCAGAGTTCCCGTTTTGGGCACGAGCCAAACTTCCCGGTCAACCCCGAGAACCGAATAGACCTGGAAATGATCGACGCCACCGATGGTGCGTTCACTGACCGGAGACCCGAGCGTGAAGGTTTCAACGACCGCCCGCAAAGCGGCATCGTGAATCTGGATCCGACCCGTCGGCGCCAGCCCGGGGGCAGCGGCGAAAACCAACCGCAGCGGAGCGTCCGGTGCCACCTCGGTCGCACCCGGAGCCGGGAAAAGATGCTGCGCCGAAAACGCGGCCTCAGCGTGAGACGCCGAAAACGTGACGAGCCAAACGCTCAGGCAAACCGGCAGAGAGCGGTGAAACATCCGGCGAGCCTAACCACAAAACATCTGCCGTCCAAAGCAAAGCCGCGCGGTAAGTTCCGCGCGGCCGGACCGGCAGCCTTCAGACGACCGGGCTCAGAACGAGCCCTTCACCCCGATCGTGTATTGCACGCCGAACTCCTCGCGACGGTAGGTGCGGCTCCAGCTGGGTGAAACAGGACCGTAGCGCTGGGCGTCTTGGGCGACGTTGGTGAGATTGCGGGCGTTGAGGAAAAACCCGACCAAGTTGGTGTAGCGGTAATTGAAATTCACGTCCGTGTAGACGCGCGGTTTAAAGTAGTCGAAGAAACCCTCGTTCGTGCGCGCCAGACCGTTGTAGGTGATGGTCTGCTGGGTTAGCCGCTGACGGCCACGGTAATTGAAGTTCACCTGCGCACTGAAACGCTTGAGACCATACTTCACGCCCCAGCTTCCGCTCGCGGGAATGAAATTGCTGAAGTCGGCGAGGTTAGCGCCTTCGAGGTGCATTTGCTGGCCGTTCGCGTAGACGGTGAAACTCTTCGTCCAAGCGGGGAAGAAGTCCACGTCCAGCACTTGGGAATAATTGAACTCGAGGCCGGTGACGCGCGCGCTGCCGACGTTGAAGCGCGTCGAGACCGTCGCCCCGGCGGCGGCGTAAGCGGCCGGATCGGGCACACCGAGTTCGGTCAGCAAGTCGACCGACGCCGTCCGTGCCACGCTGCCGCCGACGAAGTCGCTGAAGTCCTTGCGGAACGCACCGACCGAGAAGACGCCCGTTTTCGCGAAGTAGTATTCCAGCGACACGTCGAAGGAGTTGGTTTGGGTCGGCTTCAACGAGGCATTGACCGTGGTGATGTTATAGGGACCGGGGCCGTTGAGATCCGGGAGCGTCGTCGAGGGGATGATGTTGCCCAGATCGGGCCGGCCGATCGAGCGCGCGAAGGCAGCACGGGCGACGATGTTGTGGGTGACGTTATACGAGGTGTCGAAGCTGGGATAGGCGCCGCTGTAAGTCGCGGACCGGATGTCGCCCCGATCCTTGTTCTGGGCGCGGGCTCGGGCCACGAGGTCGGGGTTGAGCACCAGCTGACCGGTCGAGTTTGTGATGTAGCCGGCGGCGGGATTGAAGAGCTGTCCGAAACCTTTGCCTTGGGTGCGCTCAAAGCGGACACCGCCCGACATGCGGAGGCGGTTCGCGAAAAGCCGCGTGTCGGCCATCAGATAAGCGGCCGAAATGACCTCGCGGAAATACCGGGAGTTCCTCGCGCTGTTCGTGATCGGGTTGGCTTCGCTGGCGAGCCGGAAATACGCCGGGTTCGAGAGAAAGAGCTTATGTAGACTGTAGGGATCCGGATACGGAACCTGCGGCGTGCTGAAGAGGAAAGGACCGGACGCGTATTGCGGATCGGTGATGTTGTAGAGCGAGGCGTTGTCGTCGGCCGTATTGACCACGCCGTCGGGTCCGACGAAATTCCAATTGCCCCGGTTGTCCTGCTTGATGTCGCGCTTCTCCTCCTGCACGAGCAGGCCGGCCTTGATCTTCACATCGATCGGCAAGCCGAGATCGCGCCGGGCATTGATGCGGGCGGTCTTGAACTGGTCGGAAGAATCAGCCGGGTTGAAGTTGACGTTCGTGATGTTGTAATTGGCGGCGTTGGAGAGATCGATCCGGTTCACCCCGGCCGTGTCCAAAACGGTGATGGAGGTCGGCATCAGGTAACTCCCGGCCGCGATGCCGGCGAAATTGACCGTGGGGCTCGAAGCGGCGGGCAACGCGGGATTTCCGCGCAGGGTCAGCGTCACGCCGTTGAACCGCCCCGCCTGATCGTCGTGGTAGTGATTCGTGGCGTGCGAAAACGCCAGACTGCCATCGATCGTCCAAACCGGCCCGTTGTGCTTGTAGGTGGTGTCGGCGGCGTAGGTGTATCCGAATTTCCGACGGAACGAGGTGCCGCCCAACGTAACCGAGCCGCGACCCGGAGCACCATTGACGAAGTCATGGCTGAAGCTGGTGGGCGCAAAGGCTCCGGTATCGTAGTTGACCGGGCGGTTGCCGAAAAAGGCGTTGTAGTAGTTCCACTGCGCACCGACGGAAACGGTGTCGTATTTCGAGAGCCGGAGATCGACGGCTCCGCTCACCGATTTGCGCGCATTGTTCTTCGGGCCGTCCTGGACTTGGTAACTGCGCAGATACGGATTGGTCGGGCTGGCGTTGGGGCCGAACGCGGCGATGGCGTTCGGGGCCCAGTTGGGCTGAGAACGTTCTTGCGGATAGTAGATATTGGATTCGAGCACCGCGATGCTGTAGCCGAATTTTTTCGAAACCGGATTGATGTAGACGAAATCGAATCCCCCTTTGATTTTGCGCGAATCCTCGTTGGTGGGCCCGCGCGTCTTTTCAAAGCCCTTTTCGTCGCCGTTGACGCTGAGCAAAGCCCGGTAAGAGAAGGAGGCCTTGGCCTGGTCAAACGAACTGCGCGGCACCAGATTGATCGCGCCGCCCAGCGCATCGGCGGCGGTCTCGGGCGAGCGGGATTTGAGCACCTCGATCCGCCCGGCGTTGTTGATCGAGATCTGCTCGAGCTCGAAGGTGCGGCCCGCATTCGAGGAATTGGCGCTCGCGATGCGATTTCCGTTTAGGGTCACCGGAGTGTAGTTGGCCGGCACTCCACGCACCGAGATGGTTCGGGCATCGGGCGAGACGTAATCGATCGTCACGCCGGGGAGAAACTTCACGAAGTCACCGATGTTTCCCTCGGCGATGTCACCGAAAGCATCGGTGGAGACGACGTTCTTGATCGTCGGCGAAAAGCGCTGCTCGTTGATCGCGATCGAGGCGGCGTCCATCTCGACGGCCGCCGCGACCTTAAACACGTCGAGTCGCAATACTTCTTCGCCTTTCTTCGCGGCCGTTGCGGCCGAGGCGGAGAGCTCGACATCGAGCATGGTCGTGCCCCCGGCGGAAACCGCCACCGTGAGCGTCTGCACGACCAAGCCGGTGTAGAACGCCGTGACCCTGGTCTCGCCGGCCGGAACGTTCGTCAGGCGAAACAATCCCGCCGAGTCGGTGAACGCTTCGAGCGACGTTCCTTGCACCGTCACCCGGGCGTTGGGCAGATAACGGCCGTTGTCCGCGTTCAAGACCCGCCCTTCGACGGTGCCGACGGAGGTCGTCTGGGCCACGGCCGGGCCGACGGCCGCGATCAAAAAAGCCGCACTCAAGATGAGCGCGCGAATAAACAAACAAGGGGTGGATTTCATGGTGGTTCGTGCGGTTCAAGCGGGCAAAAGCCTCAAGCGGGATTACTCGAAGCAAAGCCCGATGGGGATTCGGGGACGGCGGAGAAAAATGTTCGGAGACCGCGCGAGTCAATCAATAAGGACATGTGTCCTAATTTTTCGGACTTGTGTCCGCGCATACCCGGCCGGCATCGAAAATCTATCCGGCGGTTTCGACTCGCGCTTGATTCACGGCCCCGAAACGGTGACTTCTTCAGCGCGTCTTTCCGGCACCGTAATCACCCCGCTGTGAGCAAATCCAAAACCACGCCCCGCCCCCCTTTGCGCTCCACGGCCGATTTTGCCCGCCATGTCGGCTTGGCCCGCACCACAGTTTCGCGGGTGCTCAACGGCCAGCCCGGTCTCAAGCCCAAGACGATTGCCCGCGTGCACGCGGCGATGGAGGCCACCGGCTTCACGCCCAACGCGCACGCCCTTCACTTGAAGGGCAAAAACTCCGCCACCATCGGTATCTGCATGGAGGACCTGCTTACCCCGCCGGCCGTGCGGAAACTCGCCGCTTTGCAGCGCCTGCTGCGCGCACAAAACTACACATCCTTGATCGAGGTGTTGGACCCGGGCGAAAGCCGGCGGGTCGTCCGTCACTTCCTGTCCATGCGCGTCGATGCGATTGTGTTTATCGGGCTGTTCGACGAGGCCGAGATCGCCGCCAGGATCTCCGAATTGGTCGTTCACGGCACGCCCCACCTCGTCATCGACCACGCGGGCATCGCCGGCGCCAACACCGTGTCGCTTGATCGCGCCGCCGGCATGACTGCCGTTGTGAACCACCTGCTTGTCTTCGGCCACACCCGGTTCGGTCTTCTCGGCTTAACCTCGCCCGCCCGCACCGCCGGCGAGCGGTTGAACGGCATTCGCACGGCCTTGGCCTCGCACCGGCTCGATTTCAATGCCTGCACCCGATCTCTCGATCACCTGCACGTGCGGGCCGGCGACTTCGAATACGGCCGGGCCCTCGCCACCACGTTCGCTTCGACCCCCGACCGCCCCACCGCCTTTCTCGCGCTCAACGACGAAATCGGCGTCGGCGCGCTTCATGGTTTCCAAGCG
>CALSBN010000161.1:0-11910 GCA_943373185.1 Opitutus sp. GAS368 | reverse complement strand
CTGTGCGACTTGGTAGTATTGCGATGTGTCATCGTTCCAGCGCAGGATGCAGCTTAGAGCCTGAAAAACCCACTGATGAAGAAGTAGCCGACGAGGCAATCGAAGTCCTGCGTGAGAGGCAGGATTTTCTCCAGCCGCTTGCTCAGCGTGTTCTCGCCTTGGTTGGTGAGAAACCTTTTTGGCGCAATGGGAATCGAATGAATCATCGTTGGGTTTCGTGCTCCGGCGCTTGGCGTGGGGAGGAGGGTGTGAACGCCGAGCAGGTGGAAATCGTCAACGAAGGCCGCGAGCAATGGGTCGTTAGCTTTGAAGCCTGCAAGAATCCTTTCCGAAGCGATCTTTGTAGTTCGTA
The DNA here is from genome assembly GCA_943373185.1 of Opitutus sp. GAS368. Lineage (GTDB taxonomy): Bacteria > Verrucomicrobiota > Verrucomicrobiia > Opitutales > Opitutaceae > Tous-C4FEB. The sequence continues at coordinate 11,558 of CALSBN010000161.1, read as the reverse complement.
GCACAATCTTACTGCTGTTGGCCGGCTCCACCGAAACGACCTCAACTTCTCCGGGTCTGCCTGCATAGGCGGCCAAACAAGATGCGAGTTCGGGAGCACGCCGACCCATTTCGGCGACCTCCTTCTTCACCAAGATTTCGAGAAGCTGGACGAGATGCGCATTCGTTCCTTCTGGGGCGTTGCTTTTCCGGGCCAAGATGCACGGGTTTTCCTTGTATTTGCGCAGGACCGGAACGCCCCATTTCTCTCCATCCGCACGTGCGTGGCACCCTGCACAAAGGGCAATCAAGTTCGCGACGCTGTGATCATGGCTCTTGCTCCAAGGAATGACATGGGCTTGTTCCAGCGGCAGGCCGTTGCAGCAGACGGCGCAGTGGTGGCGTGCTTCAAAGAGGGCTTCGCGGCGAATTTCCAGTGGGATGGCTGGGCGGTTGTTGCTCATGATGGAAAAGACAAAGCAGGGTTGCCGGAAGTTTTCACCGAGACGAAACCGGCCATGCCGTGCGGCGCGGGGTGGTGGATGAAGCGCTGCATCCGGGCGAAGTTGGCGTTGCCCTTGGGCCGGACGCTGAATTGACGCCGCTGCCGGGCGGCGCCCTGCGGGTCAACCTGCGGTTGCTCCCTCTCCGCGGCTGCTCCGTGCCAGCGCACGTCGTCGTCCTTGCGGAACCCGTCAGCGTCGTTGAAGGGCGGTTTGGCGCGGTGGCTCATGGTTTTTCCTCCTCCGGCGGCAACTCTTTGATGATGCGGTCAAAATCCGACTCGAACAGCCGGTCCTGCACGATGCGGTATTTCTCAAACTCACTCTCGGCGTGGGCCTTTGCCAGTTCCGCTGCCACTTTGCCTGCATCTTGTAAGATTTCACGATCCCAGAGCTGAAGGAAACCTCGAAGCGGCTTCTCTACATCGGGCGCGATCTAGACGATCTCAGCGAATATCCGCAGGTGCTTGAACACTTGAAGAAGTTCAAGGCCATCCTCTGCGAGCGCAGAGAAGTGGAAAACGGCGTAATCAAATTTTTCCAACTTCAGTGGCCGCGCAGCGAAGATATTTTCACCGGGAAGAAGATCGTCATCCCGTATCGGTCGGAAGAAAATGCTTTCGCTTACAACGACGCCGAATGGTTCTGCCGGTCAGACTGCTACGTCATCACGCAGAAGTATCCAAGTTACGCGCTCGCCTACCTTCTCGCATTGCTGAACAGCCGCCTCTACTATCAATGGCTATTTCACCGGGGAAAGCGCAAAGGCAAGATGCTTGAGATGATGCAGATTCCGCTTTCCGAAATTCCCGTCAAGCAACTCGACGCCGCCGGGCAGAAGGAGTTTATCGCCCTCACCGACCGTGTCCTCGAAGCAAAGAAAGCGGATTCCACTGCGGATACCAGCAAGTTGGAGGCAGCCATTGAAACTAAGGTCTTCGACCTTTACGGCCTGAGCGACGACGAGCGGGAACTCGTCATGGCCCCCAACAGCTAAAGTGGAAGATCGGCGGTTGGGCGCGTTGGTTTGAGCGAGGGCGTGGTCGGCCGGGACCAGCACGCCGTTTTTCTTGTCGAGCAAGACGTGCGTGCAGAGCCCAGCGTTGGGGCAACCGCCCATGCCGAAGCTCCGGTTACTTCGGAGCCTTGAGCAGCGCGAGCGTCTTGGCGGGGTTGATGAGGTTGACGCGGCCTTTGAGTTCGGCGCCGGCGAGGATGAGGGCTTTGGCTTTTTCGGGCGTGAGCGTCGGGTCGAGCGCGAAGAGTTTGCCGGCGAGGTTGGCAACCTGGGGTGCGGCCATCGAGGTGCCGCTGAATTTGAGGCGCTGGCCGCCGGGGATGTAGCTGTCCACCTCGAAGCCGTTGGCGTGGACGTTGACCATCGGACCGAAGCTGGAGAACGACGTCTCCTCGCCGGCCTGATCGACGGCGCCGACGGTGATCATGTGCGGCAATTGGAAGGAGGACGGGATAAACTCGTCGAATTTGACGTTGTTGTCGCTGTTGCCGGCGGCCGCGACGAAGAGGATTTCGGGGGCGCTTTTAAACGCAGCGAAGAGCGCTTCGCGTCCGATCTCAAAGATTTCCCGGGCGGATTTTTTGCGGGCTTCGGCGTCACCCATGCCGTTGGCCTCGAGGGCGCCCTCGATGTCGCGGACGGAACCGCCCCAACTCATGTTGATGACGCGCACCCCGGCTGAGCGGAAGTAAGCGACGGCGGCGAGAGTGGCCGCCGCATCTTTACGGGCCTGCTCCACGGTGGGTTTGTCGGGAATCATCCGGTGGTCGAAGGTGATGCGCCCGACGACGAGGCGGGCGAACGGATTCCCGGCGAGCGCGATGCCGGCGACATGGGTGCCGTGGGACCAGTTGCCGAAGAGGCCGAGCTCCTCGACCATGGGCTTTACCTGATCGGGCTGGAGGGCGCTCATGAACCGTTTCAGGTCGGAGGCTTCTTCGCTGTCGATCGAGGCTTGGAGGTCGAGAAAGCCTTTCAGGCGGGCGACGGCTTGCGGGGTCCGGGACTCGGCGGCGCCAAGCGGGAAGACCAGCTCGGGCACGGGATTGGCGTGGAGATCGTAGCCAAAGCCGTGGCGTCCGGCGGAATCGGTGTAGAGATTCGCCTTGAAGAGGGCGGTGTCGACGCCGCTGTCCCAGACGCCGATTTTCACGGGTGTGCCGGTGGAGTTGGCGGCGAGGTTGACGAGGGTGGGGGTCCAGCGATCGGGCTTTTCGGTTTTGTGGGCGGCGATTTTATCGGCGAGGGCCGCGACGATGGCGGACTTGAGCGGGAGGTAATTGACGAGCTGATTGCGAAACGAAATGAGCTGGCCGGCGATGTCGCCGGAAATGTTGCCGGCTTTGGCGGCCGCGGGGTCGATCTGTTCTTTGGTGAGACCGAGGATCAACGAATCGCTGCGGATCTCGTAGCCGGATTTCAACTCCTTGAGGTTGTCCTGCACGGTTTCCCAAGGGAGCCGGGCGACGAGGGCGGCGAAGTCGGCCTGGAATAGTTGGGTGAAGGCGGCGGGGTCGGGGCGCTTGATGCTGGCGGAGGTCCACGCCTCGGCGACGAGGCCGGTGGTGAGTTTTTGACCGGGCTTTTCCTCGAGGGCGCGGAGTTCGGCGATGAGCGTGCGGACGGTGGCGAAGTCGCGCTCCAAGACGGCGAGATTGAGCAGGGTGGATTTGTAGCGCTGCAGCGCGGTGCGGTCTTGGACGTCGTGCGTGGCGAGATCGGAGAGGATGTCTTTCTTGACGGCGGCGGCGAGGGCGGTGAACGCAGCATCGTCGCGAAGGACCTCGGACGGCGGCTTCGGCAAGGTGTAGGTGTGGCGGGGGAGGTCGTCGGCTTTTTCGACAACTTTCTTGGCCGGGGTAGCGGCGGGCAGGGCGGAGGCGGTGAGAGCGGCCCAGACGAGGGCGAACACGAGGCGAGTGGGAGAGAGGCGCATGAGGGCGAAGCGTTGTGAGGAAGCGGCGGGGGGAAAGCCGAAAACGTGCAAGAACGGGACGCCCCTTTGCACTTGCTGAGGCGAACGGGCATCGCTCTATCGCGTGGACCCATGAGGATCCGCCCGTATCGCGCCGCCGACAAAGATGCCGTGATCGCGATTTGGACGTCGTGCGGTTTGGTGCGTCCGGCGAACAATCCGGAGCTGGATATCAGGCGGAAGCTGCAGGTGGGTGCGCAGTGGTTTTTGGTCGCCGAAGCGTCGAGCGGGATCGGCGCGACCAAGCGGGTGGTCGGCACGGTGATGGCGGGCTACGAGGGCCACCGGGGCTGGATCAACTATCTGGCCGTAGAACCCAAGTCGCAGCGGGGCGGAATCGGGCGGGCTTTGATGGCGGAGGCGGAGCGGCTATTGAAAGCAGCCGGGTGCCCGAAGATCAATTTGCAGGTGCGCACGGAAAACGCGGCGGTGATTGGGTTCTACGAGCGCTTGGGTTTTAAAACGGACGACGTCGTGAGCCTGGGGAAACGGATCACGGCGGATGGGGCCGAATCGGTCGTCGGCACGAGTCGGTGGTTGAAATGGCGGTATTGGTGGGCGCCGCTGCTGGTGGTGCTGGTGGGCATGGTCCTGCGGGTGGCGCACAGTGACGAAAGCTACGGCCATCCGGACGAGACCATCACCGTCGAAGTGGTCGGGCACATGCGCAGTTCGGGCGATTGGGACTCGAATTGGGCGAAGGCGCCGGGGTTGGAGTCTTCGTTTCGCTACGACCAATACAATTTCTCGTCCTATATCTACGGGACGTTCTTTTTTTATCGGGCGGCGAAGTGGGTGCCGGGCTTGGAGGCGTGGCGCTCAAAGGACCAAGGGTTCTGGGTCTACCGGATGTTCTCGGCGCTGTTGGCGACGGTGGTGGTCGCGCAGGCTTGGTGGTTGGCGCGCCGCCTCGCCGGGGCTCGGGCGGGATTGGCCGCAGGCGCATTGGCGGCGGTCGTGCCCTTATTGGTGCAGGACGCCCACTATATCCGGCCGGAGGCATTCGTGACCGTGTTGACGATGGCGGCGGTGCTTTGGAGTCTGCCATTGGCGATGAAGGGCTGGGCGAACTTAAGGCTCTTGGCGGCGTCCGTCGCACTGGGATTGGCGATTGCGAGCAAGGTCTCGATGTTGGCGCTCGTCTGGCTGCCGTTGGTGCCGGTGTTGGTTGAAGTGATTGTTGAACGAAAATGGGCGTTCCGCCGTCTCGGAGTTGCGCTCAGTTTGGGGGCGTTGGGGGTCTGCACGGGTTTCGTGATCGGGGCGCCGGGGGCGGTGGCCAATCCCGGGGCGTTTTGGCGCGGGATTGAACACCTGACGGCGCAATACGCCGGGCTGCATCCCCCGCATAGCCGGTTTGAAGGCGGATTCGTCGCGCCGATGTTAGGGGGCTACTTTTGGTCGGTTTTGGGTGCGGGCATGGTTGTCGCCGGTTTGGTCGGGACCGTCGTTTTGGCGGCGCGAAAACGCTGGCTGGAATGGGCGTTATTGGCGGGGCCTGTCCTGCTGTTTGTCGGCTATTTCTCGACCCGGACGGTGTTTTTCGAGCGCAACCTAAGTCATGTGGTCCCGCTTTTCTGCGTGCTCGCAGCCTTCGGGCTCATTGAAGCGGGCAACTGGGTGGCGGGACGCACGGGCACCAAGGCCAACTACGTGACTGCCGGGCTTCTGGCGCTGGTGCTATATCGGCCGGCTGAGCTGAGCAGTCGCTTAGTCTGGCTCGAGTTTTCAGGCCGGAACGCCGCGGCGGCCGCGGAAATTGACCAAGCGATCCGGGCGGCTCACCCGGGCTTGAAGTGGCACGATGAGGCTATGCTCAATCCGGGCCCGACAGAGGCATTGGCCGAGTATTTTTCGAAGGGTGGGGCGCCCGTGCTGTTCCGCGAGATCGACTACCATGACGAATGGTGCGCGCAATTTGGCCCGCTCCTGACCGAGCAGTTTAACGTAAGGCTGCTCGCGACCCTTCCCAGCATTTTCCCCGATGTCCCCGGTTGCACGCTCCACACTTACAATAGCTGGACCAGCCGCTATTTTTTGGTCGAGGGGCTCAAGAAACCGCGGTCCGCAGACTGATTTTTTTCCGTTTGCCCGCGTTCGCGGCAGAGGCACACACTCTTCCTTTTCATGTATCTCAAGGCCCTAAAATTGCACGGTTTCAAGTCCTTTGCCGACCCGACAACGCTCCGCTTCGAGCCCGGAGTAACGGCGGTCGTGGGGCCCAACGGCTGCGGCAAATCCAACATCGCCGATTCGATCCGCTGGGTGCTCGGCGAGCAAAGCGCCAAGGCCCTCCGCGGTGGCAAAATGCAGGACGTCATTTTTGAAGGTGCCGACACCCGTAAACCGGCGCAGCTCTGCGAAGTCTCCCTGTTGCTCACCGATTGCGAGAAGCAACTCGGGAGCGAATTTCATGAGATCGAGATCACGCGCCGGGTGTTCCGCGACGGGCAAAGCGAGTATGCCTTTAACGGCCAAGCGTGCCGTCTGAAGGACATCCAAAAGCTTTTCATGGATACCGGCATCGGCCGGACGAGTTACTCGATCATGGCGCAAGGTCAGATCGACCAAATTCTTTCCTCCAAGCCGGAGGAACGCCGGGCGGTGTTTGAGGAAGCCGCCGGCATCACAAAATACAAAAGCCAACGTCGCGAGGCGATGAGCAAGCTCGCGTTGACCGACCAAAATCTCGCGCGCGTCGCGGATGTCGTCGGTGAGGTCGGCCGGCAGATCGGCAGCCTCCGCCGGCAGGCGGCGAAGGCGATGCGCTACAAGCGCCTGAACCATCGTCTGCGGCACCTGAGCCTCGCGTGGAACGGTTTTCATTATTCGCAACTGACGGCGACCCTTGGAGCGCTTGAGGCCGACGTCGCCACGCTTCGGGCCGAAGCCGACAGCCGCCGCGCGAATCGTGAGGAGCAGGAGATCGCGCTGGAGGAGAAGAAATCTCTGCGCGGCCGTCTGAACCAGCGGGTGCAGGACGCCCAGCAGGCGGTTTTCGACGTGCGCTCGCAAAAGGAAGCCGCCGAAAACGCGGCGAATCTCGCGCACATCCGGCGCGCCGGCATTGAAGACCGGCTCGGTTCATCGCGGGACAACCTCGGCGAACTGGAAATGCAACTCCGGGAAGTCACCGCGCAGGGCGACAGTGCGGCGCAAGACAAGCAGCTCCAACTCGGACTGCTCGGCAGCAGCGACTCGGTTTTCCAACAGCGCAACCGCGAGCAAGGGATCGTCGAAGGCGAACTCACCAAACTCGAACAGGACCTGCAGCAGGCAAAGTTTCAGCTCCTCCAATTTGACAGCGCCGTCGCCCGGCTCCGCACGGATTGTTCGGGTTACGAAGTTGACCAGAAGACGAGTGCGCATCGCCACGACTTGCTGGCCCAGGAGATCGAATCGATGCGGCAACAGCAGTCGGCGGCGGCGCAGCAAGTGGCAGAGCTTGATGCCCGAACGGAAGAAGCGCTCGGCGAGAAATCCCGGGCCCATGGCGAGTCGGTCACCGCGCAACAAGTGATCACCGACCTCACCCGCGAGTTTCGCGAGGCGCAGCGCAAGCTCTCGGAGATTGATCGCCAGCTGGCCCAGCGCATGGCGCGTTTGAAATTGCTCCAGCAATTGCAGGAGCGTTGGGAAGGGTTTGGCGAAGGTGCGAAGGCCGTGCTGCAAGGCCGGCTGGAAACGGCGCTCAACGGCGCCAAAGCGTCGCCCATTTCGCAAGGACTCGACGTGAAGCCGGAGTTTGGCAAAGCGATCGAAGCGATCCTGGGTTCAGCCGCCGAGGCGATCAGCGTCAGTGATCTCGGGACGGCCCAGCGGATCCTCGCCCAGTTGGAGAACGAGCAAATCGGCTCGGCCATTTTGCGCATCACCGAGTGCGGCGTTCGCCAGGAAGCAGCCTACGAACTGCCCGCCGGGCTGGTGCCGGCGTCGATCGCGGTCAGCTCGCAGGTCGAAGGCCATCCGGCGTTGGCGCTGTTCGGCAGTTGTTATATCGCGGACGACCTCACGGCATTCTTGGAGTTTTGGCGGGCGAATCCCGGCTTTGCATTTCTCGCCGTCGCAACCCGCAAAGGTGATTTGGTGGACCGACGGGGTTTGGTCTACGGCGGGTTTCACGGCACGAAAAAATCGTCCAACAGTATCGTTCAACGGGAAATCGATCTGCGGGAAACGGCGAAGGCGTTGGCCGACGAACAAAAACTCCACGACGAGCAGAAGCTGACGATCGACGCGATCAATGCCCGGCTCGCCGAGGCTGAGCAAATCTTGGAGCAACGGCGCGCCGATATCCTGGCGATCACGCAGACCCTCGCCTCGGTGCAGGCGGAACAGCGCAATGCGCAGCGCAACGCCGAAGACGTCGGCGCAAAGCTTCGCCGGATGGAGAACGAACTCACCGGCCTCGAGCAGGCGCGCAACGAGGCCCATGCCCGTTGGGAGAAGGCCCAGGTCGGTTTGACCACGGCCGAGAGCGATGGAGCGGCGCAACGGGAACAGATCATTGCAATGGAAACGCGGATCACGGAACTCCGGGTGGACCGCGACGTGAAACGGGATTCGTTGGCGCAGGCGCGGCTCGAACTTGCCGAGCGCCGTCAGAAAGTCGAAGTGCTCGACCGCGGACTCGGCGAGATGGCGCGACGCAGCCAGCAACTCGGCGAGCTTTTGGCGCAACGCCAGCAGGAGATCGAAACCTGGACCGACCAAGTCGCCTCGCTCGCCACCGAATCCGACGCCCAGCGCGCCCGCTCCGTGCAGCTCGCGGAAACGCTCGTGGTGACGCAGGAGCAAGTGGAGAAAATCCGCGTTGAATTGATGGCGGTGGAGCGCGAGATCAGCGGCTTGGAATCGGCGCAACAGGCACTCCGCAGCGATGCCGAAGGGGCGATCGCCGCGTTGGCGAAACACGACATCAAGCTTGCGGGCGACCGCCAGCGGGCGCAGTTCATCGCCGAGGAAGTCTCGCGCGAGTTCCAAGCCAACATCGCCCAGCTGGATTGGCGGCATTTCTACTGGCACGCCGACGGAGAGCCGGAAGGGATGAAACCGCTGGATTTGGACGAAGAAGATGAGTCGGATGACGGCTCGCCGAAGCCCGAGGGAGACCCGGCCGGAGAAGCGACCAAGCGCCGCCGGAAACCGAAGGGACCAAAGCCGGATCCAACCGCCGAAGATTTGGCTGCTTTGGACCAGACCAATTGGGAGGAGACAAAAGCCGAAATCGACGTTCTGCGCACCCGGTTAAACGGCCTTGGCGCCGTCAATCTGGTGGCGATCGAGGAATACGCCGAACTCAAGCAACGCCACGATTTTCTGCGGACGCAGACCGATGACCTGACGAACGCAAAGGCCGAGCTCATCAAAGCGATCGACGAGATCAACCTGACCTCGCAACGGCAGTTCGCGATCACGTTTGAGCAGATCAAAAAGAACTTCGAATACACGTTCCTGACGCTTTTTGGCGGCGGGCGCGCCGCGTTGGAGTTGATCGCGACGGACGATGTGCTGGAGAGCGGAATCGAGATCGTGGCCCAGCCGCCGGGGACGAAGTTAAAGAGCATCTCGTTGCTTTCGGGCGGGCAAAAAACCCTCACGGCCGTGGCGTTGCTCTTCGCGCTCTACATGGTGAAACCGTCGCCGTTTTGCGTGCTCGACGAGTTGGACGCGCCCCTCGACGAATCAAACATCGGGCGCTTCACGGATCTGTTGAAGAAATTCGTGGGCGAATCGCAGTTCATCATCATCACGCACAACAAGCGGACCGTTTCGGCTTCGAACGCGATTTACGGCGTGACCATGGAAGAGCGAGGTGTGTCGAAGACGGTTTCGATGCACTTCAACAATGACCGGATCGTCCCGGAGAAAACGGCCGAAAACATCGCGGAAGCGGTGACCGGGGCGCGGGGACAACCAGCGACCTTGCCAACGAGCTGAAACAACGGTGAAGCGAAGGATAAAGTTTATCTGGGGGAGTGGGCGCGTCATCAAAGGGCGTTGGTATTTTGGCTTGGTGGGCCTTTACGACCGTGTGGTCGGCGAGCCTGGGAGCGGTTTGGCCATCAGCATCCGCGGGGTGCTGCTTTGGCTGACAAGCGCGATAGCGGTCGGTTATTTCAGCGCGGCCACGGCGCTCGTGATCTACCTTGATCGCGACCCCCACAATCAAGTCACGCTGACGGACGCTTTGCTGATCCCGGTGCGTTGGGAGCACTTTCGGGAATTGCGGGGCAAGAGCCTGATTGAAGAAGGCCGCACCGATCTGCGGGGCGGGCGATGGAACGATGCGCACTACAAGCTGCGCTTGGGGCTGTCGAGGTCGCCCGGGGATCTTCAGGCCCGGTTGCTTTTGGCCCAGTTGTATCTCGGGAGCGGGCAGCGACCGATGGCCCGTCGCATTTTGACCGAAGGCCTCGGCGATGCTTTTCCCGGGCAGATTTACCTGGGCACGGTTTTAACGCTGGCCGGTCAGGCGGAAGACTACGTCATGATCGACGAATTGAGCGCCCGTTATCTCCCCAAACTTACCCGGGAAAATCACGGCCGAACGCGCAGTTGGTTAGCCGAGCTTCGACTTCGGAATTTTTTCGACCTGGGAAAACCAGGTCGGATTCTCGAGCCGAATGATTACAAGCACGACGTCCCTTGGGCGCTGTGGGATGAGTTTAAGATTCTGGCCCTGGTCGCCTCAGGTCGGACCGAAGAAGCTGCACTCGAGCTTAAGATTTGGCGAATACGGGCGTCGCAGGATCTCGACCAAGTCTTGCGGCTGACGGCCCGGGTCGAGCGTGAGGCCGGTCGATTTGACGGGATGGACCGGGCGCTGAGTGAGCTGGTCAATCGTTCACCGGGGCAACCTGCACCCTATGTTTATCGGGTGGTGCAACGCCTGCTGGCCGGCCGGGCCGACCTCGCGACAACCGCGCTTGAGGATTATCTGCTGCGATTTGGCGCAGGGTATGAAAACTTGCGGCTTTTGGCGGAGCCGCTTGCAGCGATCGGCAAGCCCGGCCTGCCTCTTTTGGAAAGGGTTGTTTCCACGGCGAGCGAGCAGGGCCTTGAGACGCGCCCGTTCCGATTGTTGCAGGCTCAAGCCCTGATCACCGCCGGCGACGCGCGGACCGCGAAGCCGCTCTTGGATGGATTGTCATTTGCCGAGCCTTTTGGCGGAAGCAAAGCGGGGCTCCTTTCGAATCCGTTGGGCTCTTCCCCTCGGCAATTCGCCGCCTGGCAAGGACAGCGCGATTGGATGCTGTTATTGGCCGAATCATTGCTAGCGCCGACGCCCGCCGCCCAATCTGCGCTGCTCGAAGGGCTGAGAAAGAGACCGCTCACAATCGGGGGCTTGCGGCCGGTCGTTTCAATTCTGCGAGCGGGAGAGCGGCTCGAAACCGCCGAGGCGGTGTTGCGTTGGAGCGAAGGTCCATTCCCCGAAAATCGTTGGGCCAAGTCCCAACTTCAGGAGATAAGGGAGCTGTTGAAGACGATCCCCGATCAAGGGACGGCAAACGCACAGGCCGTCGCGGTTGCTTTCGGAGAAAGGCCGTTTTTCCGTCAGCTTGATCAGCTCATCGCGGCCAAAGATTGGACCGCAGCCCAGAAGCTTATTCGAGGGCTTCGAAATCATCGACCCGAGCCAAGCTGGTTGGGGAATCGAGATTCGGATGTCTTGCTCGCCCAAATTCGGGTTGAGCATGGAGCAGGGGAGCGTTTGGCGATGTTGATCACCGCCAAACTCTTTCTGGATGGCGACTTGAAGCGGGCTGAAGCGGCCCTGACCTTGGCGCAGGAAATTCACGCGATGGGCGGAGTGGACGAGGCCTCGCTGCTGGTTCGGGAAATTTTGAGGAAGACTCCGGATTTCTCCAAGGCTGCGAATCAGTTGGCCGCTTGGACCCCGAAAAAGAAATAACGCGGGTTTGCCTCGGACGAAGCAGACGGTGAACTTCTCCTCATGGCAAAATGGCTGCTCGTCGATGGATTCAATCTGGCGTATCGTTGCTTTTTTGCGATCCCGGAATTGACCCGTGCAGACGGCTTTCCCACCAACGCGCTCCATGGCTGGGTAAAGTCGCTCTGGA
>CALSBN010000160.1:0-12014 GCA_943373185.1 Opitutus sp. GAS368 | reverse complement strand
GAATTTCTAGAGGGCATCTCATGCTTAGCGATGCTTGCGGCGGAGAACAGTTAAGCGTTCCTGAATTTAAGGGCGGCGGGGCGCAGAAGTTCGTGAACTCTTCTGCCCTCGTCGTCGGTGCGAGGTTCGGCACGGTCCAGCGCGCAAAGCCCCATCCAGCCTCGGACGGTGGGATCGGCGCCGGCCGTAACAAGAGCTTGGGCGACTGCGAGGGAACACGTGCCGGCTACTTGTCCGAGCGGCGAGTCCCCGATGTGTTCGACATCGCGGGCATTCACGTCCGCGCCTGCGCGCAATAGCAACCGGATGACGTCCAGATGCTCGTGGTTCGCCGCGTGATGGAGGGGTGTAAACGCCATGTCGTCGAAAGCGTTTGGGTCGTAGCCTTGGTCGAGAAGCGCCTGAACCGCCGAGGCATCCCCTTGAAGGGCGGCATAGTGGAGGTCCCAGGTTGGCTCGGTCATTTGGAAGGGTTTGTTTGGCTGGAATTGGATTCTCAGAGACGACGATGTCGCGTCGTTAAACTGAAACCGATACAGTCCGTCGTCGAACACTGTCGCGCGGAGTTATGAAGGTTTGATGGACGTGAATTCATACAGAGTTCGCCCGCGAAACGTCGCTCGGGCTCTAATGGATCGGTCGCACTGTGGACACTTCGTCGCTACTTCGATTTGCCACTCGCCAGTCGGGACTCCCGCCGATTCTGGAAGATTGCCGCCAAGCACAAGTTCGAGTTCGCCAGACTCTGTTTCAGGCGGACGAAACAGTGCATCGCAGGTGCAACCGCAGGCGTCGCAGACCAACCATTCGCTAGCGGAAAATACCGGTGGCCTCATGCGCAGTGTCTCGGGTTCTTCATCGGTATGGTGCAGCGGTTGGCACTTCGGAGACTCTATTGCGGCAGGAGTTTTGATGAACGGAGTTTTCTTCGCCTACCCGGCGAACGACCATGCTGATGCGGGCGCGTTTTCTCGGGGTTATTCGGCCGTTCACTTCGGCGCGGCGGTGGGGTTGAAAAACCGGCGGGCGCGGTCCGTGGTGGGGGCGGCGATGACTTGCGCGGGCGGGCCGGTTTCGATCACGCGGCCGGCGTCCATGAAAACGATTTCGGTGGCGGCCTGGCGGGCGAACTCCACGTCGTGCGTCACCACCACCATCGTTGTGCGCTCGGCGGCGAGTTGGCGCATGACGGCGAGGACTTCGCCGGTGAGCTCGGGGTCGAGCGCGCTGGTGGGTTCGTCGAAAAGCAGCACGGCGGGTTCGACGGCGAGGGCGCGGGCGATGGCGGCGCGTTGCTGTTGGCCGCCGGAGAGCTGGGTGGGGTGGGCGTCGGCTTTTTCGGCGAGGCCGACGCGGTCGAGCAGCGCGAGTGCACGGGTGCGGGCGGCGGCGGCGGGCAGGCGGCGGACGAGGCGGGCGGCGAGCGCGAGATTTTCCCAGACGCGCAGGTGGGGGAAGAGGTTGAACTGCTGGAAGACCATGCCGACGCGGGCGCGGTGGGCGTTGAGCGCGGAGTCGTGACGCGGGTCGATGACGGCGCCGTCGCAGCGGACTTCGCCGGAGTCGGGGAGCACGAGAAAGTTGAGGCAACGGAGCAGCGTGGATTTGCCGGAGCCGCTGGGACCGAGGATGGCGGTGACGGTGCCGGCGGCGACGGCGAGCGAGACGGCGTCGAGCGCGACGAGGTTTTCGAAGCGCTTGGTGAGGGCGCGGGCTTCGAGCAGCGGGGCGGGCGCGGCGATGACGGGCTCAGGCGGCATGGCGGCGGTAGCGGTTTTCCAACGCGCGCACGGCGAGTGCGACGAGCAACGTGAGGGCGAGGTAAAAGAACGCGAGGAGGAGGAGGCTCTCGGTGTAGCGGAAGGTGGCGCTCTGGTAGAGCCGGGCTTCCTGCGTGATGTCGCGCACGCCGAGCACGGAGACGAGGGCGGAGTCCTTGAGCAGGCAGATGAGGTCGTTGCCCAAGGTGGGGAGCACGCGGCGGAACGTCTGCGGGAGGAGCACGTGGCGGAGCGTCTGGCCGCGGGAGAGGCCAAGGGCGCGGGCGGCTTCGGCCTGGCCACGCGGGAGCGAGGTGAGGCCGCCGCGGAGGGTCTCGGCTTCGAAGGCGCCATACGCGAAGGCGAGGGCGGCGGTCACGCGCGCGACCATGGGGACGTCTTGCGCGGTGAGTTGGGCGCCGAAGAAATTGGCGGCTTCGACACCGAGGGGAACGAGCACGAAGGCCACGAGAAAAATCTGCACAAGCACGGGAAGGCCGCGCACGACCTGGACGTAGAGGGTGGCGATTTGTCGCCACAAACCGTTGGTCGAAACGAGGCCGAGGGCGGAGACAAGCCCGAGGGCAAGCGCGAGCGGGAAGGCGATGGCGGTGACGGCGAGGGTGAGGCCAAGGCCGTCGAGCAGGCGGGAGGCGATGTCGCGCCAGAGCGTGTCGGTGGCGACGCGCCAGCCGATGAGCACGGCGGCGAGGGCGAGGGCGAGCAGCCACCACGGCGCGCGGGCGAGCAGCGAAGAACGTTCGGGGGCGAGGGCGCCGTCGGGACCGATCATGGGGCGGGAGATCGGAACACGGAGCGGCGGTCGGTGCTACAGGCGGACAACCGACCGGCGGTCGGTTCTACAGTTGGGCGGCCGGTTGGATTTCCTTGGGGGAACTGTGGGGTAGAAGGCATGGCCGACTTTAGTGCGCGGGTGCGCCGGCGGGGATAAAGTCGGGGGCGAACCATTTGCCGTTGATGCGGGCGAGGGTGCCGTCGGCGCGCATGGCGGCGAGGGCGCGGTTGACCTCGGGGCGCAGCGGGGAGTTTTTCGGGAAGATGAAACCGAGGTCCTGACCGGGGAGCCCGCCTTCGAGCAGTTTCAATTTCTCGCGGTGCGTGCCGACGTAGCCCTGGCCGCCGACGTCGTCGATGAGGACGGCGTCGAGGTCGCGGTTGAGGAGGGCTTGGATGAGTTCGCCGAAGCCGTCGAAGGCCACGACGCGGGCGGGGCCGACGAGTTTTTCTGCCTTGGTGTAGTTGGTGTTACCTTTTTGTGCGCCGACGCGGGCGGCGGCGGAGGCGGCGAAGGTGGCAAGCGAGGTGAAACGGGTTTCGTCGCGGCGCACGAGGAGGCGCTGGTTTACGGTCATGTAGCCGTCGGAGAAATCCACGACGCGGGCGCGCTCATCGGTGATGGTGATGCCGTTGCCGGCGAGGTCGAACTGGCCGGTGGCGATGCCTTGGATCATCGAGTCCCAGGCAATCTCGCGGAAAACCGGAGTGAAGCCGACGCGGCGGCCGAGCTCGGCGGCGATATCGTAGTCCCAACCCTCGGCGGCGCGGGTGTCGGTGCGGATGAAGTTGAAAGGGACGTAGCCGTTCTCGACGGCGAAGCTGACTTTGCGCGCGGACGTCGGCGGCGTGGAGGCGGTGCCGGCCGAGTCGGATTTGGCGTCGGGGCGCGGGGCGCAGCCCGCGAGCAGGCTGACGACAAGGAGCGGGACGAAGTTGAGAGAAAAGAAGGCGGAGCGGCGCGACACAACGCGAGCAATGCAAACCGCGTGCCGCAGCGCAAGCGGACGAACGCAGAGGGCGCGGGCGGTTGCGCCCGGGTTATTTGGGGTCGGCGGGGACCGACGGAACCGGGGAGGGACGCAACCCAAAGCGGGCGAAACGTGGCTCGGCAAAGGCGGCGAGTTCCGTCCGCTGCGTAGCGGTGAGCGTCGGTGAGAGGCGGCGGAGGGTGTCGTCGAAGACGTGCTTGAGGTTCTGCGACGTGTCGGAGCGAAGTTGGTTTAGCTGGGTCGTGGTGACGGAAAGTTCACGGCGGATTTGGGCAACTTGGGCCGGATCGAGGCGGAGTTCGCGGGTGAGATCGGATTCGAGCTGGTTGATCGCGCGGGTGATGATGACGCCTTGGGCGACGGCGGGTGCGTTGAAGGCCTTGCGCACCATGCGGCCGGCAACGCCGACGGTGATGAGCGCGCCGGCGGCGGTGCCGGCGGCGAAGAGAGCGAAGGCGGCGAGCCACACTTTCCAGCGCAGGGTTTTCATGTGGAGGGCCCTCCGATCGTGAGGTAGAGAAGCTCGATCCAAGGGGAGAGTTCGTGCCACGTCTCGCGGCTCTGCCACGTGGCCAAGCACGCGCAGACGGTGGTGAACGCCGCGCAGGCGACGAGGGCGCGGCGGGTCGCAAAGCAGGCGGCAAACCCTTCGAGAAACGATGGGGCGGCCGGTTCGACGGGCGTGGTTTCGAGGCGATGCAACAGGGCCGGGAGGTCGAGCGGCGGGGGCAAATCGGCCCGGGCGCGGTGCGTGAGTGCGATCCAGGCTTGGTCGGAGGAGGGACGTTTCATGGGAGATTTTTTTCGGCGAGAAGCGTGCGGAGACGACGACGCGCGCGGAAGGCGCGGAGTTTGGTGACGGGACGGGACCAACCGAGGAGTTCGCCGATTTGGGCGAAGTCCCAGCCCTCAAGGTAGTGCAGGGTGAGCAAGGTGCGGTCGTCGGGGGCCAGCTCGGCGAGGATGGCTTTGGCCTCGGCGGCGGCGGCGTGGGCGGCGGGATCGGCTCCGGGCGCGATGGCTTCGGCCGTGGTGTCGTCCGGCTGGTCCAGCCAGCGCCGGCGGGTGGCCTCGCGGCGGCAGAAGTCGCGGCCGACGTTGACGGTGATGCGACGGAGCCAGTGGAGAAACGGTTGGTCGGGCTGCCAAGCCGGGAGATGCCGGACGACGCGAAGAAAGACCTCCTGCACCAGATCGGCATGGTCGGCCGGGCGGCGGGTGAAGCGCCAGAGCAGGCGGCTCACCTCGGGGTGGTGGCGGGCGACGACGGTTTCCAACGAAGCTCGGTTGCCCTGCTGCGCGAGGGCAACGACCCGGTGATCTTCGTCTGGATCCTTGGTCGTCCGGGAGCTGAGCAGAAGAGCTGCCATCACCGGAGGATCAAGCGAGGCATGGGGATCGGGCGATCAAAGAACCGGGGTTATGGAAAGGAGGTCACGGCTGCTTTTGGGTGGATTTGTTTTTGCGGCGGGTGCGCTCGGCGGAGCCGTTTTCCTTCGAGACATCGACGGTCGTCGAGGCGGTCTGGCCCTGGGGCCCGGTGATCTGGGTCGTGTGGGTGCGGCCGTCTTCGGTTTTTACCGTGCTGGATTGGAGGGTCGTAGTTTGGCCGTTGACGTGGGTGACGGTGGCGGATGAGGCACGGCCCCCGTCGGTTTTGGTCGTCGAGCCGGTCATGGTGACGGCTTGGCCGTCGGGGCGGGTGGCGCTGCTTTGGAGGGTCGCCGAGCCGGGGGCGGTTTGGGTGACGGTGGTGGCGCGGACGTTGGTCTTGCCGGCGGGCCCGGTGGTGGTGGCGGTGACGGCGGCCGACCGGGCCGAAGGATCGGTGACGCGCACCGTCTCGTGGGTGGCGGTTGCGCCCGAGGACTGCGTCGCGGTGACCGAGCGGGTGGCGGTGTTTTCGGTGCGGGACGTTTTCTTGCTGACGGTGCCACGCGGGCCGGAGCGCTCGCGTTCGCGACTTTTTTCCGCAGCGGACAAGGGAACGGCGATGAGCAGCAGGGCGAGCGTGAGGTGCAGTGTTTTCATTTGGATGGGTGGATTAAAAAACTCAGGGGACGCTGTAGATTTCGACGAGGGCGTTGCCGGTGGTCGAGTTGGCGCCGCGGATCTGGGCGGTGTAGGAGCCGGGGGCGAGCGTGAGCAACAGGCCGGCGTCGGCACTGCCGGCGGACAACGGAAACGTCCCGGCTTGGGCGGCGGCGGCGGCGAGGGCGGCGGGATCGGATTGGACCGACCAGTTGTCGTTGGAGGCGATGATGGTGGTGTCCCGGTAGACGACGAGCTGGGGGTCGGCGAGGACGCCGCCCACGTTAAACGCGCCGAGGGCAGGACCGATGCCGCTGATCAACAGGCGAAGCGGCCCGCCGGCGATGGCGAAGCCGACGATCAGCAGATCCTCGCCGGTGCCAACGCGGGCGCGGACGGAGAGATTGCCGAGGCGGGTGGAGGAGTTGAGATCGGCATTGTAAACCTCGAGGAGCGCGACTCCGGGGCTGCCGGTGGCGGGTTGAATCGTGGCGGTGAGACCGCCGGGTGCGAACGAAGCGACGAGCGCCGAATCCCGGCTGTTGGCCGGAAGGGGAAAGGTGCCGGCCTCGCTTTGCGCGGTTTCGAGGGCGGGGGGATTGATGGCTTCGGACCATTGGTTGTTGGCGAGATCGACGGTGGCGCCGCGGTAGACCGTGAGCAGCGGATCGGGCATGACCCCGGCGACGTTGAATGGAGTGAGGCTCGGTCCGACCGCGCGGATGAGCAGGCTCTTGGGTTGGGCGCCCGTAATCGTCGCACCGAGAATGAGTGTGCTGTCGCCGGAGTCGGCGAAGACGCGGGCGGAGAGGCTGGAGATCCGCGCGGTGGCGACGTATTCGGGCGGAGGCACGGCGCGGCGGGGGTTGATCGCTTGGGAAAATTGCCACTGCGTGTGGCCGGACGGGAAAAGCGGGAGCGGGTCATCGGTCGCGACCATGGGTCGGAGGGCGCGCCCGCCGGGGGTGGTGCCCATTTGGGTTTGGAGAGCGGAACCGTCGCCGAGGGCGACGGCCCGGCCGCGTGCATCTGCGGAAAAACTGGAGGCCGAGAGAGCTTGGGCGATGCGGAGGACGCCCCACGTGTCGAGGGCGTCGAACGCGGAGTTACCGGAGCCAGGGCTGCGCGGGGAGTTGGGGGCGAGGTGGGAAGCGTTGTAGGCGTAGCCGTCGGCGAGGTCGCTGCGGACGAAGAGGTAGTCCTTGTCGGCGGCGGGGAGCGCGAGATTGCGGAAGAGGTCGATGGCCATGCGGTGGTCGTTCACGAGGTCGTCTTCGTAGACTTGAACGACGGCCTGGGTGCCGGCGGGAAACGAGGCGAGATCGGCGTTGGTGAGCCGGGAGCTATACCAAGGCGCGAGGATGAACAGGCAACGGGCATCGCGGCCCCAACCGAGTTCGCGGAACGCGCGGAGGGCGAGGGCGGGAGTGGCGCCGCCGCCATAGGAGTGGCCGCCGAAGCCGACTCTGCGGGTGTCGATGGTGGCGGGGTAGCGCCGTGCGGCGGCGGCGAATCCTTCGAAGATGATGTCGTAAAGGGTGTCGGCCGTGCCGTTGGCCGGATAGGGAGAGAAGACCACGCTCCAGCCGTGACCGGCGAGGTGGTGGAGCAGATCAAGGTAGAGAGCGGGGTCGGTGGCGTTGAATCCGTGGGCGAAAAACCAAGTCGGCCGCGGCCCGATGGTCCCGACCGGGGAAAAAACGGTCACGACCTGTCCGGGGAATCCGGGGCTGGGAAATGTGCGCGTCTCAACGGTAAAGGGGCCGGTTCGGCCGAAGGCGTCGGTGGGCGGGGGAACCGGACCAGTGGAGGCGGCTCTGACCGTCGCGATCACAGCGGCGAGCACCAAAAGGACGGGCAACGGGAATGATGGCAGGCGTCTCATATCGGAACTAAACGTGCAGGTGTCCCGGTGGTTTCATCCCGATCGAAAAATAGTTTGCGCCGTGGTCCCTACGGCGAACGCGGGCAGGCTTTTGCTTCGGGTCCCAAGGGTTCTGGTTTTGGCGTTTTAGAAAACTTTGCTCCCGTGGGGATCGGCGGGAGCGGAACGCGACGAGGGCGTCGCGTCTCCGGAGCAACCAAGACCAAAACAAAAGGCGCTGCCTCCGACCTCGCTGAATTGCTCCGATTCTGACTGCGGCGGGAGGCGACGATCTTCCGGTTACTGAATCGGATTGATCGTGAAGGAACGGGGGATTGGTCCCACGTCTTTCAGGAAAGTCTGATAGAGCTCGGCGTGTTTCTTCGGGTCGCTGCCGAAATCATCGATGATCATCCGCATCTGGGTTCGTCGGCCTTCACCCGGCTGGAAATCCTCGCCGAAGAGCGACAAGTAGAGGCTGCGGTGCCGCGCGACTCCGTCGGTGTCGGGATCGCCTTTGTAGGTGACGCCCACCGCGTAGACATCCTCGGGCCGGCCCATGAGCAGGACGTCGACAGGGCCTTGGTTGAAGAACGCCATGGGCAAGCCGTAGCGGCGACCGATGGCCATTCGCCAAGGGAAACGGCCCTTCTGGTGCCTTCCGTCGGTGAGCAGATTGGCCCCGGCCTCGTCGCGCGGGAAAAAGGGGTAGAGGCTGTGGATCATCGGTTGATCTTGGATGCGGATCTGCTCGGGCTCGTTGGGCCCGAATTCCTGCTTCGCCACGTAAGCGCCCCCGTCGAAGCCCGGCGCCATATAGGCGGACAAAAGAATTTCGAAGCCGGGGTAGGACGCCAAGGTTTCCACCCGCAGGTCCAGATCGATGATGTTCGGCTCGCGGAACGTGAATTGGGCCGTGACCTTGGCCTGCCGGCGAAGCGTCGGCTCCCAGATAAACGTGATGCCGTCCTTCGTGGGTTTTAGCGTGGCGGATTCGACCCGGAGTTCCGTGAGATAGCCACCGCGAGTGAGCACGCGAAAATAATTGAGCAGGCCCGCCTTTACCATGCCGCCCACATCCGGGCTCACCAAGGTATTTGAAGGCGTGTGCACGACCTTGCTGAAATGGTGGCTCTTTCCGTGCGAGGCCGACAGGTCGCAACTCAAGACGCCGGAGAGGCGCGACAGCGAAAAGGTCAGTTCCTTTTTCGCCGTATCCCAACGACAGATTTCCGAGGTTTGGCCGAATCCTGAAGTTGCCAGCAGAAAGGCCGCGCCGACCGAAGCGAGGGAGATCAAAGTCGTCGATTTCATCGCGGCAGTTATCGGCCGCGCCGAACGCAGATCAAATAGTTTGCTGCACCGGGCTTTGCAGGAACCGCCGAAAATCGGCGGCGGTTCAAACCGTCGAAAGTGAACGCCCATCGGCGGCGGCTGAAAATCAACCGGGCCCCTACAGTAGACCGCTGCGCTCCGCATCACTCTCTCCCGGCGGACAGAGAAACGGGAAAACGCCACCCGAAAAACTTAACCGCACTTCACGAAGGCGACGGAGTCGGCCCCCGTTGGCTTCGCGGTTCTTCGGATCAAACACCCCGCCTAGGATTTTAGCGCGCCCTTAACTTGCGGCGAATGCCAAACAGCGCGGCTGCACCGGCCAGCAAGAGCCCGAAGGTGAAACTCGATTCGTCGACATTCGCCGGCGCGCTGGCCGACTGATAGTGTTGAAGGATCTGAGCACCGGTGAGAGCCCCTTGATAAATCGCCACTTCGTCCATCATGCCATTGAAGTAGCGGTTATCCAAAGTATTGGCGCCGATTTTGATTTGAGGATTCGCGGTCAGTGCGGCTGAGCCCGCCGCATATGATCCCACCAGCGCTCCGTTGACATAAAGACTGGTGGCATTGCCGGAGTCCCGAACCGCGGCGATGTAATGCCAGTTGCCGTCGTTGAGCAGCGGACCGGCCGTTAATCCCGTGTTCGTGTCGCCGGTAAAGACCGAGAGCCGGTTGTTCAAAATCGAGACCGTCCAATCGTTGGCCCCTCCGCCAACGTCCGACCAGATGGTGCCGTTGCCTTCGTAGGCAAATGATCCGGAGAGACTGTTAACGGTGGTGTTGATCCAGGCCTCGACCGTGAAACTTCCGCTGCCAACCGACTGTGGGGCCGTGACGAATGAGTTGGTGCCGTTGAAACGAATGGCCGAACCCAAATTGCCGTAACTCGCCTGCCCGAGCGTGTAGCCGCCGGAGAGCGTGCCGTTGAACGCAGATCCGCCGGAACCGGAGTTCACCGCCGTGGGACCGGCGCTTTCTTCAAACCGATAATATGCGAACGGGTTGTCGCTCAAGATCGTTGCTTCGTAAGGGCCGGCAATAGCGCTGCTCTGCCCGAGGCCCGCAAAGACAACCCCGAGGGTGAGAGCCAAGTTTTTGACGGGCGGTAGACGTGTGTTCATTTTTAGGTTAACTGGAGGGTTGATCGTAGCTGGCTTCGTTTGTGCCCAATTGGCGGTGATCCTCCGACGAGCACCGGGAGATTTCGCCGATATTTTGATCCGATGTGATCGATGAGGAGAAGGATTCATCTCCTCAGCATCTTAGTGGCGGGAGAAATTCCTGCGGAACCGAAGGGAGACAAGGAATCCGAGCGCGAGGAGAGCCAAGGTCGATGCGGCTTCCGGCACGCTGTTGGAAGGCGTGGTCACCAAGAAATCATCGAACCTGGCGTTGTTGGAACCGCCGAAAAAGATGCTCGTGTTTGAGTCCGAGAGACCGAGGGCAGAACCGTCGATCAACCCTGAGGAGGCATCGGCAAGGAAGTTCCCATTGTAACCATAGTCGATTGCGAACACCGCCGTCTTCGCGACAGCATCCCAAGATAGTCTAAGGCGCTGATTTGGTTGGCTCCCGACCGACGCAAACGAATCTACGTGAACGAAGCCGGATCCATTGGTTCCCACGGCATCAGTCCGTCCTCCGACCATCGAATTCGGATGTAATCGTAGATTTATCGATGGGCCAAGTGGCTCGAAAGACATAGATGAACCATTTCCCCCATTTCCCATTCCGAAGAACGAGATATGGCCGCCGGTCGAAAGCGTGACTTCAGCCGTGAAAGTCTGACTGAAGAAGTTCTTGTCGACGGTGCGCAGGTAGGAGCGCCCCGCGTCGGCAAAACCGCCGAAAACGGCTTCTCCGCCGGTGAACGAACTATTGCCCGTGGCCCCGGTTTTTTCCAGAATGGAGGGCAAAGAGGTGCTCGAGAAGGTTTCGTTGATGATCGTCCCGGCGCTCGCGGTGGCGGCGCCGGCAACGGCCAAGAGCATGATTGAGAAGAGACGTCGGATGTCGGATCGGTTCATGGTGGTTATTTTTGAGTCTTAGGAAAGATGGCTGCGTCGTGCACAAGGGTTCTCATTCTCAAGGTGCAAGATTAGTGCCAACGTATTTCACTAGCGTTTTAAGTAATTGAGGAACAGCGATTTTATTGAAATCATTGATGATTGATTCGAGCGCCGAGGACGGGTTTTGTTCGTTTTTTGCGATAAAACGTAAGGTTTTCCGACACTCGGCTGATGTCGCCCGCAAAGACGGCTTTGGGCTGAAACTAAACTTAATCCAATAAATCAGAGAGTTTTAGTGCTGGTAGCTTTGAGTTAAGGCCGGTCCTGCGCAGAAAGGATGCGTGCGGGAGATTCTTCGCTCTCCCGGTAGTTTTACGGGACAAGAGTTCGATGAATTGGGTTAAGTCGACATTCCGCATCGGGGACAGGAAACCGTCCCGGGTTCAGCCAATTTGGAACGAGATTTCCGTCGGCTATCTCTGCCGAGATGGATGTTTAAAATGCTTTCATTCGGAATTTTACGGTGAATCAGCGCTCGGCAAAGGCGCGGTCTTGGCCTTCGCGGGTGGGGTGCTTCCGGTGCTGACGAATGGTGCTTATGTGGGCAGCGGAACCGGCTCGTCGCGGCAGAAAATCGCCGCCACATTTGGCCTCGATTGCTCGGGTGTAAGAAAATCCGACACCGGTGGTTAGAACCCGAGCGCGAACGGTGGTCAAGTGACCGCCCAGAGATAGCGATTCGCCCGATTCGCTCGGGTTCGATGAAAGCAAAGCAGCGGATTTTGTCGAACCGGACGATCTCGGTCGTGGTTTGCCTCAGCCACTCTTGCCTCCCTGAATTCTGCGGAATCCGCATGCGGTCCGCTGTGTTTGTCAGCCAGTCGCAACTTGGCCCGATTTTGCCTCGTTTGGCTTGAGCGGTTTTTGTTTGTCCCAATCGGTGAGCAATAGGGCGGCCGTGCCGATCACGCCGCATACGGCCATCAAGGCGAACGGCACGCCGAATCCACCGCCGCGCGTCATCAGGCCCACCAGATACACGACGAGACTGCCGGAAAACGAGCCGATCGCGCCCATCAGGCCGGCAATCATGCCGACCCGGCCGAGGGCGATCTCCTGGTTGAACGAAAGGAAGATCGAGCCGTAGGCGGCGCGGCCAAAATTGAGCAGGAAAACGAGCGAAACCGCGGTGAGCACCGTCGGCGCCAGGAAAACGAAGCCGACT
>CALSBN010000159.1:0-12016 GCA_943373185.1 Opitutus sp. GAS368 | reverse complement strand
CACCCCGCAGCCAATGCGCGATCTCCTCCGGCGCAAGCGGGCCTCGGCGCAACCCCAGCGGAAGGTGTTCGCGCGGCCCGAAGGCGGCTCCGCGAATCTCCTGCCGAAGACTTACAGCGTGGCGGCGAGGAACTCGACTTCGAGTTTGGCGCCGTTGGGGAGGGCCTTTACAGGGAGAACAGTCACCGCGGGTTTGTGGTCGCCGGGGAAGGCGGCGGCGTAGGCGGCGTCCCAGCCGGTGATCGCGCCGATATCCGCGCCGACCACGACGTAGGCGCGAAGTTGGGCGACGTTGTCAAAGGTCGCGCCGGCGGCTTGCAAGCGCTCGGCGGCGACTTTCATCGCGCCGGCGGCTTCCGCTTTCAGGTCGCCGCGCTCGGCCGAGACGACGCCGCTGAGCCAAGTGAGGCGGGCGTTGGGCGCGGTGCCGACTCCGCTGGAGACCGTGGCTTTCGGGTCGCTGCGATAGGCTTTCAGCGGGAGCGGTTTGCCGTCGGCGGAGAGGAATTGTTTGGAGGCATCGCCGGGATAGACGGCGTAGGTCTCGATGGTGAGGAGCTGGCCTTGGGTCACGTAGCCGGGGGCCGACATGACGGTGCGGGCAAGGCGGTTGGGGTTGTCGGGGTTGTTGTAGACCGCTTGGTAAGCTTTGCTGAAGCCGGCGAAGTCCATGCGGCCGCCGTTTTTCGGGTCGGGGTAGAGGATGTTGCGGGAGAAAAACGGATCGGCGGTGGTGAGGCCGGCTTCCTTGAGAGCGGCGATCTGTTTCTTGAAGATGGCTTCGGCTTGGGTCGCGACGTCGCCTTTATACATGCGCATTTTGAGCGGCATGTTGGCCATCGCGGGGAGAACCGGGTCGGGATAGAGGGCGGATTGAAAATAGAGCGCGCTGCCACCCTCGATGGCCTTGCCGGTGCTGAGGGCCCACGTAGGGCGACCGTAGCTGCGGACGTGGGAATTGGTGGTGACGCGGTTGAGGCGGTCGTAGAGGCGCTCGAAGCGTGAGCCCTTGGCGAAGGGTCCGCGGGCGGGCGGGATGGCGGCGATGAATTCGACCTCGGCAAGGTAGTCGGGGTGGAAAAGGCGGGAAATGCCGATGGTGGTGCGGGCGGGTTTGTGCGGGTTGGTGGCGTTGCCGAAAAACTCGGCGTAAGCCTTGTTCCAACCCTCGAGATCGAGTTCGGGTTCGGCCACGAGATTGGCGCGGACGGCGATGACATCGCGGAGGGAAAGGCCGGCCTCGCGAAGGTCCTCGGTGAGCTGGGTCATGAGCGCGCGGGCTTGGGCGTAGGTGTCGCCGTAGCGATCGGCTTTGGTCTTGGTCTCGCCGCGGGCGAGGGCCTTGGCGCGGGGGCTGGGCGTGACGCCCCACGTGAAGAACAAGGCGGTGCCGGGGGCGACGCTGACGGATTCGGAGTAGAGTTTGCCGGCGCCGCCACGGGTCGTGAGGGCGGGGTTGGGCCGGGTCGCGACGCGGTAGAGCACGAAGGTGGCGAGCGCGCAGGCGGCGAAGATGCCGGCACCGATGAGAATTTTTTTCTTGGTGGAAGTAGACATGGGGGCGGTGGCTCAGGCTTGGGCGGCGGTCGGAGCGGGCGAAGGGGCGTCGGCGGGGTAGGCCTCTTGGCCGTGCGCGGTGATGTCCAAGCCGGTGCTTTCCTGCTCGGGAGTGGCGCGGATGCCGACGGTCAGCTTTAGGAGACCGTAGACGGCGAAGGAGAACACGAACGCGGTGAGCGCGTAGGTGGCGGCGCCGAGGGCCTGCCATTGCCAGTTGGCGCTGGCGAAGATCGCGGGGACAAGCGTGCCCCAGAGTCCGCCGAAAGCATGGACGGGAATTGCGCCGATGGGATCGTCGATGCGGAGTTTTTCGAGGAAGAGCACGCCAAGGACGATGACGACACCACCGACGGCGCCGGCCATGAGCGCGTGGTGAGGCAGCAGGATATCGGCGGCGCCGGTGATGGCGACGAGACCGCCGAGCACGCCATTGATCGCCATGGAAAGGTCGGGCTTTTTGAGGAGGAGCGGGGTGAGCAACATCGCGGCGAGTCCGCCGGCAGCGCCGCCGAGGGCGGTGTTGGTGACGACGAGGGCGAGGAATTCGGGGTGCGCGCTCTTGAGGGAGCCGCCGTTGAAACCGAGCCAGCCGAACCAAAGGACGAAGAGGCCGATCGTCGCGAGCGGCATGGAGTGGCCGGGGATGGCGCGGGGTCTGCCGGTGGCGGTGTCGTATTTGCCGAGACGCGGACCGAGGAGGAGCACGCAGGCGAGGGCGGCGAAACCACCGAAGACGTGGACGACTCCGGTGCCCGCAAAATCGACGAAGCCTTGGCGAAAGAGCCAGCCCTTGCCCCACGACCAAGCGCCGGCGACGGGATAGGCGACGGCGGTGAGGAGTGTGGCGTAGATGAGAAACGGCACGAGTTTCTGGCGCTCGCCGACGGCGCCGGAGACGATGGTGGCGGCCTTGGCTGCGACCATGGATTGGAAGAGAAAGTCGGCCCACCACGTGAGGTTATCATAGCGCGGCGTCATGAGATCGAAGTAGTTCTGGACCGGGACGCCGAACCAGCCGCCGGGGTGCCACCAACCGTCGAACTCGCCGGGAAACATCGTGTGAAAACCGAAGGCGGCGTAGGCCACGAAGCCGAGACAGACGACGTAGATGTTTTTGTAGAGGATATTGACCGTGTGCTTGGCGCGGGCGAAGCCGGCTTCGAGCGTGGCGAAGCCGAGGTGCATGATAAACATGAGGCCGGCGGCGAGCACGATCCAGAGGTTGCTCACGGCGAAGAAGGCTTCGTCGAAGAGGATGTGGTCGAGGTAGAGATCGTAGGACGGGAAATCGACAGGGCGGCCGGCGTGGGCGAAGGGCGCGGCGAAGAGAAGGACGGCGAGTGATCGGATAAAATTTTTCATAGACGGTGAAAAACAGGGGAGATTGAGCCGAACTTCAGACGGTTCGGAGCAACGCGGAGGGCGAGGAAGGGCGTGACGAAAAAAGCGGGCGGGGTTCGGGACGCGCCCGGAGGTCGCGTCGCTACCTCGCACAGTGCGGGCTACTTTTGTTGGCTGAGGATAAAGGCGACGACGGCGGTGGTGTCTTCGGGCGGGAGGACTTCGCCCCAAGGCGGCATATTTTTTTCGAGGAAACCGACGAGAACGGTGCGCTCGATCTCACTGGGACGGCCGCCGTGATACCATTTCGGGTCAAAGAGATTGCTGGGCGAGTCGCCCTGGGCGGTTTCGGCGCCGTGGCAGGCGAGGCAGAGGGCGGTGTAGGTGGCTTTGCCGGATTTGACGACGGCGGGATCTTTGGCGGCGGCGATCAGCTCGGCGTCGCGGCGGGCGGATTTTTCCTGGTCGGATTTGTCGGAGTCGGAGCGACCCAAGGCGGCCGTCAGCGCGATGAGCGCGAGCAGCGGCGGGAGCCGGTGCGGGGCGATTCTCATGAGGCCGCGACCTTCGCGTGGATGTTTTTTACGACGTGGCGGGCCGATTCAAAAGCGCCGGCCTGCCAGCCACCGAGGTGCGAAGCCCAGTCGCCGGCGAGGTGCAGGTTGCCGTCGGGTTTGATGAGAAACGGGTAGAGCGTCTTGGTGAGTTTTTCCGGGAAGTGCGAAAGACAGCCCTTGATGTGGGGCACCGTGCTCCAGTTGACGGAGAACGCATTTTCGAATTCGGCGCGGTATTGCGGGTGAATTTTTTCGCCCTGCTTGAGCGCATACTCGATGCGGGCGGCGGGCGCGAGTTGCGTGACCTCGTCACTGGGCGGACCAAACATATAGTAGCCGATGAGGAGGCCCTTGGGCTGGAAGAAGCCGTGGGACGGATAGTAAATTTCGTTGATGGTCTGGTTGGTCCACGAGATGCCGCCGAAGATGCGGTCGTCGTCTTCCCAGAAGCGGCGTTTGAATTGAAGGCCGATGCGCGCGCTGTTTTGAAACGGAATGATGTTGAGCGTGTTCTTCACCATCGCGCCGAAGTCGTGGGCGGTGGTGCGCAAGATCGGCGGCGGCAGCGTGCAGATGCAGTGGTCGGCTAGAAACTCCTTGGTTTCGTTCCCCTCGGTATAAACGACGCGGGCGCCGGCCGGGGTCTTCCGAATTTCTTTCGCGGCGCAACCGAAGCGAACGACGGTTTTCACTTTGGCGAAAAGCGCCTTGGCAATCATGTCCATGCCACCGACGGGCTGGAAGAGCGCGGACTGATATTCGAATTCGTTGTTGCGGTGAAAGTGGACGGAGAAATTGGCCTGGAGCAGGGCGAGCAATTCGTGCGCGGGGTCCATCACGCCCTTCGTGTCGACGGCGGGCCAAGTCTTGAAACCGCGGCGGGTTGAGCCCTGGTAGGCGAGGGTGTCGGCGTTGAGATCGCCCTCGCGGCGGAGGAATTCGAGGACCCGCTCCTTGTCCTCGGCGGTGAATTTTTGGTCGAGCTTGTCGGTGTTGACGGCCTTGGCGAGCAGCTCGGCGACGTGGCCGCGGGCGTCGGCCTTGGCCTCGCGTTGGCGAAGACGTTTGCCGGCGAGAGGGCCGCTGACGCCCTCGTTATAGTAGAAGGCGTTTTCGTTGACGTTGATGAACGGCTCGACGGCAACGCCGAGCTCGCGGCAGTAGTCCATGGTGACTTGCCACTGGGGAAAGCGGGCTGGGCCGGCGTTGAAATAGTGACCCTCGTCGAACGCGCAGGTCTGGGCGTGGCCGAGAGTATCGGTGAGCGTGTCGCCTTTGCGAATGGTGAGGCTGCGACCGCCGGAGCGGGTGGAAGCCTCGAGCACGGTGCAGGCGAAGCCGAGTTTGCCGAGCTCGTAGGCAGCGGTCAGGCCGGCGATGCCGGCGCCGAGAATGACGACCTTTGTGCCGGGTTTTCCGGCAGCGATCGACGGCAGGCCGCCGAGCTCGGCGCCGCGACCGGTGGCGCGGCTGAGGAGGCCGAGCGCGGTCATGGCGGTGAAGGAGGCGCCGCCGTAGCGGCCGGCTTTTTCGAGGAAATCCCGACGCGTCATGGTAAGAAATGGCTTCGACCCGGCTTGTGGTTACGGGCGTGTCGGCGCTATGCAGGAGTGATGCCAAGGCCGTGCTCAAGTTTCTGCGTTGCGCATGAAATTCGCCGAGATGTCGGCATAGCGTGTGCTAGAAGAGGGGCCGTCTAGTCTTACCAACCCAACATCTCATTCCTATGATTTCTTCGATCACGTCCCTTAACCGCCGCCAATGGCTCAAATCCACCGCCGCCGGCGTCGCAGGTCTCGCTGTTGCCCGCCAATTGCTCACAACCCCGGTCCGCGCCCAACACGAGGTGGACCGCTCGGCCAAACGGGCGGACCCGGTGAGAATTTCGGGCAACGAGAATCCCTTTGGTCCCTCGCAGGCCGCGCAGGGGGCGATGTTGCAGGCGATGGAGAAATCCTGCCGTTACCCTTTCGCCGAGTCGCAGGAGTTGATCAAGACAATCGCGGCCAAGGAAGGCTGCGCGCCCGATAACATCGTGCTGGGAGTCGGTTCAGGCGAGATTTTGGACATCGTCGGCTTTCACTTCGGGCTGCAGAAGGGCGAGGTTATCATGGCCGATCCCGGCTATACCCAGCTCGTGCGAGCGGCGGAGTCGCAGGGCGGCAAGGGAATCAAAGTGCCGCTCAACGCCAAGCTGGAGCACGACCTGTCGGCGATGGCCGCCAAGATCGGTCCCAAGACTTCGTTGATGTATGTCTGCAATCCGAACAACCCGACTGGCACCGTCGTCAACGCGGCCGAGTTGAAGGCTTTTGCGATCGAGACGGCGAAGAAGGTGCCGGTCTTCATCGACGAAGCGTATCTCGACTGCGCCGACGATTATGAGGCACAGACGGCGGTGAAGCTCGTTGCCGATGGCCACAACGTCGTGATCGCCCGCACGTTCTCGAAGATTTACGGCATGGCCGGTCTGCGCATGGGCTACGGCATCATGCCGGCCAAGCTCGCGAAGGAAGTGAAGATTCTTTCGACCGGCAGCGTGAACATGATGGGCGTGGTGGCGGCGACCGCGTCGCTACAAGACACGACCTACGTCCCCGAGACCCGCGCAAAAATCAAGGCTGGCCGCGACGCGTTGATCGCCGTGATCAAAGATCTGAAGAAAGAGTATGCCGAGCCGCAGGGGAATTTTGTCTTCTTCAAGACGGGGATGCCGATCGCAACCTTCCAGGAGAAAATGAAGGCCGAGATGGTGCTTGTCGGTCGTCCCTTCCCGCCGTTGACGGATTGGGCGCGCATCTCGATCGGCACGCCCGAAGAGATGGCGGTCTGCCATGCGGCGATGAAGAAAGTCCTGGCCTAAACGGGACTGAAATTTTTTGGCCATCGGCGCCGCCCTCGGAGGGCGGCGCTTTTTTTGGCGCGAAGTCGCGGCCACGGCGACCCTTGGCCGGAGTTAATGCTTAAACGTTTTTCGCGCGCGCTTGGCGCGGGCGGTGCTAGAGAATGCGGATGACCCTCCGCTTCTCCCGACGAGACTGGCTCCGCACCGCGGGGTTGGGGGCGTTGGGCTGGGCGATCGGGGGACGTCCGGGGTTGCAGGGTGCGGAGGTGGAACCGCCGCCGCCCGAGGGGCGACACATCAATCTGGCGGGAAATGAGAACGCATTTGGGCCGTCGCCGGCGGTGGTCCAGGCGATCTTCAAGGCGGCGGCGCAGTCGTCGCGTTATCCGTTTCGCGAGGAATACGTGTTGAAGCAAATGTTGGCGCAACGGGAAGGTGTGGCGGTCGAAAACATCGTGCTCGGCAACGGTTGCGACGAGATTCTGGCGCTCGCGGCGGCGGCGCTCTTGGCCAAGGGCGCGGAGTTGGTGGCGGCGCAGCCGACGTATTTTCAGATCACGGACTACGCGGAAAAACTCGGCGCGACAGTGCGATGGGTGCCGTTTACGCGGACGATGCATCACAATCTGCCGGCGATGGCGGCGGCGGCGGTGGGCGGGGCGACGCGGCTGGTTTATGTGTGCAACCCTGACAACCCGAGCGGCACGATGCGGCCGGCGGCTGAGATCGAGGCCTTTTGCCGGGAAGTGGCACCACGCGCGCCGGTGTTTTTGGACGAGGTCTATCTCGAACTCTGCGACGATTTCTCGGGGCAAACCCAGGTGCCGCTCGTGCGGGCGGGTTTGCCGGTGATCATCGGCCGGTCGTTTTCCAAGATGCACGGCTTGGCGGGCCACCGGATCGGCTACGCCGTGACGACGCCCGCGTTGGCGACGGCGCTCACGCGGATGCAGATGTCGAGCGTCAACTATATCGGGGTGGCGGCGGCGCGCGCCGCGGTGCTGGACCGGGAGTTTCCCGCGTGGAGCCGGAAGAAAATCGCGGCGGGGCGAGAACGCTTCGCGGCGCTGCTCGAAGAGCTGGGCCTCGACTATACGCCGTCGCACGGGAATTTTATTTTTCACCGCACGGGGATGCCGATGGCGCAGTATCAGGCGCAGATGAAAGCGCGGGGGATTTTGGTCGGCTGGCCGCACGCTCCGGTGGCGGGATTCGACGATTGGTGCCGCACCAGTATCGGCACGGATGCGGAGATGACGGCGCACGCGGCGGCGATGCGGGCCGTGTTGCCGGCGCGAGGCTGATCAGCGGCCGACTTGCGCCGAGGCGCGCGGGTGTTTTGCTCCTCAGCATGATTGAATCATCTGCCGAAGCCAAGGCGCTGCACGAACGGCTGTTCACGATCGACACGCATTTCGACACGCCGACGGCGAGCCTGCCGCGGGCGGGTTGGGATTTTGGGGCGCGTAATATTTACGCGGAGGATGGCTCGCAGTGCGACCTTCCGCGAATGGTGTCGGGCGGTTTGGATGCAGCGGTGTTTGCGGCCTATTTCATGCAAGCGGCCCGCAGTGATGAAGGGCACGCGGTGGCTCGGGCGGCGGTGCGGGGAATAGTGGAGCGGACCCGGGCGGCAATCGTTGCAAACGCGGGCGCGTGCGGACTCGCGCTGGGGGCCGAAGACGCGATTCGGCTAAAAACGGAGGGACGTCGCGCGATCTTTTTGAGTATCGAGAATGCCTATCCGCTCGGGCGCGAGGTCGGGGCGGTGCAGGAGTTCTACGACCTCGGAGTGCGCATGATCGGGTTTACGCACATGCTGAACAACGATGTGGCGGATTCGTCGACCGACCCGCTAGGAGCAGAGTGGGGCGGGCTGAGTCCGCTGGGGCGGGAGATCGTGGCGGAATGCAACCGTCTCGGGATCGTAGTCGACGGGTCGCACGTCTCGGACGCCGCGTTGGCGCACATGATCGACCAGTCGCGGGCACCGGTGATCTTGTCCCATACGGGTTGCCGTGCGGTGTGCGACCATCCGCGAAACATCGGCGATGATCTGCTGCGCGCACTCGCGGCGAAGGGTGGTGTGATTCAGATCAACGGCCTGGCCGTGGCGATGGTGGCACAATCCGATTTGGCGGTGAAAACGGCGGCGGTGGACCGCATCATGATGCGGTTTCGCGACGAGGTTTTGACCGCGGACGTGCGGGCTGAGGTGGGGCGGGCATGGACGGAGTTTGAGACGAGTTTTCCGCCGGCGATGGCGACGATGGACGACTACGTGACGCACGTGCTTCACGCGGTCGAAATCGCGGGGGAAGACCACGTCGGCATCGGTTGCGATCTCGATGGCGGTGGTGGATTTGCCGGGCTGCGGGAGGTCAGCGACTACCCGATGATCACGTGCGCGCTGCGAGCGCGCGGACTGAGCGAAGCCGCGCTCGGCAAAATCTGGGGCGGCAATACGCTGCGCCTCATGCGAGATGTGGCGCGGTTGAAGTCGGCCTAAACTTTGCCCCGCAACCAGACCCAGAGGTAACCTATGCGTTCACGCACGGCGGCGGTGCTACGTTCGAGCGAGGCGACGTCCCAGTCGACATCGCTCCAATAAAATTCAGGGCTCGGCCGCGCGGTGTAGTCAGTCGGGCAAGGGAGGACATCCACCCCGGCGCGCCGGAAAAGAGCGGCGGCCCGGGGGAGGTGCCATGCGGTCGTCACGAGAGCGACCGGGGCTTGGCCGACCAAGGCCCCGATCTCACGGGCCTCGTCCTCGGTATCGCGGCCGGTTTCCGCATAAACGATGCGGCCCGGATCGATCCCGAGTTCGACCGCGACACGGCCTAGAACCACGGCGTGAGTCGAATAGCCGGGGCGGCCGCCGCCACTCACCACCAGTTTCGCGGCAGGTAAGAGTCGAAGCAGGCGGACTCCTTCGGTGATGCGGGCGAGGGCGGCGGAGGAAAGTTGGTTGTTGGCGGAGAACCCCGGGGAGTCGGAGTGACCGCTGCCCAGCACGACGACGAAGCGGCACCGCGCCAACTCTGTCGGCAAGGGAGTGTTGGCCTTGAGTTCGGGGATCGGGGGGAAGGTGGCTTCGATGGGTTGGACGAGCCAAGTGCTCACGACCTTGTTGGAAAACAACCCAAGCAGCACCGTGCCGGCGACGAGCAGCCAACGCCCCAGTCGGGCGCGTTGGGTGAAGAGCAGCACCACGAGGCCGAGCGTCAGGAGCGTCAGGCAGAACGGAAGCGGCATGAGCCAAAAGGAAACGAATTTCTTGAGCCAGAACATGGACCACTGAAAGCAAGGGACCGGCGGCACGGCGAGCTTGGAGCGCGGGTGGGCGAAAGCCGAGATTGGCCATGAATCGGGCGAGAATATCCATTCGGCCCGGATACGTCCCGTGCTAGGTTGATTTCGGGAAAAATTCAGATCGCACCGGGGCGACGTTTTCTTCTCCTTCGAAGCTTCCCCTTACCCTATGAAGAAAATTCTTTCGATCTGCCTTGGAATGTTGAGTGCTGCCGCGGTCGCGACCGCCGCGGACACCTATCAAATTGCCGTGATCCCAAAAGGGACGACGCACGAATTCTGGAAGTCGATCCACGCCGGAGCCCAGAAGGCCCGGATGGAACTCGCGACCCAGGGCATCATGGTGAACGTGATCTGGAAAGGCCCGCTCAAGGAGGATGACCGCGAACAGCAAGTTCAGGTCGTGGAGAATTTTATCGGACGTCGTGTCGACGGCATTGTGTTGGCGCCGTTGGACCGGCGGGCGTTGGTCGGGCCGGTCGAGACGGCGGCGCGGGGTAAGGTCCCGGTCGTGATCATCGACTCCGGTTTGGCGACGGATAAGATCGCGAGCTTCGTTTCAACCGACAACCGCGAGGGCGGACGGATCGCCGCGCGCAACCTCGGAAAGTTGCTCGGGGGAAAAGGGAATGTGATCATGCTCCGGCTCCAAGTGGGCTCTGCCAGCACGGAAGAGCGGGAAGAGGGATTTCTTGAAGTCATGAAGAAGGACTTCCCGGCGATCCGCCTGCTCTCGACCGATCAGCACGGCGGCGCGACCCGTGACACCGCAAAACGGGTGTCCGAGAATCTGCTCAGCCGCTTCGGTCGCGAGGCGAACGGTATCTTCACCTGCAATGAATCGACAACGGCCGGCATGTTGCTGGCGCTCCGCGACGCCGGTCTCGCCGGCAAGGTGAAGCTCGTCGGTTTCGATTCCGGAGAAACGCTCAACGCTGGATTGAAGTCGGGCGACATCGCCGGTCTCGTGGTGCAGAATCCCCTCAACATGGGCTACCTCGGCGTGAAGACGGTGGTCGCGGTAATTCGCGGAGAGAAGGTGCCGGCCCAGATCGACACGGGAGTCGGGTTCGTCACGAAGGAAAACTTCAACGATCCGGCGATGGCCGACATCGTGAATCCTCCGTTGGCGAAGTATCTGAAGTGAGATGCCCGACGTCCGTCTCCGCCTCACGGCGATCCAAAAAAGCTTTGGCGCCACCCGGGCGTTGAAACGTGTTTCCCTGGAGATCGCGCCGGGAGAAGTGCACGCGATCATCGGGGAGAACGGCGCGGGCAAGAGCACCCTGATGAAGATCCTCAGCGGTGCCTATGCGGCGGACGCGGGCACGATGGATCTCGGCGGGGCGCCTTACCTGCCGGAGAATCCCCATGACGCCCGGCTTAAGGGGGTGGCGATGATCTACCAAGAGTTGAATCTCGCGCTGCACCTAAGTGCGCAGGAGAACATCCTGCTCGGAGCCGAGTCGGCCCGGGCGGGCTGGATCGACCGGAGAACTTCCCGGGAACGTGCGCAAGCGGCGCTCGCCCAGCTTGGCCATGAGGGCCTCGAGCTGGACCGGTTGGCGGGCGAGTTCTCGATCGCCGAGCAGCAGATTATCGAGATCGCACGGGCTTTGCTCATCTCGCCCCAAGTGCTGATCATGGACGAGCCGACGAGCAGTCTCACGCAGGCCGACACCGAGAAACTCTTTGCGACGATTGCCCGGCTGAAGGCCCGGGGCGTGAGCATCATTTACATCAGTCATTTTCTGGAAGAGTGCCGGCTTATCGCGGACCGTTACACGGTGCTCAAGGATGGCGAAACGGTCGGTTCCGGCGAGATGGCCGGGGCGAGTCTCGATCACATCGTGACGTTGATGACGGGACGTGAAGTGAAAGACCTTTATCCGCGCACGTCGCACCCACTGGGGGCCGTGGTCCTCGAGGTGAAAGCAGTTGCGAGCAAGCCGCGGCTGAGGCAGGCGACGTTGCAGCTGCGGGCCGGTGAAATTTTCGGTCTGGGCGGGCTGATCGGCGCCGGGCGCACGGATTTGTTGCGCGCGATTTTCGGCCTCGATGAATTGGCGGCGGGTGAAGTCTGCATTCTTGGCGCGCCGAACGGAGCGGTGGGACCAAGGAATCGCTGGGGGCAGGGCGTGGGCTTTCTGAGTGAGAACCGCAAAGAGGAAGGCCTGATGCTGAACCAGACCATTACCGACAATCTTACGCTTACGAAGCTGGGCGCTTTTGGCCGGATGGGCTGGATCAACGGTGGCCGGCAGCAAGCCGTGGCACAGCGCTGGGTCGGTGAGTTGCGGGTAAAGTGCCGCGATGCCGGGCAGTTGATCGGACAGCTTTCGGGCGGGAATCAGCAAAAAGTGGCATTGGCCCGGTTGCTGGAGCATCCGGCGCGGATTTT
>CALSBN010000158.1:0-12056 GCA_943373185.1 Opitutus sp. GAS368 | reverse complement strand
CCTTTCCGCGAAAGCCACGCCCTTCACACCCGCCGCCAATTCTTCGGCCGCAGCGCCCTCGGTCTCGGCACCGCCGCGCTCGGCTCGCTCCTCGGCCGCGACGGCTTTGCCGCGCCTCCCCCTCTCCCGGCCTCGCCTTCTCCCCGTCTGCCGAACCGCCGCGCCGTGCCCGGTCTCCCCGAGCTCCCCCACTTCGCCCCCAAAGCCAAGCGCGTCATCTACCTTTTCCAAAACGGCGCGCCGTCCCATGTCGATCTCTTCGACTACAAACCCAAACTCCGCGAGTGGCACGGCAAGCAGATCCCCGACGAACTCGCCGGCGGCAAACGGTTCTCCACCATGACGGGCAACCAGACCGCCCGCCCCGTCCTCGGTGAGATCACGAACTTCGCCCAACACGGAAAATCCGGCGCCTGGGTCTCCGACTTTCTCCCGCAGATTTCCTCCATCGCCGACGACCTCTGCTTCGTGAAGTCGCTTCACACCGAGTCCGTGAATCACGCTCCCGGCATCACCTACTTTCTCACCGGCTCCGAACAGGCGGGACGCCCTTCGATGGGCGCGTGGCTCAGCTACGGCCTCGGCAGCGAGACCGAGGAATTGCCCGCCTACGTCGTCATGACCTCCCGCGACAAAGAGGCCAGCTGCGGCCAGATTTTCTACGACTTTTACTGGGGCAGCGGCTTCTTGCCCACGAAGTATCAAGGCGTCGCCTTCCGCGGCGCCGGCGATCCCGTGCTCTATCTCTCCAACCCCGCCGGCCTCAGCCGCAAAGTCCGCCGCGATATGTTGGACGACCTCGCTCACCTCAACGAAATCAAACGCGATGACTTCGGCGACCCCGAGATCACCACCCGTATCGCCCAGTATGAAATGGCCTACAAGATGCAGGCCAGCGTCCCCGAGCTCACCGATTTTTCCCAAGAGTCCGAAGCCACGCTCGCGATGTATGGCCCCGAGGTTCGCCGCCAGGGCAGCTACGCCTACAATTGCCTCATGGCCCGCCGCCTCGCCGAACGCGGCGTGCGCTTCATCCAAGTCATGCACGCCGGCTGGGACCAGCACCGCAATCTAAACACCCAGCTCAAGATCCAGTGTCAGGACACCGACGCGCCCTCCGCCGCGCTCATCCGCGACCTCAAACAACGCGGCCTCCTCGACGACACGCTCGTGATCTGGGGCGGCGAATTTGGCCGCACGCCGTTTCTCCAGGGCAAGATCGAGGACACCAAAGGCTGGGGCCGCGACCACCACCCGTATGCCTTCACGAAGTTCATGGCCGGCGGCGGCGTGAAGCCCGGGATCAGCTACGGCGCGACCGACGAATTCGGTTTCAACGCCGTGGACAAACGCGTCCACGTCCACGATTTCCAAGCGACGGTTTTGAACCAACTCGGCATCAACCACGAGAAGCTCACCTACCGTTTCCAAGGCCGCCAATTCCGCCTCACCGACGTCCACGGCCACGTCATCAAAGACATCCTCGCCTGAACGGTCCTCGCCTCGCCCGGGCTACGGCGCCGACTCGCGTCGCGTGACCTGATCCACCAACTCCGCGAGCGCCGCCAATTCAAACGGCTTCTGCAGGATCCGGGTCGCTCCGAGCAACAAGGCAGCGCGGAGATGCGAGTTGCCCCCAAGATCGGTGCCCAAGATCGCGATGATTTCGACCTGCGGATGGTCCCGCCGCAGCCACTGGATCAATTCGAGCCCGTCGGAACCCGGCATCGGGATATCCGTGATCACCAGATCGCAGCCATTGCCCGCGATCCACTCCCGCCCGGACGATGCCGCCGTGAAGTAAACCAACCGATGGCCTTGTTGCCGCAAGCAATGGCCCACCGCCGCACCGACGAACGCGTCGTCCTCAATCAGCACAATCCGACGGCTTGGCGGGGGACCGCCTGCTCGGGCCGCCGCGGAATGTTCCGTCGCGGCTCCGTCGGCAACGACGGAAGAATCGGTTTGCATGAACATCGCTCAAAATTTGACCCGCCGCGCCTCAGGCGAAGTTGTCGGCAAGCTGGCGCTCGCCGCGGGATGGTGGCGGGGTCGGCGCGACGACGGCGACCTCGGCCGCCGTGACTTCCCGCGAGCCGACGAGCTCGCCGAGCCCGGAGACCAGTCCGCGCAACTCCGTCGACTGCGTGGCAAGTTCTTGGGCCGCGGCCGCCGATTCTTCGGCGCTGGCCGCGTTGGACTGCGTGACTTTGTCCATCTCGGACACGGCGCGGTTCACTTGGTCGATACCCTGCGACTGCTCGGCGGAGGCCGTGGCAATCTCGCCCACCAGCACATCCATCTTCCGCACTTGCTCGATGATCTGGCTGAGCACGGCGGCAACTTCGCCGCTGGTGCGCACGCCTTCGTCGCTCTTGCTCAACGCGACCTCGATCTTGTCGGCCGTCTCCTTGGCCGCATGGGCGGAACGCTGCGCGAGCGCGCGGACCTCCTCGGCCACGACCGCAAACCCGGCTCCCGCCTCTCCGGCGCGGGCGGCCTCGACCGCCGCATTGAGGGCCAAAATGTTCGTCTGAAACGCGATCTCGTCGATTGTCTTGATGATCTTCGCGATTTCGCCGCTCGAGGTCTTGATGCCATGCATCGAGGCCGACATCTGCGCCATACTTGCGGCGCCTTGGTCGACAACCACGCGGGCCTGCCCGGCGAGTTGTTTCGCATTCCGGGCGGCCTCGGCGTTGCGCTTCGTCATGCTCGACATTTCTTCGAGCGACGCTCCGGTCTCCTCGAGCGAAGCGGCCTGCTGGCTCGCACCGTCGGCCAAAGCCTGGCTCGAGCCGGCGATCTGCGAGGAGGCAGTGGTCGTTTGGCCGACGAAGTCGCCCATGCGACTGACAGCGGCTTCCAACGGTCGGCGGATCCGGCGGGAGAGCCATTGCACAAACCCGACCGCGAGGAGCGCCAAGCCCGCGATCCCGGCGCTGAGCTTGAGCGTCATCGAGAGATTCCTCTCCAGAATGGCCTTGGTGGCCTCGCCGTTGCGGTGGGAAAGTTCCTGCACAAAGGCCGAGACCCCGCCCAGCGCCGCTTCCATCGCGCCGTTGCGGGCCGCAACCTCGACATCGAGGAGTTTCATCGCCTGGTCGAAATCGTTGGCCTTGAGCGCCGTTTGCAGGCGCACCACGTCGGCGTCGTAAAGTTTCACCGCCGCGGTGAATTTCTCCACGGCCGCCCGGCCTTCCGCACTGGCGACCCGGCCGGTCAGACTCTCGGAATACTTGTTGATTTGGCCGCGCTCTTTCGCCGCCGTCGCGAGCTTCTTCGCTTGGGTCGCCTCGTCGCGGCCGGTGACAAACTCGAGGTTGGCGAGATTGTATTTGAGCGTGGATTCCTGGAGACGGACCAAGTCGTCGAGCGCGGGCAGCAAGCGCTCGCTCAATTCGGCGCTGCGGGCGGTGCCGGTCCGCGACAACTGGAAGGTGGCGCCGCCGAGCACGACGATGAGCACGGCAAGGAACGCGAATCCGAGGGTGATACCGGTGAAGAAGCGGCGGAGATTGAACGAGGAACGGGAGGGGACGAAGGAATTCATGGCGGGAAAGTGAACCGTCCGCCGAAAATCGCGGCGGACGGGTTTGATCTGACGGGTTAAATTAAGGAACCGTGAGCACGACGACCGAGGCGTCGGTATTGGCGCTTTCGACGAAGCCGATCGCGCCGGGCGTCTCGGCGACGAACTTCCGGAGGTCTTCTTCTTTGTCGAAAGTCTTGGGCGCGGTGCCGCCTCCGGTCATGGCGAGGCGGCGCCAGTGGTTGTTGAACGCGCTCGCGTTCATATCGGCTGCCTTTTGGAGAAACTCGTCGGCCACGGGTCCGCTCTTGAGCACGGCGAGGACGACGCGGCCGGCGGCGTCCCAGGCGACTTTCTTCCCGAGCAGCACGGCCTTCAGACCGGCGGCATCGAGTTTCTCGGCGGCGACGTTTTTGTTGGCGATGACCGCAGGCGCAGCGTGACCCGCACCGGCAGCGAAGGCGCAGAGGGCGGCGAAAACGAGGAAGTGGTGAAGAAGTTTGTTATTCATGGATTGATTTCCTTGATTCACCCTGAGCTCAGAAACTGAACGTCGTTTTCGCGGCAAAAACCGTATCTTCGTCTTTGCGGGTGGCCGCCGGATTCGGGATGCGGGCAGTATTGAACAACCCATAAGTGCCGCCGATCCGGTGTGCCTCGATCTTGAAGAGCACGTGCTCGTTCAAATCGTAGCGAAGGCTCACGGCAAAATCCTTTTGGTAATCGCGGGAATCGCGCGAATTGTAGCGGTCCCGCAGATCTCCGTAGTAGGTGCCGATCTCAAATTTGGCGTTCAAGCGACGAGCCGCCGATACATACCAGCCGTCGGTGCCGTAAGTGCCGGAAGTCGTGG
This sequence comes from Opitutus sp. GAS368, assembly GCA_943373185.1. Lineage (GTDB taxonomy): Bacteria > Verrucomicrobiota > Verrucomicrobiia > Opitutales > Opitutaceae > Tous-C4FEB. The sequence continues at coordinate 7,671 of CALSBN010000158.1, read as the reverse complement.
GCAAAAACGGGGCCGCTCCGAATTTGAACGTCGCTCCGGCCCGCTGCCACTCGGCGGCGAACACCCAGTCCTTCCACGTGTATTCGACAGATGCCACATCGTAGCTGAAGCGCCCGAAGGCGAGATTCAGATTCGCAGCCGGGAATCCGGCGAAGGGGCCGTTCGAATTGAGCTTGTCGAAGAAGGAATAGGAGTAAGCGAAGCGAAGTCCGCTTACCGGCGTGTTCCACACGAGCTGGCCACCGGTCACCGAATCCATGCTAAGCTGTGACACGCCCGAAGCGGCGTAAAGGCCGACGCTGGTGTCGTTGTAAAACTCGGCGATCCCCTTCTCGGGCGAGATCGGAATGTCGCCGTAAAACACCTTGTAATCGAACGTGCTCTTCCCGAGGGAGAGCGTTCCGTAGACCAATGCGCCGTCGAACGAAGCCGCGAAGTCGCGGAGCACCGGGCTGTAGACCGAGTTGGGCAGAAAGACGTAGGGTCGCACCACATCGAGATCGAGCGCTTCGCCATAAAGCCCCTTCGGGTATTTCACGCGGCCCGCGCGGACGCCAAAGGCCGGATCGAAGTTATAGTCGGCCACCGCCCAGTCTAGGATGACCTTGTCGCCGCCGATCTCACCGAGACGCTGCGCAAAAGCCTGACCTCCGAGGCGGAGTCGCGAGCCGATCGTGGTGGAGACGTTGACCGCCATCTCGCGGAAATCCCAAGTGCCGCCCTTGTTGGCGGTCGGGTGGTTGATGTCGGAGCTATAGAGATAGCCTTGGCTGAAGAAGCCGCCGACTTGGACGGCGCCGTTCGGCCCGACCGGAATGGCGGCGCGGGCGGGCGCGATGAGAGCTGCGGCCAGAAGGCCGGAGCCGAGAATAATCGAAGATGCGAGGGTGTTTTTCATGTTAAGGTTTGGAGGTGGGATGATCGTCCCGGATTGGCTCGGCTTTAGGCGCCGGGGATGATTGTAACAACCGAAGCGTCGGCGTTGGCGCTGTCGACGAAGCCGATCGCGCCGGGTGTCTCGGCGACGAACTTCCGGAGGTCTTCCTCCTTGTCGAAGGTCTTGGGCGCGGTGCCGCCGCCGGTCATGGCGAGGCGGCGCCAATGATTGTTGAACGCACTCGCGTTCATCTCGGCGGCCTTCTGGAGAAACTCGTCGGCCACGGGTCCGGCTTTGAGCACCGCGAGGACCACACGGCCGGCGGAATCCCAGGCGACTTTCTTGCCGAGCAGGACGGCCTTGAGGCCGGCGGCGTCGAGTTTCTCGGCGGCGACATTTTTGTTGGCGATCACGACCGGGGCCGCGTGGGCGGCGGCCGGGGCGAAGCAGAGCGCAGCCAGGAGGGCGAGGCGAAGCAGAAGATTGGATTTCATGGTCTTGGTTTCCTTTGGTTCGAGGGAAAAGCGCTCAGAAGGTCAGCGTGGTCTTCGCCGCGAAGACGGTGGTCTCGTCTTTGCGGGTGGCGCGCGGGTTCGGATTGCGCGGCGTGTTGATGAAATTGAATTCACCGTTCACCTGGTGCCATTCGAGTTTGAAGAGCAGATGCTCGTTTACGTCGTAGCGCACGCTCACGGCGTAGTCGTCGGTCTGCCGTTGCTTGGTCGGCGTGCCGGGAGTCGGGTAAGCGTTCTCGATCCGGGTCAGGTAGGCTCCGAGTTCCCATTTGGTGCCCAAGCGGCGGGCGACGGACACATACCATGAGTCGGCGCCGGCATAGCGGTAGTCGACCGGAGCGCGGGGGATGAGCGTGAAAACCTTGCCTCCGACCTTGAGATACTCGGCGGCGAGAACCCAGCTGCCACGGGTGTATTCAAGGCCGTAGGTCGTGAAGGCGTATTTCTTCAAACCCGAGACCACCTCGGCCGGGAACGGCACGAAGGCGAACAGCCCGGTCGCGTTGACGTTGCTCAGGTAGGAGTAATCGACGTGCACCTTGAGCCCGGCGAGCGGCGTGTTCCAATCGATCGCCCCGCCGGTGACGTAGTCGACGTTCATGGCAGTGATGCCGGGGTTGGTCTTGTAGATGCCCGTATTGAGCATGAAGTCGGAGACGCCCTGCGAGGGCTTCACCGGGATGTCGCCGTAGAAAAACTTGTAGTCGACCGTGCCGACGCGTCCGAAATTCAACGAGCCGTAGAGCATCGCGCCGTCAAACGAGGCGCTGAAGTCGCGCAGCACCGGGCTGTATTGGGTGAGCGGGAGAAACACGAACGGGCGGACCACATCGAGGTCGAGCACCTCGCCGTAGAGCCCGCGGGGATACTTGATCCGGCCCACGCGCACGCCGATTTCCTGGCGGAAGTTGTAGTCGAGCACCGCCCAGTCGAGGAGCGCCTTGTCCTCGCCGTAGTCGCCGAGGCGTTGGGCGAACACCTGCGCGCCGGCGCGGATGTGCGTGCCGAAAGTCGTCGAGGCATTGAAGCCCATCTCGCGGAACATGAAGGTGCCGTCGGCGGCGGGAAACGGGTAGTTGTTACCTTCGGTCTTGAGGTAGCCTTGGCTGAAGAAGCCGCCGACCTGAACATTGCTGTTCGGCCCGATCGGGATGGCGGCGCTGGCGTGCGGAGAGAGCGCTCCGGTCAAGAGACCGAAGGCGAGGAGGGTTTTTGCTGCGATACGGTGTTTCATGGTTTTATGGAGACAGGGAGAGCGCGGTGGTTCGGGCGGTCCGTCGGCGCGATCAGGCAGCAAAAAAGGCACACCGAAATGCCCGTTGCCGGGAATTTTGATGTGCCTTCTTCTGACAGGTCTTGCTCCTGCCCGTGACGGCTGCCCGCAGGCGACCTGCGAACCTTGACGGAGGGAATTATCGGCCGGGCTCGCGCCGCGCTTAAGGACTATTTTCCGCCAGGCTTACCGACCCGGCGCAACAAACCTTCAAGATCTTTGCGCAGATCTCCCAGATCCTTGCTCTTAAAATGCTCCCGCGTCCGGTTCAGAATCGCGACCGTGCGCCGCAAACTCGCGATTAGATCGATCTGTTCCAACGACTCGCGGCCCGCCGGATCTTGAGACAACAGCGTGACCGAGCGGTCAAGTTCTCCCAGCAACGCCCCCAAATGCCGAACCGTTACCTGCAGATACGCCACCGCCGGTCGGCTCTCTAGCGTTACCGGCAATTGCTCGAGCCGGGCTAGCTCACCGTCCCATTCGGCCAAATGCCGGCGGCTGGATCCAACCGCCCGCCGATAGCGTTGACCCGCGATTTCCCGCCGCACCAACCGGCTGAGTTCAACGAGATCGGGCGGTTTCACCAAATAGGCCGATACCCTGAGCTTAACCGCACCCATCGCCGCCTCCAAGTTCGGTTCGCCGGTCAAGAAAATCACCGGCAAACCCAAGTTGGGTCCGGCTAAAGCCGTCACCAGCTCATGGCCGGTGCCGTCGGGTAGCTGCACATCGCTGATCAGGAGATCAAACTCTCTCACCGCCAACGCCTCGGCTGCACTACGCACATCAACGAATAGTTCGCCCACGCACCCTTCCGTATGCAGCCACGCACCGAGCATCGCTCGCACCGTCGGATCATCCTCGGCCACCGCAACGCGCGGCTGATCACTTGTAACCGGCTCATTCATCGGAGACCCAGATCCAGCAGCAAACGCAACCTCCGGGAAAGGTCCTCGCCGGAGAACGGTTTTTCCAACACCTCAACGCGCTCTAGACCCTGCAGGGCCTCCAGCCCAACCGCCATGGCATTGCCGGATACAACCACCGCCGGAATCAATACTCCTGCGGCTCGCATCTCGCGGATCAGATCGATGCCGGTGAGCCCCGGCATCGTCAAATCGGTGACCAGCGCATCGACGGCCCTAGGATCGGCTCGCAAAGCGGCCAAAGCGCGACGCGGGTCTTGAAAAACCCGCACGCGATAATTCAATTGCTCCAGACGAACGCCGGCGAACGTGCCGACCGACGACTCGTCGTCGACGATCAATATCTGCTCGCGCCGCCCCAAGGCGGGCAGCGCCATCGTATTCGCGAGCGCTTCGCCCCGTCCGGTTGCGGGCAGAAAAACCCGAAATGTCGTTCCGACACCCGGCTTGCTTTCCAACAAGACGCCGCCGCCGTGGGTGCCCACAATGCCTTGCACCACCGCCAGACCCAACCCCGTCCCCTCCCCCGGCTGCTTCGTCGTGAAAAAAGGATCGAACACCCGTCGCAGAGTCGCCTCATCCATCCCGTGCCCGTTGTCGCGCACCACGAGGCATAGATAACTTCCGGGAGAGACTTTCGGCATCCGGGCGGCCAGCTCCTCACCTACCGTCACGGGCTCGACCGCCACCAAGAGTTCGCCTTTGCGATCACGCATGGCGTGGAGCGCGTTGGTGCACAGGTTGAGCACGATCTGGTGAATTTGCGTCGGATCCGCCAAGATCGTTCCGGGTTCAAGCCGACGCTCAATATTGATGGTCGCAGGAGTCGAAGCCCGCAGGAACTTCAGCGCCTCTCCCACGACCCGTGCCAGCTCGAGCGGAACATGCCGGATTTCCTTTTGACGGCTGAAGGTCAAAATTTGCGCAACCAAGTCCCGGGCACGCAGTCCGGCCTTGCGCACTTCATCAAGCGATTCACTCACCGGATCGTCGGGCTTTAGCGACATTCGGGCAATTTCCGTAAACCCCAAGATGCCGGTAAGGATGTTGTTGAAATCATGCGCGATCCCGCCCGCCAACGTGCCGATGCTTTCCATCTTTTGTGCCTGCATCAGCTGCGCCTCGAGCGAACGCCGACGCTCCTCTTCTTGCACGACCGCCGTGATATCGCGGGCAATGCCCTCGATGGCAATGAGCCGTCCCGACTCGTCGAGCACCGGGACAAAACGTTGCTCCGTGACGATCGCGCGCCCATCGCGCGCAATCCAGCGAATCTCTCTGATTTCCTTCAGGATTCTACGGGGCGCCAACATTTCGATCAGGATCTGCCGGTCCTCGGGATGGGCGATCCGGATGACCATCCGCCGCGAGGAGTAGAATTCCTCCGGGCGATAACCGCTGATGCGTTCCACCGCGGCGCTGATATAGTCGCAACTGAATCCGCTGGGCTCGACGCGATAACGGAAAATAACGTCGGGAGCATTCTCCGCCAGCCGACGGAAGCGCGCTTCGCTTTCCCGCAACGAGTGCTCGGCTTGTTTCCGTTCCCTCTGCTCCTTCGCCTCCGCGAGGCACCGTCGGATCGTCGGAACCAACCGCGGCAAAGCATCCTTGAAGACGAAATCCGTCACGCCCGATTTGAGCAGTTCGATCGCCTTTGATTCCCCCAGGGCCCCGGAAACAAATATGAACGGAACCTCCGGACACAAACTCCCGCGCAGTTCGAGCGCCGCGAGCCCGTCATACATCGGCAGGTTATAATCAGACAGGATCGCATCCGGGGCCAAAGGAGCCAAGGCGGCACGGTAGTCGTCCTCCCCGAGCACATGCACGAGATCGCAGTCAAGCCCCTCCGCCTCTAACAACGAACGCACCAGTTCGAAGGCGCTCTGATCGTCCTCCAGATACACGATCCGCAGCCGATCCGGGGCTTTCATCGGTCGGTTCAGGAGATCAACCCGCCGGGCGAAGCGAGCAGATGGGAGCAGCGGCGAAGCTCGTCGATCAGGCCGGCGATGCCCGGCGACTTGAGCACATAGTCGTCCGTGCCGAGTTGCCGGCTGAGTTCCCGGTCCTGCGGTTGGTCCGACGACGTCAGCACGACGATCTTCAGACCGCGCAAGGCCGGATCGGCCCGCACCTGACGGAGCACTTCGTGTCCGTCCACTTTGGGCATCTTGAGATCGAGCAACATCGAACCGGGCGCCTCGTCGGCCAAACCTTCGTAGGCGCCGCGGCGAAAAAGATAGTCCAGCGCCTCCTCACCGTCGCCCACGACCGCCACCGAAGCCTCGGGATCGACCATCGACAACGCCGCCAAAGTGAGTTCCGCGCCCGCCGGATCGTCATCCACCAACAGAATTTTTCGATGAGAGGTGAGCGTCATGCCGGGGTGGTCGGAAGGGTAAAGTAAAACGCCGCGCCCTTGTCCACACTTCCTTCGGCCCAAACCCGGCCGCCGTGGCGGTTGATAATCCGCTTCACGTTGGCGAGGCCGATGCCCGTGCCCTCAAAGTCCCGCTGATTGTGCAGGCGCTGGAAAACGCCGAAGAGTCTATCGAGATACTTCGGGTTGAAACCCACGCCGTTGTCGCGCACGAAAAAAGATTGGGTCGAATCGGGCCCCGACACCCCGCTGACGCCCAGCTCGATGACCGCCGCGGGCCGGGTTCGCGTGAACTTCACCGCATTGCCCAGCAGATTGGCCAACACCTGGCGGAGCAGGGCGCGATCTCCGCTGGCCAAAGGCAAAGGCTCGATTCGCCACTCGATCACCCGGTCGCCGATCTCGGTCCGCAATTCCTCCCTCACTTCGCCGACCAACTCCTGCAGGTCCACCCGCTGCACGTTCATTTCGGCCCGTCCGATGCGCGAGAAGGTCAACAAATCGTCGATCAACATGCCCATGCGGGTCGCTTCGGTCGTTAGCGTGGCCAGAAATCGTTTCGACTCGGCGTCGACCTGCCCGTCGGTGCGTTTGGCGAGGAGTTCGACGAATCCGGTGATGTTGCGCAACGGCGCCCGCAAATCGTGCGATACCGAATAGGAAAACGCCTCCAACTCATGGTTTGCGGCGAGCAAGTTGGCATTCAATTCCTGCAAACGCGCCGCCGAGCGGTCGGCCGACTGCTGGCTCGCGCTCACGCGTCGCAGCAACCCTTCCTGCTCGGCGTAGAGCCGCTCGACTTGGGCGACCCTTCGCGCCAACTCCGCCGTGCGCTCGTCCACGCGGGCTTCGAGTTCGTTGTTGAGCCGGCGAACGGCCGCCTCGGCCGCTTTGCGATCGGTGATGTTGCGCACCGCCACGATCCGCGCCGATCGCCCCTCAAAGGCACAGCTCCTGCCGGCCGACTCGATCTGGATCAGGCCCCCATCTTTCCGCAGGCCTACGGTTTCGCGGGGTCCGTCCGCGCCGGCGGCGATCAACGCTTCCGTATTCGTCCGGTGTTCGACGGGGGCGAGATCGGTGATCGGTCGGCCGATCAATTCGCGCTCCTCGTAACCGAACATCGCCGCACAGGCCGCGTTGACCGTCCGGATCATGCCGTCCTGGTAGATTACCGAGCCGTCGAATGCGGTCTCGACCAATCCGCGGTAGCGCTCCTCGGTCTCCCGCAACACCACCGCCTGCGCGGCGCGCTGGGCCAGCATCCGGCGCTGCCAGACGATGATCACGACCACCGCGACCAAGACCAAAACCGCGGGAAAAAACAGAGGCTTGAGGTCCGCGAGGCGCAACGGATTCGGTTCGATCGGCCCGATCCATTTCGCGTAAAGCCGATTAAACTCCCCGCTCTTTTGGACCGCCGCCAAAGCGTCGTTGAGCCGCGCGAGCGTCGCGCGATCGCCCCGATGCACCGCAAACCGGAACTCGTGCAGGATTCCCTCGATGAACTCGCTCCGCAACCGGTGGTCCTCGGTGGCCTTGGGATGCTGCCGGCGCATCGAAAGCGCCACATCGACTTGGCCGTCCGCCACCGCCTGGAACAGCGCGTCGATGCTCGTTTTGGGCACCACAATTCCGCCCCAGCCGGCGTATTTGAGCGAATTCGTATGCTCAACGGTTCCCCCGAGCAC
>CALSBN010000157.1:0-12175 GCA_943373185.1 Opitutus sp. GAS368 | reverse complement strand
GCTTCGGATGCGCCGCGAGTCCTTCGGAAAAGTTGCCACCCGAGCGGATGGTATCCGCGATCTCTTCCAGCACGATTTTGAATCCCGCGCGCTTTTCCTGCCGGGCCAACACCTCGATGCTCCGCAAAATCGGCATGCCGGCCTTCACGAGCGTCGCCAATTGCCGGGTGAAAATCGTGAGGCCCTTGCTGTTGAGCACCCGGCCAAACGTCATCGGCCGGGATTTTTTCTTCAAGGCCGCCGCCCGAAGGGCAACACCGGCCGCCGCCGGTTTCGGGACGGGATTCTCCCGGGGCGGCGGGACGGCGGGGCGCAGAGCGAGTTTGGGGGCGGTGCTCATGTGTATTTGACGACTTCTTCGATTGTCGTGTGACCATCAAAAATTGCCCGCAACCCGTCTTCGCGGAGCGTTCTCATGCCCTGCTCAAGGGCTTTCTGGCGAATTTGGAGCGTCGGCGCCCGTTGCACGACGAGATCACGAACCGCTTCGGACATCCGGAGCCACTCATAAATTCCAAGGCGGCCTTTGTAACCGGTCTGATTGCAGACGGCACAGCCCCGACCGAACGAGAAATGTCGGTCGCCGATGCTTTCGCGCGTGATCCCAAGCGGCTTAAGCAACGAATCCGGCGGCTCGTAGGCCGTCTTGCAATGCGGACAGATGCGACGAACCAGCCGCTGCGCCAAGACCGCCTCGACGGTCGAAGCGATCAGGAAGGGCTCGACGCCCATGTCGATGAGGCGGGTCACCGCACCGGCGGCGTCGTTGGTGTGCAGGGTCGAAAGCACCAGATGCCCGGTGAGCGATGCCTGGATGGAGATTTGGGCCGTCTCCAAATCGCGAATCTCGCCCACCATGATGATGTCGGGATCTTGCCGCAAAAACGAACGCAGCGCCGACGCAAAGGTCAGCCCGACGAGCGGATTCACCGGCACCTGCATGAGGCCCTCGATCTCGTATTCCACCGGATCTTCGGCCGTGAGGATTTTGAGATCGGGCGTATTCACGACCCGCAGACCGCTGTATAGCGTGGTCGTTTTTCCCGATCCCGTGGGCCCGGTGACGATGAAAATGCCGTTCGGCCGGCGGATGATATCGTTGATGCCGTTGAAGACATCTTCGGGCATTCCGAGTTGGGACAACTCGAGTTGCACCGCCGACTGGTCGAGGACGCGCAGCACGATGCTCTCTCCGAACTGCGTCGGCAGGGTCGAGACGCGCAAGTCGACCTGACGTCCGCCCAAAGTGATTTTGATGCGCCCGTCCTGCGGGATGCGGCGCTCCGCGATGTTGAGATTGGCGAGCACCTTCAAACGCGAGGTGATCGGAAGCGCCAGCGAGCGGGGCGGCGGCGCCATTTCGTAGAGCGCGCCATCGATGCGGTAGCGAATCTTGAACTCATGCTCAAACGGCTCGAAGTGAATGTCCGACGCCTTGTCGCGGATGGCCTGACCGATCACGAGATTTACAAACCGGATGATCGGCGTCTGCTCCGCCATCGTCTCGATGTCGTGGGCGGAAAGTTTGCTCTCATCCTGCGTGAATTCGCCCGTGCTGATCTCCTCCAACAGGTCCGCGATGCTGGCGTCGTCTTCGCCGTAGTGCTGGCGAATCTGGACGTCGATTTTCTCCGGGTCGGACAGAAACAGGCGAACGCTTCGGCCCAGGGCAAAGGTCAGGTCGTCCACCGCGTGGCCGTTGAAAGGATCGGCCGCCAGCAGATCGATGCTGAAGCTATCCACCCGGATCGGCATGACCGCGTAGTCCCGGGCCAGTTTTCCGGTAAGGGCCGCGATCGCATCGCCGGGAAACTGGGCCGGCATATCCGGCAGGTAGTCGTAGCCCAGATGCGCGGCGATCCGTTGGAGCAACGCCTGTTTTTCGATCAGCCCGAGATCCACGACGACATCGGCCAACGGCTTGCCGGTGGCTTTGTGCTCAGCGTTGAGTTCGTCGAGTTGCGCGAGTTCGACGAGTTTTTGGTCCCTCAGAAATTCGTAAACCGCCGGGCTGTGGGTGGGAAACATTTTGGGGTAAGCGACGGGAGGCGTTGATCAAAGAGAACGCAGCTGCGCGCCGCTTTGCACCAATTTTTCCCGCATGACCAAGGGATCCTGGGCTTTCTCGAGCGCCTCGTCGGGCGAAACCAGTTCGCGGTTCACCAGGCTCATGAGATGCGTGTCCATCGTGATCATGCCCAAGTTGGCCCCGGTCTGGATATCCGATGAGATTCGGAAGGTCTTGTTCTCCCGGATGAGCGAGGCGATCGACGTGGTATTGACCATGATTTCGTAGGCCGCCACGCGACCACCGCCGACTTTTTTGCAAAGCACTTGGGAGATAACCGCCACGAGCGAAGAAGCCAGTTGGGTGCGGATCATGTCCTTCATGTTGGCCGGAAACGCGTCGACGATGCGGTCGACGGTCTTCGCGGCGCTGTTGGTGTGCAGGGTGCCGAAGACCAAATGCCCGGTTTCGGCGGCGCTGATCGCGGCCTCGATGGTCTCGAGATCGCGCATTTCACCCACCAGGATGATGTCGGGGTCCTGCCGGAGTGCACGGCGAATGGCCTCGGAGAAACTGGGCACGTCAACGTGCACTTCGCGTTGGGTGACCACACAGCGTTTGTGCGGGTGATAATACTCGATCGGATCTTCGATGGTGATGATGTGTCCGTCGCGATTCTCGTTAACGTAGTTGATCATCGAGGCGAGCGTCGTGGACTTGCCGGAGCCGGTCGGGCCGGTGACCAAGATCAAACCACGCGGACGATAAAGCAGTTCGCGGATTTTATCCGGCAGACCGATATCGCGCAGCCCGAACATTTTGTAGGGAATCTGCCGCAGGACCATGCCGTAGTTGCCCTTGGAACGGAGGACCGACACGCGGAAACGCGCTTTCTCGCCGAACGCAAAGCCGAAGTCAGATCCACCGTTGAGCTTCACGTTGCTGATGTGGCTGTCGGGCGTGACCGACTGCATGAGCTTCTCGGTATCGCCGGGCGTGAGCGCCGGTCCGTCGATCGGCAGCATGCTGCCGCTGAGCCGCAACGTCGGCGGCTGGCCGACTTGGAGGTGAAGGTCCGAGGCATTCTGGTCGACCACGAGGTCGAGCAGGTCGTTCATTTCGTAACTCATAGAATAGATGGGGCGTTGGCGGGCGGAAATAGGGTCGGCGTTAGCTGGCGTCGCCGACGGTGATCGAAACGACTTCGTCGATCGTGGTCAGACCGGCCGTCACTTTGCGCAATCCGTCTTCTCGCATCGTGCGCATGCCGAAGCTCCGGGCTTTGTCCCGCAGTCGCGCGGAACCGGTGTTCTCATAGATCAACCGCTGCACGTCCTCGTTGATCAGAAACAGCTCGACGATCACGAGTCGGCCGCGGAATCCGGTGCCGTTGCAATTGGCGCAACCGGTGCCCTTGGCAAAATTTGCCGCCGAGGCCATCGCCGGAGAAATGTTGAGCGAGCGCAACTCGGCGGCGGTCGGCTGGTAGGGCTGCGTGCACTTGGGGCAGATCTTGCGCACCAGTCGCTGGGCGAGCACCGCCCGCAACGACGTCGAAACCAAGAACGGCTTCACACCGATATCGATGAGGCGCGTCACGGCGCTGGGCGCATCGTTGGTGTGCAACGTCGAGAACACCATATGACCGGTCAGAGATGCGTTGATCGCGATCTCGGCGGTTTCAAGGTCTCGAATCTCACCGATCATGACGATGTTCGGCGCCTGCCGGAGCATGGATCGCAGCGCCGAAGCGAAGGTCATCCCCACATCCGCCCGCACCGGCACTTGATTGATGCCATTGAGCTGATACTCGACCGGATCTTCCACGGTGATGATCTTGCGGTCGGGTTTGTTGATGTGATGCAGGCAGGAATAGAGCGTCGTCGTTTTGCCCGAGCCGGTCGGCCCGGTCACCAGCACGATCCCGTCGGGCATCGCGATGAGCCGTTCCATCTCCTTCTGGTCATCGCTGAAAAAACCGAGCTGCGGCAACCCGAGTTGCAGTCCTTCCTTGTCGAGAATGCGCATCACAATGCTTTCGCCGTGAGCCGTCGGCAGCGACGACACGCGCAGGTCGAGTTGCCGGTTGTTAACCATGATCTGAATGCGTCCATCCTGCGGAATCCGTTTCTCCGCGATGCTGATGTTGGCCATGATTTTCAGCCGGGAAACAATCGAGAGCTGCAGCCGCTTCGGCGGATTCTCCACTTCGAGGAGCACGCCATCGATCCGGTAGCGCACCCGGAAACGTTTTTCCATCGGCTCCATGTGGATGTCCGAAGCCCGCCGCTGAATCGCCTCCAGAATGATGCTGTGCACCAATTTCACGACCGGCGCATCGGCGTCGGTATCGCTTACGTTGCCGAGTCCGCTGGCCTCCGTCGAAGCGACGGCCGAATCGCCGTTACCGGGCGCCGAGAGATTGCTCAACAATTGGTCCAGCGAGCCCGCATCCTTGCCGTAGAATCGGTCGATGGCCGCTGCGATGTCGTCGGCCGTCGCCACGTGCGGCTCGATGGTGAGCTTCAACATGTGGCTCAAATTATCGACGGCTTCGGTGTCGATCGGATCGGAAATCGCCAGCTTGAGCACCCTGCCCTCGTGGGCAAACGGGAGGATTTTGTAGCGCGCCGCGAACTCCCGCGGCACCAATCCCAGCACCTCGCCCGAAACTCGCACCACACCCAAATCGGGCGCCAACGGCAGACCGAATTCGGCCGCCAACAACTCCGCTACCCGCCGGAGATCCAAGCCGGCGTCAGCCACCAGCAAGGCCAGCAACCGCGGCGCGGGCGTGGCCAGATCCGTGTGATCGGCGATCTGACTGCGGGCGCGCTCGACCGCCGCCGGCGAGACCAGAGCCCGCTCGACGGCCAACTGCACGAAATACTCATCCGCCCCCGGCGTCGGAGAGACCGTAGACGCGGAACCGGCGGAAGAGAAATCGCTCATGATGCGTGATTATTGACGGCTGAGACTCAGCAAGAACTCGGCGTTCGATTTGGTCTTCTTGAGCCGCGTGATGAGCATCTCCATCGACTCGATCGGCCCGAGGCCCTGCATCGCCCGACGCAGACCGTAGATCCGCTGGAGCTCCTCGGGATGGTAAATGAGTTCCTCTTTGCGCGTGCCGGAACGATCAATGTTGATCGCCGGGAAAATCCGGCGTTCGACGAGACCGCGGTCCAGATGAATCTCGCTGTTGCCGGTGCCTTTGAACTCTTCGAAAATGATTTCGTCCATCCGGCTGCCGGTGTCGACCAGCGCGGTGGCAATGATCGTAAGGCTGCCGGCACCTTCGATATTTCGGGCGGCACCGAAGAAGCGCTTGGGTTTCTGCAACGCGTTCGATTCCAAGCCGCCCGACATCGTCTTTCCCCCGTTCCCGGAGAGCGCATTATAGGCCCGGGCAAGCCGGGTAATTGAATCCAACAGGATGACGACGTGTTGACCCTGCTCGACCAAGCGCCGGGCTTTTTCACCGACCATCTCGGCGCAGTGGACGTGGCTCTCGGGCGTTTCGTCGAAGGTGGATGAAACCACTTCACCCTTGGTATGCCGGCGGAAATCCGTGACCTCCTCGGGGCGCTCGTCGATCAAAAGCAAAATCAACTTCACCTCGGGACTGTTCGCCGAAATCGAGTTGGCGATGTTTTGCATGAGGACGGTTTTGCCCGTGCGCGGAGGCGCCACGATCAGACCGCGTTGGCCAAAACCGATCGGGGTCAAAATATCGACCGCCCGCATGGACACGTCTTTCGCGACCTCTTCCGATTCCAGCAAAATGCGCTTCAGCGGATAGTAAGGCGTCAACTCTTCAAACGGCGTTACGTTGGCAATGGCCTCGGGCGCGAGACCCATGACCTTGTCGACCCGCACGACGGCCGGACAACGGTCGCCGGGCTGCGGCGCTTGCACCAGCACCTCCACTTGATGACCGCGCTTCAAACCATAGCGGGTCACCAAGCTTTCCGGTAGGTAGGCATCGTCCGGATAGAGCCGATAATTGCCCTGCGCGTGCACGATAAACGCACCGCGGTCCGTCATATCGATGTAACCCCGGTCCAGTATCGGCCGCTTGGCCGCCGCCGCCGCCGCAAAAATCTGCGCCTGCAATGTCCGCCGATTCGGCGCACCTTCGAAGGTAATGCCCTCACGCCGGGCGAACGCCGTGAGTTCGGCCAACGTCAGCGTGTAAAGATCGTCCAACACCAACGGCTCGCCTCCTCCCGACGATATTTCGGCCGCCAATGTATCCAGCGCGGATACATTGCTGAAGCGGGCCGGATTCGGCAGATCCCCAAAAACCTGCGGCGCGCTGGGCGGCAAAGGTTGCGGCGGATAGGCGGGCGCCGGCCCACCTCCACCGCCAAATCCGCCACCACCGCCACCACCCGGGCCGCCGGGCTGCCACGGTCCACCACCGTGGCGTCCGCGCTTCCGTTTATTGCGCTTCCAAGCGTCCCGACCTTGCCACTCGCCGCGTCCGCCACCGCCACCACCACCGCCGCCGCCGGGGTGCCCGTTGCCACCGTTTCCACTAAATCCCTGCGGTTCGCTCTGTCCGCCGCCACCCGGTCCGGAACCCTGCTCCGAAGCCGGCGCTGAACTGGAGCCGCCCCCTTCGTTCCCGCCGAAATCGTTGCCGGACTCTTGAGTCGAAGACCTTTCCGCCGGTGCCGCTGAGGGCGAACTGTCAGGAACAGAAATCGCTGCCGGAGGCGGCGGCGAAACCGGAGCTGGATCCGGCGTCGGCACAAAAATCGGTTGGGGTGACGGTGCCGGGGCTTCGTAATTCGTCACCGCCGGACCATCGAAAGACAATTCTGCCTCCGCCGACTTTCCCTTGGCCTTGGGCTTCGGTTTGGCCTTGCCCACCCGAGGGCTGGCCGGGCGCTTGGCTTTTTTGGACGCAGTCGCTGCGTGTTTGGCGGAAGATGGAGATTCGTCGTCGGATTTGGGAGGAAGGGCCATGAGGGAAAAGTGCTTAACGCCCGACTCTTGGCGGGCGATCTTGAGCTGAAGGAATTAGTTGGGTAAGGAACCGGCGAGCGTGTCGATCTGAGCGTGGAGAAATGAAAGGGTCCCGTCGTTCCACAGGACCTTGTCGGCAAGTTCAACTTTGCGCGCCAGTGGGAGTTGCTTCGAAATGCGTTGTTCGGCGAGACCTCGCGACAGACCGCGTTGCTCCAGACGAACGATTTGCTGATCGGCAGAACACGCCACGCAGATCGTGAAATCAAACCAATTCTCCAAGCCCTGTTCAAAGAGCAGCGGCACCTCAAAAACCCACCGTTTCACCGACGCCGACGCCAACTCTTCCCGCCAAATACCGAACAGAATCGGGTGCGTAAGCGCCTCAAGCCAGACCCGTTCGCGGTCATCGCCAAACACCCGCGCCGCCAAAACCGACCGGTCCACCTGGCCGCCGGGCAACAAAATCGCATCTCCATATCGAGCGCAAATCTGCCGTGTCACCGCCGGGTCCGGCAGCACCCGGTTTCGGATCAAGGCATCCGAATCGACGAGGCGAAATCCCAACGCGACGAATCTCTGGGCCGCCGCCGATTTCCCGCACCCAATCCCTCCGGTCAGGCCCAAAATCATAGCGCATCGGCGTGCATCGCCGGCTTTGGGCTTGCGCCTCTTTTCCGCAAATTCCTAATCATCTTTCGAAATCTTCGCCAAGCGCCCAACGAAGCAACGCGATTTTCAATCCGTTTACTCATGTCCCAGATCATCGACACCAAGTCTGGGAAAGCTGTCGCCCATTTTGTCCATCAAGTCTTTCGGGATCTGTTTCCAAGAGCGTCAAACCTATGGATCGACCGGGTCTTTTCCGACGTCGAGGCGCTTTTTTCCGGACGCCATCCCGATTACTCCGCGATCGACCTGCGCTACCACAATCTCGAGCACACCCTGCAGGCGACCGTATGCCTGGTCGAGCTCCTCGCTCGTCGTCACCGCGTCGAGGTCGCGCCCATGGCGAGCGCCCGGCAATTTGAGCTCACGATCGCGGCCGTCCTGCTGCACGACACCGGCTACCTGAAACTGCGCAGCGATACCGGAGGCACCGGCGCCAAATACACGTTCTGCCACGTGCTGCGCAGCTGTGCGTTTGCCGCCTCTTATCTGCCGGTTTTAGGCGCGAACCCTCGGGAGATTGAGGCGGTGATCGGCGCCATCAATTGCACCGGCCCGAGCCATGAGATCGGCCGCTTGCAGTTCCGCCAGCCGGTCGAACGCGTGCTCGGTTGTGCGCTCGCGACCGCCGACTATCTGGGACAACTCGCCGCTCCGGATTACCCGGACAAGGTCGAGTTTCTGTTCGCCGAGTTCGCCGAGTCCGACGCCTTCACCCACGTGCCCATGGCAGAACGTGCGTTTCAAACTCCGCGTCACCTGCTCGAGCAAACTCCGGATTTCTGGGAGAATTTTGTGCTTCCCCGACTCAATGATGATTTCGGAGGCCTCTACCATTTTTTGGCGGAGCCTTACCCGAGTGGGCTCAACCCTTACCTCGTTGCCGCCAAGAAGAACATTTCGATTATCCGCGCACGTCTCTCAACGGTTACGACCTGACCCGACATTACCCGGCTCATGCTCGCAACGATCGCCTCCGCCGCCCTCCAGGGCATCGATGCGGAGCCCGTGCACGTCGAGGTGAACGCTGGCGAGGTCGGCGAACCGCGCATTTATCTCGTCGGCTTGCCCGATGCGGCCGTCAAGGAGTCCGAGGACCGCGTCTTCTCCGCACTGGGCAACAGCGGCTTTCGCCCGCCGCGCACGCGCACCACAATCAATCTCGCCCCCGGCCACATCCGCAAAGAAGGCCCGATCTACGATCTGCCCATTGCCCTTGGCATTCTCGTTGCAACCAAGCAGCTCATCGCGCCCGCACTCGACGATTTTCTCATCGCCGGCGAACTCAGTCTCTCCGGCGCGACCCGCCCCGTGCGCGGAGCCTTGGCCATGGCCCGCTTGGCCCGCTCCCTCGGCAAACGCGGCGTGCTCCTCCCCGCCGTCTCCGCCGAGGAGGCCTCGCTCGTCGAGGGCGTCGCCGTCTATCGCGTCACCTCGCTCGACGAGGCGTTCCGTTTTCTCAGCGGTGAAAAACCTCTGACGCCCCTCGACCCGATGCTCGCGCGTTCTCGACCGGCGAGCGCCCAAGCCACCGAAGGTCTTGGCGATTTTTCCGAGATCAAGGGCCAACACGCCCTCCGTCGCGCCGTCGAAGTCGCCGTCAGCGGCAGTCACAATCTGTTGATCATCGGCCCTCCCGGCGCCGGCAAATCCATGGTCGCGAAACGGCTGCCGACGATCATGCCGCCGCCCACCCTCGACGAACACCTGGAGATTCTCAGCATCCACTCCGCCGCCGGCCGCACGATTTCCGGTGAGACTTCCTGGGGCACCCGGCCCTTTCGTTCGCCCCATCACACCGTATCCGACATCGCCCTACTCGGCGGCGGCACCATTCCCGGTCCCGGCGAGATTTCCCTCGCGCACCATGGCGTGCTGTTTCTCGACGAACTTCCCGAGTTCAAACGCTCTGCCCTCGAAGTCCTCCGCCAGCCCCTCGAAGATTGCAACGTCACCATCTCGCGCAGCGCGGGCAAGGTCACCTTGCCCTGCGCTTTCATGTTGGTCGCCGCGATGAACCCTTGCCCCTGCGGCTACCTCGGCGACTCCAAACACGAGTGCCGATGCACGCCCTCGCAGGTCCAGCGTTACCGCGCCCGCATCAGCGGCCCGCTGCTCGACCGCATCGACCTTCACATCGAGGCCCCGGCCTTGGCCATCGGCGATCTTCGCTCGGAAAAGCCCGGCGAATCCTCGGCGGTCATTCGGGCACGGGTTCACACCGCCCGCACCGTGCAACAGACGCGTTTCGCCGGCTCCAAGACCACCGCCAACGCCCGCATGACCCACGCCCAAATCCGCAAACACTGCGTGATCGACTCGACCCTCGGCGACCTTCTCCAGCAGGCGATGGAACAACTCTCCCTCTCGGCCCGCGCCTACGACCGCATCCTGAAAGTCGCGCGCACCATCGCTGATCTCGCGGGCTCCGAACGCATCGAGTCGCCGCACCTGCTCGAAGCCATCCAATACCGCAGCCTCGACCGCGCGGTTTTTTACTGAGACTCTCGTTTCCGGGCAGCTGTGATATCTACCCACACGGATAAACCGACAAAACAATTGCTATGCTGTTATCCATTGGCCGCAGCCACTACGCGGCCGTGTTTAGCCCAAGCATTTGAGACGAAGGGTATGCTACCTCATGCAGTTAAACTTCCCTCCGGGGCTAATGCGACCGCGACTGTCTTCGAAAACATTGGTGAGCTTCTTTTCGCCCATGACTGCGAAATTTTTCCTGATTCCTGCCAATTCGATTTTAAGTTTAGGGAAAACAAGAACGAGCTACTCCACTACGGCCGCAGATATTACAATCCCGCTCTGGGAAGGTGGCTAGGCCGCGATCCCATCGAAGAGAAGGGCGGGCTGCACCTGTATGGGTTTGTCGGCAACAACGGCGTCAATCGCTTCGACGTGCTCGGGATGTTTGATTGGTATTACACCAATCCCGACGGTTCTATAGGACATTACTTCCCTGAAATCACCGACTCGCCGGGGGATTTTCTGACCATGGATCGCGATCGGATTATCATGTCGGCAAATCGATCGGCTGAATCGATGTCGGGGTGGCAGGCTTTGGCCGGTGCCGAGCAACGAGCGGCGGATATCGCGGCGAACCAATTGGCCAATGACATTGCCAGCATCAATGCCGCCCTCGCGCCCGGAGTCGCGGCGGCCTCGGCTAACTTAAGCGCAGGTGTGGACGCCTCGATCAGCGGTATCTCGGCAAGTGCAGGCGCTTCGGTCGTCGCCTCGGGCAATTCGATTCTTACGACGATGAGCGGCAGTATGCACGCCGGCGTGGTCACGGCGAGTAACACGATGACGAATCAGATTTCTTCAGGGATGGTCTTTGGTTCGACCTCGGCCGGCGCATTCGCCTCGGCCGGCACTTCGAGTCCGAGCGGCTACAGTCCCAGTGATATTGCTGCAGCCTCGGCGCGAAACACTCAACAATTGGCCGCAAACCCAAGCACCGGCACGCATCCGTTTCAGGCGATCATCGCCGCTGGTCGGGAAACTTTCGGAAATGCGGTCTTTCAACAGCCTCTCGCGACTTTGGCCACCGCAGGAGCGCAAGCCACTGCGTTAGTGGGCGCTACCTATGCAACAGTCGCAGCTGCTCCCATTCTCTCTAAAGACATTCATGTTGAGGGACCGCAGAGGGGCACTCGAATTGCTCAAGTCAGATACGGAAACACACCTCTAATCCGATTGGATTACGGACGGTATCCTGGCTCTGGCGGCGAACCTCGACTTCATTTGAATATCGGCCCTGGTAAGGACAATCTCCACATTTCTATTGACCCGAGAACTTGGCGTGATCGCAGGCGATGAGCCGGAAAGGCCATATGGAGACAAATGAAATGATTAAAATCGCGGGGGTCTGCAGTAAGGCGGCAAACCGCGCCCTTAACGGAGACTTGGAACTAGAAGAGTTGCGAAGCTCATGGCCCTTAGAAGCCGACAAAGATCGGCTTCTCTGGAAGCTGATGAGCGAAGTTGAACACTACATCGTTGATCAGGACTTACGCCTAAAGGATCCTTCCTACGCTCGCTATCAACGAGCGCTAGTAGAATCTTTGATTGCCGACGTAGAGAAGAAGTATGAGTAGGCCGAAGTGACATGAATCCGGGCCGAGCCGAAAAACCGGGCGGTATAATCCGGCGAGGTTGGGTCGAGCCGAGGGGGTCCGGCCGTTGTCTGTTAGTTTTATGAGTTCCCCGCCGAGGGCTGTTCGGCGAACACCTCAGACATTGCGGCGACACGCGTTGGCCGGACTTGCATGGGCACCCGCCTGCCAGCTACAAAATGATTGGTGCTGATGAACCCACAGTTTCGCTGTTCGGGGCCGCGAACTGAACGCGCCAAAGCGCAGTTCCCGGGAAATTTCGTGTCCGAATCTGGCCGCAGATATTACAATCCCGCTTTAGGAAGGTGGCTAGGCCGCGATCCCATCGAAGAGAAGGGCGGGCTGCATCTGTATGGCTGTGTCGGGAATAACGGGGTGAATCACTTCGATGTTC
>CALSBN010000156.1:0-12176 GCA_943373185.1 Opitutus sp. GAS368 | reverse complement strand
TTAAACAATTCGCGTCAATTCGCGTGATTCGCGGGCAACTCGCCTCTCAATAACTCTCGGCCGCTTCGCTGAAATAATACGGCGCCTGGTAGGCCCCGGTCTTTTCCTTCTCGAGCTGGCGCACCAAGTCGTTGAGCAGCGAGCTCGCGCCGAACCGGTAGCGGCGGTTGTTCAACCACGCATCGCCGAGCGTCTCCTTTACCGCGACGAGAAACGTGAGCGCCTGCTTCGCCGTGCGGATACCGCCGGCGGGCTTCATCGCGATGGCGATTCCCGTATCGAGGTAAAAATCGCGGATCGCTTCGAGCATCACCTGATTGTTGCCGAGGGTGGCGTTGAGCGAGGTCTTGCCCGTGCTTGTCTTGATAAAATCGCCGGGGCGGATCACGCGCATCGCCAAAAACGACGCGGCGCGGATGTTGTCGTAGGTTTCGAGTTCGCTGACTTCCAAGATCACCTTGAGCGTCGCGACACCGCAGGCCTGCACCACGGCCGCGATTTCATCCTGCATCTCGCCAAACTCGCCCGCGAGAAACGCCCCGCGGTTGATCACCATGTCGATCTCGTCGGCGCCGTCGGCGACCGCCGCCTTCACCTCCGCCAGACGGGTCTTCAGCGGCGCCTGGCCGCTGGGGAACGCCGTCGCGACGGAAGCGATCCGCACGGCCGTATCGCTGCCGAGCGCGCGGCGCGCGTGCTTCACCATCGCGGGATAGACGCATACGGCCGCGACCTGCGGCACACCCAGTTCCGGGTCGTGCGGCGCGAGCGCCTTTTGGCAGAGCGAGGCCACTTTGCCCGGCGTGTCTTTGCCTTCGAGCGTCGTGAGATCGACCATCGACGCCGCGAGTTTCAGACCCTGAACTTTCGAAGCCTTCTTGATCGAACGCGTGCCGTATTTCGCGACGCGCTCGTCGATGCCGATCTGATCGACCGAGCCGACTTCATCAAAGAGCCGTTGCAAAGCGGCCTGCGGGGAACGTGCCAACATACGCGCACTCTCGCCCCGCCCCGCCGCGAAAGCCAAATGAAAACTCGCCGCGCCCCCGCTTGTCTCCGGACGCCTTCGTCCTTTGGCTCACCCCGTCTCCCCAAGGTCGACCCTCAACCCCGATTGAGACCATGAAACTCAAATTCCCCCGCCTCCCCGCCCTGCTTCTCGCCGGCTTGTTCCTCTTCGTTTCCGCCGCGCGCTCGTCCGCCGCCGACCCGGCCTTTCTCGCCGCCGTCACTGCCGCCGACGACGAGCGTCTCGCCGCCACCAAGGCCGCCGACAAAACCCGTCTCGACGCGATCTTCTCCGACGCCCTCCATTACGCCCACTCCAATGGCAAGATCGACACGAAGGCGTCTCTCATGACGTCCCTCCTCACGCGCAACACGGTCTACGAAAGCTTCGACTATCAGACGCGCACCTTCACCCCTGTCGCTCCCGGCGTCGTGCAGATGACCGGCCGCATCCTCGTCAAGGCGACCAACAAGAGCGGCCGCAGTGATCTCGATCTCAATTTCCTCGCGGTCTGGCGCGAGGAAAACGGCAAATGGCGTTTCTTCTCTTGGCAGTCCTGCCGCAACCCGGCGCCGGCGCCTTCGACGCCAAAGTAAACCGCGGGCTATCGCTCGCTTTGCCTTCGCTTTAAGCGGCCCGATGCGCCGCTGCTTAGTTCTTTGGCGCTTTCCAAAACTCGTTGTCCGTGCGCCCGGTGCGCATGATCTCGGTAATCCGCGCCACCACCTCCGGGTGCTTGGCGGCGACATCCGTCGTTTCGCCGAGATCCGCCACCAGATCGAACAAATGCAAAGGCGCGTCCCGCTTCAATAGCCGGATGCCTTTCCATTGTTTGCCGAGCAGCACCGCCTGGCTGAATCCCCGTTCGAAAAACTCCCAGTAAAGATAGTCGTGCTTCGCCTGCGTTCCCCGGCCCGTCAGCTCCGGCACGAGACTTACGCTGTTGTGCGGCTTCGGCGCCGGAACACCGGACAACTCCGCAAACGTCGCCAGTATGTCGCCAAAGTAGCCGACGTGGTCCGACACCGCGCCCGCCTTGATCTTACCCGGCCAACGCACGAGGAACGGCACGCGGATGCCGCCATCGGTCAGGCTACGCTTGATACCTTTCAACGGTCCGCTTGCCGCGAAAAAATCGGGATTCTGCAAGGGCCCGCCTTCGCGGTGCGGACCGTTGTCGCTGGAGAACATCACCACGGTGTTTTCGTCGAGACCGAGCTGTTTCAACTGCGCCAACAGTTCGCCGATCCCTTCGTCCATCCGCGTGATCATCGCCGCCTGGCCTTTTTGCACATCGGGCCAGGACTTGTCCGCGTAGATGCCGTAGCTCGGCACCTCTTGGCCGTCGCCGAGTTCGCGCGAACGCTCGTTGTTCGCGTGGGGCACGACGAGCGAGAGGTAGAGGAAAAACGGCTTATCGCGGTTCTTCGCGACGAACTCTTTCGCCTCCTGAAAAAAGAGGTCGCCCGCATAGACCATGCGTTTCGTCGCATAGCCGGCGCCTTCGACCGGGCCGACTTGCACGCGGTCATTCGGCAATGGCACGCGCTCGCCGTTGCGCCAGAGGAAATCCGGATAGTGGTTGTGCGCGTGGGTCTGGTTGAGAAATCCAAAATAGGTGTCGAAGCCCTGCTTGTCCGGAGATCCCGTGGTGCCGTTTTCACCGAGACCCCACTTGCCGACCAATCCCGTGGCGTAGCCCGCGCTTTTCAAAACCCGGGCAACGGTGACTTCGCTGGCCGGGAGCGTCTGCGCCGCGTAACCCAAGGTGCCGGCATTGCCGCGCACCGAAGTTTGGCCCGTGTGACGTCCCGTCATCAACACGCTGCGCGAGGGCGCGCAGACCGTGCTTCCCGCGTAGAACTGCGTGAAGCGCATCCCTTCCGCCGCCATCCGGTCCAGCCGGGGCGTTTGGATCAGTTTCTGCCCGTAGGAGCCGATGTCCCCGTAGCCCAGATCATCGGCAAGGATGAAAATGATGTTGGGTTTGGCCGCTCCGCCGCCCGGGAGAGCGGCGGAGAAGAGCGGCGATACGAAAGCAAGAATAGCGACGACTAGAGCGAGTTTGGGGTAACGCATGCCTTCAGGGAGCAGACTTACCGCGCGATTTCAACCCTCTCGGCGCGGCTCAGCCGTTGATCGGCCAGCCGTCGCGGTAGGGACGTTTCAGGAAGGCATTTGCTTCCGGCGCGTTCGTCACGACGCCCGCCTTCCCGTCGTAATCGAGTTTCTTGCCGGCGCGATAGGCGACGAGGCCCAACGCCATCTGCTCCGTCATGAGTCCGTTGTAATCAAAGTTGCAGGAGGTCTGCAGGTTTCCTTTGCACGCGTTGATCCACTCTTCCTGGAAGTTGCCGATCGGTGGCGTCACTTCCTCGGGTTTGCGGGTTTTGTAGTAGGTCAGGTCGGATGAATCGGCCGCCGGGATCAACATGCGCGAATTAAAGTCCGCCACGAGCAGGCCCTTCGCGCCTTTGAACATCGCGCCGTGGCCGATCTTGTTGAGATCAATCCACGGTTTCGGGGCCGTCGGCAGCGCGCCGCCCTGATACCAGCTCACGCGGATCGCCGGCCGCCAGTCATTCGCCGGATGGTTGAAATGCGCGGTGAGCTCCACCGGCGTCACCTCGGGGTTAAACGGATCGCCTTTTGCCTCGATCGAAGTCGGCAGGCCCGCGTCGATCGCATTCCACGCGAGGTCCATCGTGTGGGCGCCCATGTCGCCGATTTGCCCCGTGCCGAAGTCCCAAAACATATTCCACTGCAGACAATTTGCCCCCGCCTTGCCCGAGAAATACTCGGGATTGTAGGGGTGATACGGCGAAGGCCCGATCCATTGGTCGAAGTGCAACGTGCTCGGCGGCGTGCCCAGCGCGGGACGGTAGCCGGGTTGCCGCAGCTGGCGGTTGCCCCAGACGAATACGCCCTGCAGGTCGCCGACGGCACCGTCCTTGATCAGCTCGCGCACGCGCGCGAAATTCGGGTTCGCGTGCCGCTGGGTGCCCGCCTGCGTGGCGATCTTGTGTTTGTTTTTCAGATAAGCCGCCCGCACCAAACGGGTTTCCTCCACGCTCAGCGCGATCGGTTTCTCCATGAATACATGGAGCCCGCGGTTCATCGCCCAGATCGCGATGTGCGCGTGATGATGGTCCGGCGTGCAGCACACGATCGCATCGAGCCCCTTGTGATCGAGACACTTTCTCCAATCGATGTAGGTCTTCGCGCCCGGAAATTTCTGCAAGGCCTCCGGGAAGCGCAGTTCGTTCACGTCGCACAGCGCGACCACGTTTTCTTTGGCGAGTCCCGCATAATGGGCCAAGCCGCGCCCCCACACTCCGATCAGGGCGATGTTGAGTTTTTTATTGGGCGAGTTCTGTCCAAACAACGTGCCGCTGCGGAGGATCGTGAGTCCGGTTCCGGTGACGGCTGCGGCTTTGAGGAAGTGGCGACGGTTCATGAATGATATAGTAGGGCGGGACGCCGGATCACGCTCCTCGCCGTTTGGCGGAGTTTGCGCGTCCTTTGGTTACGATCCATGGAAGTCGTCCCCGTCAGCCGCGTCGAGCCGGGAGGCGCCGACCGGCTTGTGCCCGGCCCGCCGGTTGCCCAAGATTCCCCCATGCGTGCGCCACTCCTGTTTCTCTTCCTCGCGTTCCTCGCCCTTTCGCCCGACACGCACCTCCTCGCCGCCGACGCCCATTCACTAACTGTCGCCACCGCCCAAAATCATCGCGGCTGGACCGACGCCATCATCCTCCGCAACGCCGTGATCGAGGTTGTCGTCGTGCCTTCCGTCGGCCGCGTCATTCAAGTCCGCTTCGTCGGCGAGACCGTCGGCCCGTTCTGGGAAAACGACAAACTCGCCGGCCGGCCCATGCCGCCCGAACCTTGGAAAGTCGCGCACGGCAGCTTTGGCGGCGACAAGACTTGGCCCGCCCCGCAATCCGCGTGGAAATGGCCGCCCCCGATTGCGTTCGACGCCGCCGCGCACCACGCCCGCGTCGGGCCCGATCACTCGATCACCCTTACCTCGCCTACCGACGCTCGCTCGGGCCTCCGCGCCAACCGCCGCATCACTCTCGACCCGACAGAGCCGGTCATGCACATCGCCACCACCTTCGAAAAAATCTCCGGTGACCCCGTGCCCGTCGCGGCTTGGGTGGTCGCCCAGCTCCGTGACCCGGTGGCGATTATTATGCCCGTGCCTCCTCGCTCGGCCTTTCCCGCCGGCTACGCGCCCACATGGAAGCAGCCCGAAGGCACCCTCCACCGTGAGGGCGATTGGCTCCGTCTCACCCGCAGCCCCACCGTCTCACAGAAAACCGGCAACGACGGCACCGACCTCATCTGGGCCGGCGAACGCCATCTCCTCCGTATCTCGGTCCCTCGGGTCGCCGGCGCCGAATACACGCACGGCGGTTGCAGCGTCGAAGTCTACACCAACGCCGATCCCGTCCCTTACGTGGAACTCGAAACCCTCGGGCCGCTCCAAACCCTTCGCGTCGGCGAACGCACCTCGGCGACGACCACTTACCGCCTGGCCCGCCGCAGCCCGGCCCCGCTCGGCGACGACGTGCGCGCACTCCTCGCCCGCTAGCGCAGCTTTTCACGCAGTTCTTTGTAGCGCGTGCGCCCCACGGGCAGACATTGCCCGTTTTTCAGCTCGGCCTCGTAGTGGCTGCCTTCGCTCGCGTGCAGCGCTTTCACCGCGGTCCACCGCACGACGTAGCTCTTGTGGATGCGCTCGAACACCGGCGGCAACAAAGCGTGCAATTTCTCCAGCGTCTTGTCGTGCAGCTCGCGCGTGCCGTCGTCGAGCACGAGTTCGGCATAGGCACCGGCGCCTTCAAGGTAAACGATGCGGTCGATCTCCACGAGTTCGACGCGCCCGTGTTTTTTCACCGCCAGAAACTTCGCCGCACCGGCCGCCCGGCCTTCGCGCACGGTCACGCGCGCCAGCGCCTGCGCGAGCCGATCCTTAGAAAACGGCTTCGGCACAAAATCGACCACGCCAAACTCGAAGGCCCGCAGCGCCTGCTCGGTGTTGGCCGAGACGATGATCGTATGAAACGACCCCGCGACGCTCGCCATGAGCAGCTCCATCCCGTCCCGGCCGTGAAGATTCAGATCGAGCAACAGCAGGTCGATCGGCGACTCGTCGAGCCGGGCGCTCGCCTCGGCCAGCACGGTTGCCACGCGAATCGAATCGAGATTCTCGCCGAGGATCTCGCGGCAAAACCGCTCCAACCGCTGCGCCAACGGCGGCTCGTCTTCCACGATCAGGACTCTCATGCGCCCCCCCCGTTTCCGGTCGCCCCGATCTCAATCACCGTCTGCCAGCCACCCACGACCCCCTCGCCCCGCAGCGACCACCGCCCGGGGAAACTCTCCTCCAGCCGCGCCCGAACGTAGCGCAAGCCCGTGCCGCCCTCCGGCCGGGCACCGTCGGCCTGCACTTCGCCCGGCGAGAAAAACAGGTAGCGGACCGAGCCGTCTACCGCGCGCTCGCCGCGCAGCCGAAACTTCGCCGCGCCGTCCGTCGCCCGCTGGTGCGTGATCCCGTTTTCGATCAGCGTGAGAAACACCGCCGGCGGCACCGGCGCCCGCCCGTCCACGCCCTCGGCCACGAGTTCCCACGGCCGCGCCGTGCGCACGCCCATCACGCGCAGATGGGCGCGACACAGCTCCAGCTCCTGCGCCAGCGGGATCAGTTTCTCCGCCGCCACCCGGGAAAGGGTGCGAAAGCCGTCCGCCAGATCGTCGATCAGTTTCACGGCGGCCGGAGGGTCGCGCTCAACGATCTCGGTCAGCA
Source organism: Opitutus sp. GAS368 (assembly GCA_943373185.1). Taxonomy (GTDB): domain Bacteria; phylum Verrucomicrobiota; class Verrucomicrobiia; order Opitutales; family Opitutaceae; genus Tous-C4FEB. Next base: position 5,355 of record CALSBN010000156.1, on the reverse strand, counting down.
CCGCGAGCGTATTGAGCAGGAAATGCGGCTGGAGGTTTTTCTTGAGCAGTTCCGTCTCCAGTCGCGCCGCCGCCAGCTTCGCCTCCTGCGCCCGGCGGCGGTCGCTCCGTAATTGGAGTCCCAACGTGGCGAACACCACCACCACCAGCACCCCGAAGACCGCAAAAAACGACGGATCGAGAAAGATCCGACCTCCGGTCCGCACGGTCAGCAATCCCATCAAAACCCCGGCCAGGACGAATCGCGCCCAGGGCCGCCGCTTCCACACCGCCCAAACGCCGATGCCGAGCGAGACGACCAGCATCGCCCGGCACAGCCAGAGGACGATCTCCTCGTAGCGCGTCGACGAAGCCCACGCCAAGGCGAACAACGGGATCGCCGCCGCCAGCCACCAACGGCGACGCGGCACGTTGAACTTCACGAGCAACAGCCAGGGAAAGAGCCCCGCGATGACGGTCATGATCCAGGTGATCGCGAACAGCCGCGGGTAAAACCAGTCGTAGGGGTCCCGAACCAGCCAGCGCCACGCGATCAACAGGTAAAAAATCGTCAGGCACAGACTCAACGCGCCGCAAAGCAGCAGCGGTCGCCACCGCCCCGCCACCGCGAACAGCATCAGGCTCAACACCGCTACCAGTCCCGCCGCCCCCGCCCCGAGCAGCGGAAAAACCGGCCCCCAGATTTCCGTCCCGTAGTGCCGCGCGTAGTTGGTCGGCCGAAGATTGACCTGCAGGCCCTCCGCCGGAAAATTATAATGATGGGAGGAGAGCCGGATCGCGACGACATGCTCGCCGGGCCCCAGCAACTCCGGGGGAACCATGAACAGATTGTCCAGCGGGCCGGGTCTTTCCGCCGCCTTCGTCGCGCCCACGACGCCGCTGCCGCCGATCCGGCGTCCGTTCCAGAACAATTCGTAGGAAGCGGGGACCGCGAGAAAGATGCTGTCCATCGGCGCCCCGGGCCCGATGCCCGAGACATTGCGCCCGATTCCTTCCGACCGGAAGTCCGGCCGTTCGCCGTCCTTCCACTCGAGGCGGAAGCGCAACCAACGCACTCCGCTTCTCGCCGGCACGATGTTGCCCGGCTCCCAGTCGCGGTCGTCCCAATCCTTCGCCGCCCAGCGCGGATCGTCGCCCGCCCGGCTGCACACCGTCCAAAGCAGCGCGTTCCGCTCGGCGGCGGCGCCCCACGCCGGCGACGAGGCCAGCATCACGAAAATCCACAGGGCGGCGGTTCGCATCATGCGGGCGAAATTGGAACGACGGCCCGGCGGCGTCCACGCGTTTCCCGAGCCGTTCACTTGCCCGGCGAGCCGTTCACTCGGGTCCAAGGGTCGTTGGCTAGAGGTGCGAGCCGTTCACTCGGGTTTTTTCGCGCCGCAGCACCCGCCGGCGCAACTTCGCCCACGTCACCCGCCGGTGACTCACAAAAACTCAAAATACAAAAATGACCTCCTCCATGAAAACGATCACCGTCTCTTCCCTCCGCACCGCCGCCCTCGCCGCCGCCCTTTTGCTGCTGCCGGCCGTTGCCTCCGCCAAAGAATCTGCCGCCGCAGACCGCACCGAAAGCCTCCTCGCCCGACGGGGCTCGATCCCCGTCGCGGCCGCCGGCCCCTATGTCGAAGTCGGCACCTACGGCATCCAGGTCGCCGTCAAACTCGGCCGCCCCAGCGCCCGCCTCCCGGACGGCACCTGGCTCTACGAGAACTTTTCCGCCGAGGACAGCGCGGCCCGCGGCACCCTCGTCGTCCGGTTCGACCAAGGCCGGGTCAGCTCCCTCACCCTCGCCACTCCGGCCGTCGTGGCCGCCCTCCGCTCGGCGCCCAAATCCGGGGTGCTCGTCGCGCAACAGGATCGCCGCTGAGTATTTCGTCGCCGCAATCCGCCGCGGGCCTAGCGTTCTCTGCGCTATGGCCCGCTTTTTTTGCCCCCCCGCCATACCGCGCGAACGCCTACGCCGGATAGTTGCGGTCGCGTTGCTGTGTGCGGCGACGCTCCTCGAAGCCCAAGAGGTCCAGCAGCACGGCCTCGTCCTCGAAACCTGGGTGCGCGACACGTTCTTCAACGGCTACCGGCCCGCCAACTACACCCAGAAATGGGACATCCCCGCCGTCGCCAACAAGCTCCACGGCGGCATCCCCGTGAATCCCAAGGCCGCAAAATACGGCACGCCCGTCGATCTCGGCGACGCGGTGCGTCAGTTCAAAATCGACGAGCCCTTCATCCTCGTCGTCGGCTTTTGGCAGCAGGAGGGCGACGACAAGCGCTTCGTCAATCTCGTCGCTCCCCGCATCGATCCGGCTGCGTGGAGGAAACTCTGGGGGCCCGTCACCCTTGCCGACCTCCAGCGCCTAGACGCAGTGATCAAGGACAAATCCCTCACACCCGCCGCCGCCCGCGCAGCCGCGCTCAAAATCAAAAACGCTCCGCCCTTCACCCAGTCGATCATCGTAGTGAACCCCAAGATCGATTCGAAAACCCAGCGTCGCCTCCAATGCAGCCTCCGCTTCGCCGACGTCTTCAAACACCTCGCCCCCGACGCCGATTCAAAGCCCCAGGCCCAACCCGCGCTTTGGGGCGTGCCTTTCCCGCAACCCGTCGCCTCCAAGCCCCGCACGTTTCCAAGATAATCCCGCACCGCCCCGATCTCCGCTCGCTCCTGCAAGGATCCCGGCGAATGGACAGACCCGCTGAAACGCTTGCCGGACGGGCGTGGTCGCCTTCGCTTCCACCGCGATGACCATACCCGCCGAATCCCGCCGTGCCGCCGCCACGCAGGCACCGATTATCCCCGTCATTGCCGATCTCATCCGCCGCCATCCCGGCACGATCTCGCTCGGTCAAGGCGTCGTCGGCTATGGCCCGCCGCCCGCCGCCACCGCCCAGATCGCACGCTTTCTCGCCGACCCCGGCCTCCACAAATACCAACCCGTCGCCGGCATCCCCGCCCTCCTCGAAGCGCTCGCGCAAAAACTCGCCGCCGAGAATCTGATCCTCACCGGCGAACCCCACGGCAACCGCATCATGGTCACCGCCGGCGGCAACCAAGCGTTCATGAACGCCGTCCTCGCCCTCGGCGACCCCGGCGACGAATTCATTTTGCCGACGCCGTATTACTTTAACCAAGAGATGGCCGTCACGTTGGCCAATTGCCGGCCCGTGCTCGTGCCGACCGACGCCAACTACCAACTCGACCTCGCCGCCCTCCGTGCCGCGATCACCCCGCGCACGCGCGCGATCCTCACCGTCTCACCCAACAACCCCACCGGCGCCGTCTACCCCGAGGCCGATCTCCGCGCCGTCAACGCCCTGTGCGCCGAACACGGTCTCACTCACATCCACGACGAGGCCTACGAATACTTCCTTCACGACGGCGCGAAACACTTCTCGCCCGCCTCGATCCCGGGCGCCGCGGCCCACACGATCTCGCTCTACTCCATGTCCAAGACCTACGGCTTCGCCAGCTGGCGCATCGGCTGGATGGTTTATCCCGCCGCCCTCGAAGCCGCGCTGCGCAAAATCCAAGACACGCTCATCATCTGCCCGCCCGTGATCTCGCAGTTCGCCGCCCTCGGCGCACTCTCCGACAGCGCCCTCTACATCCGCGACAAACTCCGCGACCTCGCCGCCGTGCGCATCGTGGTCGGCCGCGAGCTCGCCCCGCTCGTCACCGAGGAACTCGCCGAAATCCCGCCGGCCCACGGTGCGTTTTATTTTCTCCCCCGGCTCCGCACCGCCCGCTTTTCGATGGAGATCGCCGAAGAACTCATCCGCGATCACGGCGTCGCCGTGATTCCCGGCAGCGCCTTCGGGGTCACCGACCGCTGCACGATCCGCGTGGCTTACGGCGCGCTGACGATCGCCAACGCCAACGAAGGCATGGGCCGGCTCGTCCGCGGCGTGCGAAAGATTTTGCGCGGCTGAGTTTAGCCCCGAACGCCCCGTTGCGGTCCGACTGTGGCACCGACCGCCGGTCGGTTTTCGGCATGTCTAAAAGCCCGACCAGCGGTCGGGCCCACCGTTCGATCAATTCCGAACTCTCAGCCCTCAACTTCTCCGCCTCCCCGCACCGTCAGACCACCTGAGTCTTCGCCGCCGAACCGCCAAACAGCTCGCGCAGCACGCCCCACGCTTTGCGCAGGCCCGCCGCGCGCACCCCGCCGCCCATCAGATACGCCCGCGCCACCGTGTCCTCGTGGCCGTGGTAACGGGGCGGCAGCAGAAAGAGCGTATCGTGATCGTTCGCCGTGATGCTCGAAAAGAACAGGCCCTTGCCCACGGCGAGCTGGCTCTTGTCCACCGTCACCACTGCGCTGCGCTCCGGCATCACCAGCCAAGGCCGGTAATAAAACTCGATCCCGCCTGCCGTGCGCAACGCGAGCCGGCCATAGGTTCGCGGCGGCACGCCGGGCAGATTCCCGCCCGCAAACATTTTGTTGTCGTTCTCCTTCGGCGAAAACCGCGCGCGCCGCACCGTGAAAAAATCCCAGCAAAACACTGAACCGAAGAACGTCAGGCGAAACGCCCAGCCCGCCACCAGCCAGGCCACCACGATCACCGCCACCGATAGCAGCGCGCCGATCCACGGATTGATGGTCGCCGAAAGTGTGAGCAGCCCGAGCAATCCCGTGCGCATGCCCTTGAGCGCCGCATCGATCGCCCCCCACGGGCTCAGCAAAATCAGCACGTTGATCGCGTGCGACGCCATCCAGACGACCGCAAACATCGCGATGCCAAACGGCACGGTGAGCAGATTCAACAGCCACGAAAAGTCGATCGCCCCCACCTGCAACATCGCCATCCCGCTCGACTCCAGCACCGCCCCGTCCACCCCCGCCGTCTTTGATCCCACCAGCATCTTTGAAACCGCCGCCATCGTGAACGGCACGACCGCGCCCGCCGCGACGAGGCCCGTCGCCTTGTTCTCGATCGTCTCCAGCACATCGAGCGGCTTTTTCATGCCCGGCGGCACCGCGGCCCCGAGCGCATCCTTCGCCGCGCACGCGCCCACGATCAGCAATGCCGGGCCAAAAAACGCCCACTGCGCAAACCACGGCAGCGCCGCCTTCTGCTCGGGCGTCGTCGCGTTGAAATACTGATACGCACCATAGGCTCCCGTGCCGAGCAACGGCGAGATCGCCATGCCCGTCACCGTGGAAATCGCACCCGCGATCGGCGCACCCGGCGACCGGTCCGGCACGGTCGGCGCGGCCTTCGCCGCGTCCGCCGCCAGCGCAAACGGCGCGATGATCATCGACAAGGTCAGGGCCAATACGAACAGGGGCAGGAGTCGCTTCATCGCGCGACCTTAGGCCCCGTCCTGCCGTTGAAAAGCGCGAACCTGACCCAACGC
>CALSBN010000155.1:0-12191 GCA_943373185.1 Opitutus sp. GAS368 | reverse complement strand
TGCATGCGGAGCACACCAACGCTGCTCTACGAGCGGGAAAGCACGTTTATTGCGAGAAGCTCATGTCCAACACAGTCGAGGGCGCTCGTTCGATGGTGGTCACCGCTCGTGAAACCAAAAAACTGCTCCAACTCGGCCACCAACGCCGCAGCAATCCGCGTTACCAGCATGCGCGTGACCGGATTCTTAACGGCGACCGCTTGCTGGGTCGGGTTACGAACATTTCCGGCCAGTGGCACCGTGCGGTGAGCGACGATTACGGTTATCCCGCAAACCAAGGCATCGCTGAGGCTAAACTCGGCAAATACGGCTACGCCAATATGCACGAGTTCCGCAATTGGCGCTGGTTTAAGCGCTATGCAGGTGGACCGATGTCCGACTTGGGCGCCCACCAGATCGACATGTATAATTGGATGCTCGGCTCCAATCCCCGCTCCTGCATGGCGAGCGGCGGGACCGACTATTACAAAACCCACGAGTGGTTCGACAATGCCATCGCGATTTTCGAGTTCCCCACCAAAGAGGGAATGGTTCGCGCATCCTACCAAGTCCTCACCACGACGAGTGCCGGAGGCGGTTATCACGAATATTTTATGGGAGATGAGGGGGCACTCAAGATTTCTGAGAATCCAAAATACACCAAACTCTATCGTGAGGCCCGCGCGCCGGAGTGGGATCAATGGGTTGCGAAAGGCATTGTTGCCAGCCCGTCGTCGGGTGAGGGCGCGCCGGCTGCCGTCAAACCTTGGGAGAAAGTCGGAGTCAAAAAACTCGGTGGTCCTTCAAAATCGGCCGGAGTTGATGTTCGTGAAACAGCGGCCCTTTCTGCCTGGGACATCCCCGTGACTTTGGACAAAGCCATTCATCAACCTCACCTCGAGAATTTCGTGGACGCGGTTCGAAAGGGCACTCCGCTCTCCTGTCCGGGCGAGTCGGCCTTCGCCACCGCCGTCACCGTGCTGAAAATCAATGAAGCGATCGCCGCTCAAGAGACCCTCATGTTTAAGCCCGAAGACTTCGTGGCTTAATTTTATCCCGTGATTTTTATTCCACCTATGATCCTCAAAAAGCTGTCTCTCGTCCTCGCCGTGTCGGTGCTTACCGCCGGCGCACAAGCGCAAGCCCCGGTTCCACTTCAGTTGGAATTGCCCAAACCGCTCTTTGCCGGCACTCCCCGTCCGATTTCTTTGCCCAATCTTGAAGCCCCTCGGGCCGGAAAACGCCCCGATCTCATGGTTCCGGCCGGCACGGTGAATCTCTCCAAAGGCAAAACCGTTACGAGCAGCGACTCGCTGCCGGTCATCGGTGAACTTTCTTATATCACAGACGGGGACAAGTCGGGCACTGACGGCACTTACGTTGAGCTCGGGCCGACGCCCCAGTGGGTCCAAATCGACCTTGGCGCAAAGGCCAAGGTTGCCGCTATCGCCATCTGGCATTTCCACTCCCAAGCCCGCGTTTACCACGACGTCGTCGTTCAGGTTTCCGATGACAAAGACTTCAAGACCGGAGTGACCACGATCTACAACAACGACGACGACAACTCGTCGAAGCTCGGCAAAGGCAAAGACCTCGCCTACATTGAGAACTTTGAAGGCCGACTGCTCGATGCCAAGGGGGCCGTAGGGCGCTACGTCAGACTCTACAGCAACGGCAACACCTCGGATGAGCTTAATCATTACTGCGAAGTTGAAGTTCACGGTGCGCTGGTGAAGTAACGGCTGCGGGATTCTCTTTTGAGCGAAAGGGCGGACTGCGGTCCGCCCTTTCTTGTGTCCGGGTTTCTCCCCGCTTTCATACCCCTCATGCTTGCTAAGGTGCACCGCTGGCTGCCCATCGCGTTGGTCGCGGCCACCGCCCTGTGGCTACGCACCCACGATCTCGCGGTGCGTTCCATGCACGCCGACGAGGCCAATCAAGCGGTAAAGCTCGGAGCCTTGCTTGAACACGGAGTTTACGAATTCGACCCTGTCGATCACCACGGTCCCACGCTCTATTACGCCTCGCTGCCGATCGCTTGGCTCCGGGGCGAACAGAGTCTCGCGGCCCTTTCGGAAAGCACAGTTCGGTTGGTGCCCGCGCTGAGCGGCACGTTGAGCGTGCTGTTGCTATTTTTTTTTGCTGCGGCGTCCGGCCGATGGGCGGCTGTTGCAGCGGCGGCGTTCTTGGCCATCGCGCCGGCGTCGGTTTATTACAGCCGTTACTTCGTTCAGGAGACGTCACTGTTGGCGTTCTTCCTCGCCACCGTCGTCTGCACCCAGCGTTGGTGGCGCTCCGGGAACTGGCGTTGGGCGTTGGGGGCCGGCATCGGCGCCGGCCTGATGCAGGCGACCAAGGCGAGTGCGCCGCTGTTCCTCTCCGCCGCCTTGATCGCACTCTGGGTCGTCCGAACAAATTCGTTCAAGACGACACGGCCGAAACGTGATCTCGCCGTCTTCCTCGGAGCCTTTTTTTTGAGCGCAGCACTTTTTTATTCATCGTTCGGCACCCATTTCACCGGCCTCTCTGACGCGTTTTCAACTTATTCACCTGCTTCAGGACGGGTGACCGAGGGCTCGGGCCACGAGAAGCCCTGGTTCTATTTTCTATCGCTCTTCGGCTGGCAACGCTCGGGCGGACTTCTTTGGCAACAACTCCTCTTCTCGGGCTTCGCACTCGTCGGGGCGCTTGTTGCGCTGCGGCACTCGCAGCCCTTCCTGCGGGGCACCCTTATCTACACGATCTTGGTTGGGATCGCGCTTTCGGTTACTCCCTACAAAACCCCGTGGCACGTCATTCACTTGGTGCCCGGACTCGCGGTCCTGGCCGCTGGCGCACTCGCCGCGATTCCATTTCGTAGCGTCGCCATCGTGCTGGCGGCTTTCGTGATTCTCTCCCAGTGGCGCCAAACCAATCTCGCCGTTTTTCTCCGACCGGCCGACGTCCGAAATCCTTACGCGTATGTCCATAGCTCACCCGATGTCCGCAAGGTCCGGGGGCTTGCCGAGTCGGCCTTGGCCAAATCGCCGCAAGGTGCGATCCGTGTGATTAGCGAAGAGTATTGGCCTCTCCCTTGGTATTTCCGGGGGCTTGATCAAGTTGGATATTGGTCGCTTCCGCCGGATGATTGCGACGGAGCACTGATCATCGCGTCGGCCGCGAACACGGATGCCGTGCGTTCACGTCTAAGGGGAAGATACAGAGAGTCCTTCCTCGGGTTGCGCCCGGGCTTCATTTGCACAGTTTTCACGGTGGAAACCCCATGACCCCGTCCCCGCGCTATTCGCTCGTGGTCCCCTTTTTCAACGAAGCGGGTAACATCCTGCCTTTGATCGCCTCCGCAGCCGAGGTTTTGGATGAAATGACCGGCGATTGGGAAGCGATCCTCGTTAACGACGGCAGCACGGATGGGACTGGGGCCGAGCTGGAGTTGTGTATCGGGCGGTGGCCTCAATGTCGTGTCTTGAACCAACCCCAAAACTTCGGGCAGGCTGCGGCATTGCTCGATGGTCTGCGGGCCGCTCGGGGCGAGTTCATTTTCACCATGGACGGTGATGGTCAAAATGATCCGCGCGATTTGCCCGCTCTCATGGAACACTTGGAAACGGAGCAACTCGATCTCGCCTGCGGTTGGCGCCACGACCGGCACGACTCATTTCTCCGTTTGGCAATGTCTCGCTTGGCCAACTTCGTTCGCGGTCGCCTTCTCGGTGACCATTTCCATGACAGTGGCTGCCAGCTCCGGGTGATGCGCAGGAAGGTGGTTTCGGCGCTTTTCCCGTTCGAGTTGCTGCAATCCTTCATCCCCGCCGTGGTGTTGGCGGCCGGCTTTAAGGTCGGCGAGTTTCGCGTTCGTCATCACCCCCGCACCCGGGGTGTAGCAAAGTATGGCTTCCGCCAGCTCTGGCTCCGCCCAATGTTGGCGATGTTCCGGCTGCGCCGCCGGCTTCGCCAATGATGCGCCACTCCTTCACTCACGAGGCCATGGCCACGACCTTTACAATCGTGGTCGCCGACCAGCCGCGAGATTACGCCCGCCAAGCCGCCATAGCGGCCTTTCGCGAACTTGATCGCCTGGAGAACGAGCTCAGTCGCTACGTCGAATCGAGCGATGTTGCCAGGGCCAACCGGATGCAGTGCGGCGAAACGATTTCGATCGGCGACGACGCGCTCCAGTGTTTGCTGTTGGCCGCAGAAATTTCCGTAGTCACGGGCCGGGCCTTCGACGCGGCCTATGCCTCCGACTTCGGGCCGGATTTTTCGCCGGATGCCGTGCCGTTTACGCTCGATCCCGCAGCACACACCTTAACCTCGCGGGTGCCGCGTCTCCATCTGGATTTGGGGGCGATCGGCAAGGGCTACGCACTCGACCAGTTTGACCGCCTCTTCGAGGAATGGTCGATCGGGAGCGCTTGCTTGAGCGCGGGCGGAAGCAGCGTCCTTACGACCGGTGCCCCCGTTGACGGCGAGGGTTGGCGGATCGGTCTCGGCGAAGAGGCGTCCTATTGCACTCTTGATTTGACGCGATGTGCCCTGAGCGGCTCCGGCCTCGCGGTGCAAGGAACTCATATTGCCGATCCGCGCACGCGGACCATCGCGGCGAGAGTAAATCGAACGTGGGCACTGGCGCCGACGGCGGCCCTTTCCGACGCACTTTCAACCGCTTTTTTTGTCAGCTCTTCCGCAGAAATCGAGGGGGTGTGCGCCCAGCTTCCGACCGTCGGCGCCGCGTGGATTACGCCCGGGGCGAGCTTCGAGACCTGCGGTCAACTTCGCAGCCTCGTATCAGGTGCGGGACGTCTCGAGACGTGAAGGCTCCGCTTCCATTCCGGAAATCAGGGAAGAATTTGGCGGAGAGGGAGGGATTCGAACCCCCGGGACCTTTCGGCCCAATGGTTTTCAAGACCATCGCGATAGACCACTCTGCCACCTCTCCGTTAACCGAGCGGTGAGAGCTTTACGCCGCCTCGGCCGCTTTCAATCGCGATTTTTTCCGAGGAAAAATGCCAACCAGATGCCGAGCGCCAAAATCACCACCAGCCACCAGAGATATCTCAGCTCTCTGGCGGCAAGCTCGACGAACGCCAAAACCCGGGGGAAAATCACACAAAGTGCGATGATCGCACCCACGCCCACCATCAGGCCTAGATTGCGCCGGGCGGCCGGGCTCATTTCTTAACCGGCGGCGATGATGCCGGGGTCCCGAGCGGGAGAATAAAGTTGGTCCCCGTGTTTTCGCCGCCGCCGATGACGAGCGGTGATTTTCCATCCCACTTTTCAACGATCTGGAGTTGGATCAGTCCGGGAGTGTCGCGGAGCGCTTCACCGCGGATGCGGATGGCCTCAGCTTCGCCTTTGGCTTTGATAATCACGGTGTCGGCTTCGATCTGTGACTTCTGTTGGGTGAAGCGCGCTTTGGCGGCTTCTTGCTCTTGGACCATCTTCGACTCGATCGCGGCTTCGAGTTCTTTGGACAGCGTGATGTTCTCGAGGACCAAGTCTTCGACATAGAGGATGTCGCCGATTTTTTGTTTCACGGACGACAGCGAGCGCGTCTTGATTTCTTCCCGCTTTTTCACGATTTGCTCCGCGCTCTGGAGGGCGGTGACTTCCTTGAGGGCCTCTTGGATGCGGGGGGCGATCAAGCTGTCGAACGGGTCGCCGGCGTAGTCCTGAAAAATTTTGACCACGGCGGCTTCCGGGATGCGGTAGAGCACCCGCAGACGGACGGTGACTTGCTGCAGATCGGAGGAGTAGCACTCCGCGTTCAGTTCGCGGGTGAGCTGGCGGATGGGAACCGGGAGGATGGTTGAAACGAAGGGAACCTTGGTGCCGAAGCCTTCGGGTTTGAATTGCTCGCTCACCTTACCGAGCGTGACCTGAACCCCGCGGAATCCGGGTTGGACGACATAGGTGGATTGGGCGGCCGCCACGATCAGGACGAGGACGATGAGGGCAAAGCCGATAAGTTTGGCGAGGGCGTAGGAGGACATGGGTCCGGAGCAGACGAAGCGCTCGGAGGGTCAGCAAGGTGAATTTGGTGGGATTATTTCTTCCTCTTTCCAATCCGGGTTTGCCCATTAACCGGGCGGGCGTAGGGCTGGGGGATGGCGAGTGGGCGGCATCTCATGGTCGATGGATCCAACATCGCACATGCATGGCCGGAACTCCGAACGATGCTGGCGCGCAGCCGGCCGGCCGCGCACGCGAGTTTGGAACGGGCATTGTCGACGATCCATGACCACGAAGGCGTGCGGGTGACCTTGGTTTTTGACGGCAGCGGCAAGGATTTGGAACTGCGTTGTCCCGGCGCCGCGCAGACCTTCTCGGTGGTGCGCACGCCGACGGGAATGACGGCGGATGCTTTCATTGAAGGTTGGGTCGGGCGCAGCGTAGCGGCGTCGGATTGCTGGGTTGCAACCGGCGATACGGCGGAGGGCCGAACAATCGAGGGATTGGGCGCGCATTGGATTTCGCCGGACGATTTGGCGGCCTGGGTGCGTCGAGCCGAAGCGATGATGGGTTCGAATCTGGCCGGACGCGTCCGCACCAATGACCGGAACTGGAAGCATCGACCATGAATCAAGCCGTCGGTAGCGTCGCTGAGCTGCAGGGTTTGTATGGTAGTTATTCGTTCTCCGAAAACCTGCTGCAGAAGATTTGGCTCCGGGGTGATTTTGACCGGAGTCGGGCGCTGACCGCGGAGGGCGAGCGCGTTGAGATCGTCCATCCCGGGCGTTGGAACAAGCTGGGAGGGCCGGACTTTTTGGGAGCGAGAATCCGCTTTGGAACGAACCCCGAGGTGACGGGCGATGTGGAGTTGCATCTGCACGAGGAAGATTGGGCAGCGCACCAACACGAGGTGGACCCGGCTTACGACCGCGTGGTGCTGCACGTGGTGCTGTTTCCTCGGAGTGAAGGGTCGGCCTCCAAAGCCAAGAACAGGCGGCGCATCCCCGTTTTGGTGCTGCTGGCCTTGCTGCAGCACGATCTGGAGGAATTCGCCGCCGATGAGGCGATCGAGCGGATGGCAGCCCGACCAAGCGGGTTGATTTTCGAGACGCTAAGTATGATGTCGCCGGAGGCCTTGGACGCATGCTTGCGATCGGCCGCCGGGTTGAGATGGCGGCAAAAAGTTCGCTATGCGCGACTGCGAATCGAGCGGTTGGGTTGGACCGCGGCCTGTCACACTTCGGCGCTGGAGATATTGGGCTATCGATTCAACCGCGCCGCGATGCTGCGGGTTGCGGGAAAATTCCCGCTGGAAACTTGGGCGGAAAAAGACGTTTCGATCGAAGAGATTTTGGCGTCGGAACACGGCCATTGGCAGATGCAAGGAGTGCGGCCGGCCAATCATCCGAGGAACCGCCTAGAACAATATCGCCGCTGGGTTCAGGCGGATGCGGATTGGCCGCAGCGATTGTCGGAGTTGGCCCTGAGTTGGCCGCGGGTTTCCGCAGAGAAGGGAACCCGGGCACTTCGGGCCGAGCACGGTTTCGGCGCACTGCGCGCGCGTTTGGCCGAGACCTGTTGCGGCTCGGCCGTAAGTGGGACCCGGCTGGATACCTTCGTCATTGACGGGGCGTTGCCTTTGGTCGCTGCCCGTTTCCGGAACGAAGCGGAGATTTTTGGCAGTTGGTTCCATTGGTTTCCCGGCGATCTTCCGCCGACGGTTTCGCAGACGCTAAAGGACTTGAGCGTCTCCCGAGTTTCGGTGGGCCAGCCGGCAGTAAACGGTTTCGCGCAAGGAGTCTTGGGCTGGTGGTGGCAACGCGACGCGAACTCGCGGGGTTCCTCTTTGTGAGTTCAGCTGAGCACCCGCCGGCGGTGCTCGCGTTGCGGCCGTCGAGCGCGAGGGCCTTGGTCTACTTGGCCTCGGATTTGAGCTCGGCGAAGCGGGTCCGCATCTCAGCGAGGCGGGAGGCGTAGGCCGGGGTCGCGACGACGTTGTTCGTTTCGCCCGGGTCGCCGGTGAGATCGTATAGCTCCTCGTGATTGAAGTCGGGCCAGAAAAAATACTTCAGGTCTTTGCGCACCAAGGCCTGTGACGAAGGGATAAAGTTGATGTTCCGGATCGTGGCGTGCTCGTAGAAAAACTCGGTGCGCCATGCGGGCGGGGTGGTGGCGAGGTAGAGCGGTGCGAGGTCGCGGCCTTGCATCCGCGCGGGGGCGGCGACGCCGGCGGCGGCGAGAAAGGTGGGGGCGAGGTCGACGTTGAGCGTGAAATCGGCGTTGGTGCGGCCGCGTCGGGCGGCGGGCAGGCGCGGGTCGCGCACGATGAGGGGGACGCGGATGCTTTCCTCGTGCGGATACCATTTGTCGGCGAGCCCATGTTCGCCGTGGAAAAAGCCGTTGTCGGTGGTGAAGACCACGAGCGTGTTTTCGAGGGCGCCCTGTTTGCGCAGTTCGTCGATCACGCGGCCGCAGGTGCGGTCCACCTCCGTCGCGAGGCGGTAGTAGTTTTTCATCATTGTTTGGTATTTTTCCGGCGTGTCGAAGCGCCAGCGCCAGCGGTTGCGGCCCTCGTTCTTATCGTTGGCGATGAAGGGGGGGAGGCGCTTGAAAAACTCGTCGCCACCGGTCGTCGGCGTGGGGATGACGGAATCTTTGTAGAGTTCCATGCTGCCGGGCTGGGGGAGAAACTGGAGCGGGTTTTGATCCTCGGCATGTGTCGCGAAGAAGGCGAGGGTGAGGACGAAAGGCTTGTCAGCGGGTCGCGTGCGGAGGAACTCGAGGGCGTCGTTTTCGTTTTTTTGAGTGACGTGAATTTGGGTGCCGTCGGTGTTCTTGATCCAATGCACACCGGCGTAGGATCGCCCGAAATCGAAGTTGGCGGCGGGGAATTTTCCATTATGCCATTTGCCGATGTGTCCGGTGTAAAAACCTTGGGCCCGCAGGAGTCCGGGGTAGGTCTCGGCCCAAGGGGTCTTGAACATCTCGAAGGCAGGATTGCCGTGGCGGGACATCCATTGGCCGGTGAAGAGCGTGGCCCGGCTTACGCCGCAGATGGAGGTGGTGACGGCGTTGCGGGTGAAGCGGACGCCTTCGGCGGCGAGGCGGTCGAGGTGTGGAGTCTGGACGATTGGATGACCGGCGACGCCCAGCGTGTCGTGACGCCAGTCGTCAGCGTAAAGAACAAGGATGTTGAGCGGCTTTACGCCCTCTGCGGCATGGAGCGGGGCGAACAGTGACAGCAATAGGAGGAGAGCAAGAGAACTATGCATGGGTAAAAGGGTGAGCGGTCGCAATCTGAGCTAGCCGGTGGGACGGGAATCCGGCCGGGGTCTTGCGTCGAGGCTAGCCCGGACCGTGCCGAGGATGGCCTCAAGGGGAAATGGTTTGCTCAGGAATTTAATTCCTTGGGGCAAGGCTTTGAGGTCTTCGGCCAATGTTGCGCTGTAGCCGCTCATCAAAATGAACGGGAGGTCTTGGCGGTCGGCGATGAGTTGCTTGATCAGATCCGCGCCGCTGACGCCGCCGGGCATCATCATGTCCGTAACCAACAGATCGATCCGGTCGCGGTGCGTCGACCAGAGTTCCAGTGCGGCGGCCCCGGAGTTGCAGTCGAGCACGCGGTAGCCGCTGCGCTCCAGCGCGACCCGCATCGCCAATCGCACGAGGGTCTCATCCTCCACGATGAGAATTGTCTCTCCGCGACCTGATTTCTCCAACGGTGCCCGGGGAGTTGAGACTTCTTCGATGCTGGCTCCGGGAATTCGGGGCAGATAGATTTGGAAAGCTGAACCCTGGTCCGGTTGGCTCTTCACCTCGATCCAGCCATCATGCATTTGCACGGCTCCGTAGACCGTGGCCAAACCAAGACCGGTGCCTTTGCCCTCCTCTTTTGTGGTGTAAAACGGTTCGAAGATTCGATCGATCACTTCAGGCGGGATGCCGCAGCCCTCGTCGATGACGCTCAGACAGGTGAAATTACCTTCGCGCCGGAAGGCAAACGGCTTGGGCGGGCGTTCACCGGCAGGCGCCCCGGTTTGAGTTGGGAACGGGACACGCGAATTGAAGTTGCGGGAATCCTCAAGTGCGCCGCCGTCGGAAGCCGCGGTAAAGGTGACGGGCTGCGTGGCGATGGTCAGCTTACCTCCGCGAGGCATGGCATCGCGGGCGTTCACGGCCAGGTTGAGCAACACTTGATCGAGCATTCCGGCATCGGCGTGGACGACCTGAGGTTGGGCGGTCAGGGCGAGGTGGATGTCGATGTTTTCACCGAGGAGGCGGCGCAACATCTTGAACAGCTCGGCGACGACGTGATTGAGATCGACATCGCGGCGCACGGGAGTCTCGCGCCGGCTGAAGAGCAGGAGTTGACGCGTAAGCGATGCGGCCCGGTGTCCGGCTTGGGCGATTTGCTCCAACATCTCCTGCTGCGGGGGCGAAATACGCGGTTCGTCCTGCAGTAGAGTCGTGTAACCGAGGATCGCGGTGAGGAGGTTGTTGAAATCGTGGGCAATCCCGCCGGAGAGTTGCCCGATCCCCTCCAGTTTCTGCGATTGCCGGAGCTGGGCCTCCACTTCGATTTTCTCCTCCTCAATCCGTTTGCGCCCGGTGAAATCCCGGGTGACGCCGATGAAATGAGAAAGGGAGCCTTGAGCGTCGAACACCGGTGTGATCGTTAGTTCGTTCCAGAACGGGGTGCCGTCTTTGCGGTGATTTTGAATTTCGCCGGCGAATGCCTTTCTGCTGTTCAGAGCGGACCGGATGGCCGCCGTGGTCACCGGATCGGTCAAAGGCCCGACGAGAAATTTGCAATCCCGACCCAAAGATTCCGAGCGACTGTAGCCCGTGATCGCGCTGAACGCGGCATTGACCGACAGAATAAGCCGATCGGGGCCGGTCACGATGACGCCTTGGGAGATGTTTTCGATAACCAGTTGGTTCAGATGCAGGGCGGCTTCAGCGAGCTTTCTGCCAGTGATATCTTGGGCGACGCCCCGCAAGCCGGAAGCCGCACCCTGAGCCTCCCGCATCGTTTCACCGCGGACCCAAAGCCAGCCGGTGCGACCTGCGCCTTTCAAAATTTCGATCTCCAGTTCGAAGGGTTGGCCGGTCGCCAAGCTCAGGCTTTGAGCGGCGTTTAACCGGGCCCAGCTTTCCGGCGTGACCCGTTTTTCGTGATCCAGGGAGGAAAGGGGCAGGATTGAGGGAGCAACGTCGTAAATCCGGCAGAGTTCTTCGGACCACGTCATCCGGTCGCGCGCGGGGTCCAGTTCCCAACTGCCCAAGTGGGCGATGCGTTGGGCTTCGTTCAGCGCGTCCTTGCTCCGCAAAAGCTCCAGCTCCGCTTCTTTGCGGGCGGTGATGTCGAGGTGAGTCCCGACGATGCGCAACGGTCTGCCTTCCGAGTCGCGGCCCACGATACTGAATTTTTCGAGAATCCAAATGTAGTGGCCGGAAGCGTGTTGGGCGCGGATCTCGGCTTCACCGTCGACACACGCCGGGTTCAAAATGATCTCTTTGATCCGTCGACCGAGCTCGGGCCGGTCGTCGGGGTGGACCAAGGAGCTCCACAGTTCCAAGCTGGACCGGGTGTTTTTGGGATCCAACCCCAAGAGGGTGAACCACCGGTCATTGACCGCGAGATCGCCGGTGACGAAATTCCAGTCCCAATACCCGATGTCGCCTCCGCGAATGACGAGACTGAGCTGCATCGCGCTTTCGCGCTCGATCCGTTCATGGAGACGCCGTGCCGTGACGTCTTCAAGAGTCACCAAGACTTGATCTAGGGTCCGCTCCGAGCCGGGCACTACCGTGAGTTGGAAGGCGCAGACGATGCGCTTGCCGTTGGGGAGCCGGATTGGGATGTCGCCGGAGAAAAAGGAATCGCCCTCGGCCAAGGCGATCAACTCCTCCTTGAAAACATTCAACGCAGCAGCGTCGAAGTAGTCTTTGATGTGGGTAAAGATATCGGCTTTGGACGATGCCTCATGGAGTCGGACGGTTTGTTGGTTGATGGCCCGCACCTTTACCAGCGAGGCGCATTGGGCGACGTCGTCCGGATGGGAATCAAAGTAAGCGCGGAAATCCACGACACCGTCGGCGCGAAGCCGGTCAAAAAACGCCCGCACGGCGGAAAAATCTTCATCCCAAATCGCATACGGCGAGAACTCGAAAAGGGCATGGAGCCGGGCTTCGTTCGCGCGCAGGTGTTCCTCGGCTTGCCGGCGGGCGGTGATGTCTTGGAGCGCGACGAGATGCAC
>CALSBN010000154.1:0-12230 GCA_943373185.1 Opitutus sp. GAS368 | reverse complement strand
TGGCGTTCGGCGATCATTGGCGGGCGGCGAGTCGCTCGCGAAGTTTGAGCAGGCCGCGGCGAATCCGGGCCTTGACGGTGCCAAGCGGGGTGCGCAGGCGGGCGGCGATCTCCTCCTGGGTAAGACCGCCGAAGAAAGCGAGTTTCAGGGCTCTTTGTTGATCGGGCGGCAATGTCTCGACGGCGGCGCGGACGGCGGCGGCTTGGTCGGAAGTGTCGGCTGACTCGTCGGCGGAAGGGCCGGAGGAGTTTTCGTCGAGTCCGAGGTCGGACGGGGCGGAGTTTTCAAGAAGTTCGGCGCGTCGGCGGCGCGAACGCAACCGGTCGATCGCCCGATTGCGGGTGAGGGTGAGGGCCCAGGAAAACGCGGTGCCACGCGACGACTCGTAGGTGTTGGCCTTGTCCCAAAGCGCAACGAAGGCGTCGTGGACCACATCTTGAGCCTCGGCAGTGTCGGTCAAAATCCGAACCGCCGTCGAATACAGCGGTTTTGAAAAGCGGTCGTAGAGCTCGGAAAAGGCGGCTCGGTCACCGGCAGCCACCCGCTTTAGCAGCAGCGCGTCGACCGCGTGGCGTTCGTCGGGTTGCTCGGTTGAACCGGAGTCACTCATGAGGTTTAGGCGCGGAAGACGGTCACGATCACGCGGTTCTGCGGAGCACGCGAAGAATTGGGAATGACCTAAGGACAACAGCAATGGCATGGAGCTGAAGACTCATACGCGTGGAAATGGGGAAGAGATGCAGCGAAGTGAAGTGGGGCGAGGAGAAAGTGACGGGGAAAACGAGGCAGAATTCTACAGCACCGCGAGCCCGAGCAAACCGAGAATAATGATCAGCCCGATGAAGGCGAGGGCGACGCGTTCGCGACGAGTGGTGGCAAAAGGCATACGATGGCAAAACGCTGACCTAGAGGCCGAGGGGTTGGAGCCGGGTGAAAGCCTCGGCGAGGAACGGTTCGGCGGCGAACTCCGTCCATGGGCGGTTACTTGAAACGCGGACGAAGAGTTGATCGCCGTCGCGGCGGAATCCGTAGCGCCAGGCCAAGCCGAACAGATCAACAAGGTTGTAAGGATCGGCGAAGGTGGTGGGGCGCCCGTCGAAGAGGTGCCAGAACCAGACATGCTGGGGGCGGCCGGCGCTCGAAAAAACCCGATACTCGGCGGGGGCGAGGGTGCGTGTTCCGACGAGCGGAGTGTCGCGTTTCACCGGGTCGGGCACCGCCGTCCACCCGGAACCCGGCCAGCACGCGTCCGGCGTGTGGGCAGCTACGCTGCTGACGCTCGATTGGCCGGGTCGCCAATAGGCGAGGTAGATCGTCACCTCGGTCGGGCCGGCGGCGGTGCGGCCGAGATAGGTGCGTTGGGCGAGAAACTCGGTTTCCAGGGCATCGCTGAATTGATACAAATCGCGGGAAGTCTCGACGCGCCAGCCGTCAGAAGAAGCCGGCAAAATGGCGAGCAAGTCGGGGGTCGGGGTGGTCGTTAGCGGCGCAGGCCGGGTATTTCTTACGAAGAAAACGACCAAAGTGAGAGTCAGGCCCAGCGATGCGGCCAGCCAGAGTTGGGGATTCAGCCCGCGATTTTCAGTTGGGAGATCTGAGGGGGCGACCGGAGCCGAACTGCGGCGTTCCAGCAGCAGCGCCAAACCGCCCAGCAGCGCTGCGGTGACACCGAGCACCGCGAAGCCGGTTGCGTCGTGCCAAGTGCCGGCGATGTCGATCCCGGAGTTGGCCAGCAACGTCAGCGCGAGTGAGCGGACAAAGTTCATCAAAATCGCCAAAGGAGCGGCGAGGGCGATGATGAGAACCCGCGCCCACGGGCGACGAACGAGCGTGGCGGAAAAGAAAAAGCCCGCGAAGATACAGGAAATCAGGCTGCGCACGCCACTACAGGCCTCGGCCACGCCGACGACGGTGGTGGCGAGTTCGATCACGTTACCCTCGCGACGGGCGGCGACGCCCAGCAAGTGCAGGGCGTCGAGCACATTTTCACTGACCCACAACTGCAAGCCGAGGGTGAGACGCGAGTAGGTGCCGGGCGGAATGGGAGCGCTCAACAACCACAGCCCGATCGCGACCCCGGCGGGCCAGTTGAACGGAATCGCGCGAACACTCGTCGACGAAAACGCTATCCAACCGGCGGTAAGCAGCCCGGTCAGGGTGGCCACCAACAGGAACTCGACTAAGGCGTGCGACCACCCGAGAGACGCCGCATAAACGCCGGCGAGCGCCAAAGTTACGAGGGCGAAGCCCAGCGTGGCGAAAAGCGCGAATGACGAAAGTGGCCCGACCGGAAGATAGCGTCGGACTCCGGCGCTGCGGCTCTCATGCAACATCAGGAGAAAGAGCAACGGCATGAACAAGCCATGGGAAAGATCGGGATTCTTAAGCCACTCTGGCCAAAGCCGAAAACTGAGGCTCAGCAACAACACCCCCAGCACGCCAAGGTTGAATTTGGCGAGCTTCGACAAAGGAGTCTGAGCGCTTTCCGCGGTCATGGGGAGGATTTGACCGTTCGGCCGGTGGTGCCGGGGTAGCGCTCGAGCAGGGCGTAGGTGACCTCAGCCGGCAGGGGCACGATGGGAAGGAAGTTTGCGATCCGCGAAGTGGCTGTCTCTTGGCGAAAGAAAGCCTCCAAGGAATTGAGCGCTAGAAACGGGGTTGAAGTCATGGTCTTGATCCTCGCGGTCAACGCTGCGACCGCAGCCCGGTCCCCATTGCTCCCAAAAACGCACAACAGGGAGAAGAACGTGCCGGCGTTCTCGTTATCGAGGGGAAGCTTGGCCCGCTCAACGCGCTCGTTGAGCAATCGGGCCAAGTCCGGATTGGGATGGCGAATCAGGTGAACGCACAACGTTTTGATGAGCGCCGGAGTGAACGGACGACCCAAGAGCACTCCGGATTCATAGGTAAGTTGCGACCGATGCTGGCCGCGGGCCAAGGCGCCCAAGCGCAGGACGAGCGAGGATTCGTCATCGAGCCGACCTGCGACTCGCGCCAATTGGTCGAGGGCCGAGAACGTGTCACCGATTTCGATGAGCGCCTCGACTTGGCGATAATGGGCATACGACGGTGCCGAAAGCGGCCAAGGATCACGCAACGCGGCTTGGCCGGAAGCAGGCTGCTCGCGAAGCTGAAGTTCGCGCCGCAAGAGCGGGTGCCAAAGCGCGGCTTCGGGGCGGTCGAGCAAGGCGCGCAAAGGGGTGTCATTGGCCGATTGTCGCGTCGCGAAGAAGAGGGCTCTCATCCAAGGGCTGGCACGGTCGGGGAAGGCCAATATCTCTTTGGTCGCCAGCTCGGAAAGAGGCTCAAAAGCCCCGCGGGCGAGCAGCGAGCGGAACCAATCCTGAGCGGTGGCGGATCTTTGACCGACATGTTCCTGGTAGAGGCGAGCGTAGAGCGAGTCGGACAGGACGGGCTGGGCTGCTTGGTAATTGCGGGCGAGCGCGAGACCCGCCGAGTAGTTTCCGGGATCGAAGCGGTAGGCGTTGTCGAAATTGAGCAAGCCCTCCTTGATCCGCCCGGCTTGCATCGCGCGAACGCCCTTTTCGTAAAAGAAAGCGCCCCGGGCCTCGGGAACGCGGTGCCAAAGCCCGGGCCACGCCACGTGGACAATGCTGATCGGGTAGCCGATGGTGCGCAAAAACGCGAAGACCCCGAGAACGCCGGCGAGATACAGCGCCAAAAACGTCCCGCCGTAATAACCGAAGGCGAGACCCCAAAAAGGCCGCACGTCCGAGGCGTTGACCGAGCAGCGCAACCCGGCGGGAGTGCTGACGAGCAAGGGGCAAACCCGGGCAAAGCGGGCCGGACGGTCCCAATGCAGGCAGGCCTCACACTGGGTTTCTGCGGCCCGGCCGGAGTCGCTTGGGTTCTGGCAAGGAGCGCGCCCGCTCCGTCCGCGCCGCTGAAACAGGGATTTGCGGGTGTTCCAGTAAAGGAGGCCCCAAGCCAAGCGTAGAAAGTCAGCGATCCAGCCAATCACGGGAGGGACGATGAGAGCCGCCACAGAGTCCGCAAAGAATTTCGCAAGGTCGCGGGCATCAAGTGGCCGCGTTTGAAAACGAGGCTGGGGATTTCCACGGAGTTGGGCTGGCGCGCGGGTCATTCCGGCGTTCAATCCCGTGTCGTGTCTATCATGAAAACATCTCCCTATAGTTTTTTTGCCGCGGCGGCTCTGGCTGTCGCGTTCTGCCTGCTCCCCCTGCAAGCCCTCGCCAAAGTTGGCCAAGCCGCGCCCGCGTTCACATTGACCGACATCGCGGGCAAGACGCATACGTTGGCCGATTTCAAGGGGAAGACGGTCGTGCTCGAATGGGTAAACCCGGAGTGTCCGTTTGTTGAAAAGCACTACGAGAGCGGCAATCTCCCCGCGCTCCAAAAGGCGGCCGCAGCCGACGGCGTCGTTTGGTTACTGATCAATTCGGGCAAAAAAGGTGCGCAGGGTGATTTCGCGCCGGACAAGGTGGCGAAATGGTCGAAGGATATGGGCGCAGCGCAGGCGGCGTATCTCCGCGATCAAGACGGCAAGGTCGGCAAACTTTATGGCGCCAAAACCACGCCGCACATGTTTGTCATCAACAAGGACGGCGTGCTCGTTTACGACGGCGCGATCGACAGCATTCGCTCGACGGACAAAAACGACATCAAGAAGGCGACGAACTACGTGTCGGGTGCACTCGCGGCTTTGAAGGCTGGGAAAGCCGTCGAACCGAGCACGACCAAACCCTATGGTTGCTCGGTGAAGTATTGATCGGCGCGAAGCCCAGTTCTCCGGCAAGGGCGGGGCCGGTGCCCAAAGCAAAGCACCGGCTCTTTTGTAATCGGGGAGAGTCGGATCAAACTCTCACCGCGAACAGTTCCGGGTGCATGGAGCCCTCCGCCACTTTGTTCACGGTGCCGGTCATCATGATCGAGTAGCCGTCGCCGATCTCGATCCCGATCGTGCCCCCGGGCATGTGCACGGTGACGTTGCGATCCACCAATCCGAGCCGATAAGCGACGGCCGCGCTGGCGCTGCTGCTGCTGCCCGACGCGAGCGTGTAGCCGGCGCCGCGCTCCCAGATTTCGATACGGATGTTTGCGCGGTCGATGACTTGGAGGAATTGGACGTTGGTCTTGCGGGGGAAGAGCGGATGTTTTTCGAGGTGCGGTCCGTGAGTGTGAGCCAACTCGGGCGTCACCGCGGGCAGGGGAATGACGCAGTGGGGGTTGCCGATCGTCGCGGCGCAGAAGGTGAAATCGCGGTCGAGGATGGTGATTTTCTCGTTGATCACTTCGCGGGCCGCGCCGGCCAAAGCGACGGGGATTTTCGCACTGTCGAAGCTGACCGATCCCATCGCGATGGTGAGCAGTTGGCCGTTCTCCCTGATGACCACCTGAACTTGACCACCGGGAGTCTCCACCGTGAATGCCGTTTTCGTGACGAGCTTTTGATCCCAAAGAAAGCGGGAGAAGATGCGAAGGCCGTTACCGGATTTTTCCGCTTCTGAGCCGTCCGGATTGAAGATCCGCAGACCAAATTCGCTCTGAGTAGAAGGAAGTGGACCCCAGAGAATGCCGTCGGAGCCGACTCCGAAATTACGATGGCAGATGACGCGAATCTGCTCGACGGTCGGAGCGGCCTGCCACGAGGGGAAATCGCGGGGATCGAGGACGATGTAGTCGTTGCCGAGGGCGTGGTATTTGTGGAAGCGCATGAATGAAACGGTGAGGCTAGTAGCTTTTCCGGCCTCAAAACACGCGAAAAGACGCGAAATCTTTTCCTTAAATCCGAGCTGGACTGAAGGCCCCCGGGCGAGCGCCTTCTCCATCCAAGAATCATTGGTCGCTGCGGACGACAGGAGTTTAATCCGGAGATTGGAGCTCTATCCGTGCGGCCGCTTCCCGTCGAATCAAACGGAAAACTGGAATTGACTGCCCTTGAGGCTCAGGTGGCTGCGACCGATTGGTTGCAGCCGAAAAGGCCCCGCTTCTTGATCGCTTCGACGACGATGTCGGGGACCATGCGCTCCCAAGTCGGATCGCCTTCTTTGATTCGCCGCAGCACATCGCGGGAGAAAATATGAAGGATCGTGGGGTCGAAGCCGACAATGCAGTCGATGTAGTGGGCCTCTAGCAAGTGGGCGTAGAGGTTGCGCAGGTGCTCGACGATCTGGACATTCTTGGCGTTGATGAGCACCGCGGAAGCGAAGGCGTGATGGGCCGGACGCCCGACCGAGCCGCTCGGGGTTTGCCCGGATCCGGTGTAAAGATCGAGCCCCTCCTGGCGCATCGGGTAGATATAGAGCTTAACCGCATTGCGGAAGAGCCGGCCAAAGGATTCGAGAATGCCGCCCTCGAGGTTTTCGTAATACTTTTCGTTGAAAATCTCGACGAGGTTGTTGATGCCCATCGCGACGCCGATCATCTCCTTGGTGTATCGCCGAATGTAAGAAGTGAGCCGGTAATATTCGGAGTAATTTGAAATCAACACCGTGAAACCGATGTCGCCGAGCAGATCGACTCTGGCGAGAAAGTCCTGCGCATCGATTTCACCGGCCGCGAGCAGGTTGTTCATCGTGATCTCCATCACCACAACGACCTCTTTGCCCTTCACCAAGGGTTCTTGGACAAACTGCGCGGTGGCGCAGTTGAGCATGTCGACATTGACGTGGGTGACCGGGCGGAAAGACCCGCGTTCGACGAGAATCGGCTTGTTGCGCAGCACCTCGGAGGGTTGGAGCACGTCGCGATCGGGGCCGAACATGACTGCATTGGTGAGGCCAAATTGAACCAGCAGGAGGGACATGAGCCGGTTGTCCACGTCTTGGAACGCGGGGCCGTTCAACTTGAGCATATCAACCTCGATCCGATCGGCGGAGAGATTATCGAGCAGCGATTCGACGAGCTTGCGCGGGTCGTCGTGGTAGTAGAGCGCGCCGTAAATCAGGTTCACCCCGATGATGCCGAGGGCCTGTTGCTGCAGGACGTTTTCCTTGTCCCACATCCGAACATGAAGCACAACATCGCTGTAGGGGCCGCCGGGGGTGGTTTGGAAACGGATGCCCATCCAGCCGTGCGCCTCATTGGTGCCCTTGAAATTGCGGGCCGCGACCGTATCGGCGAAGACGAAAAACGTGGTGCGATCGCCGCGTTGGCCGGCGAGTCGTTCGATCAGGAGTTGATACTCGTGGTCCAGCATGAGCCCGAGCCGCTCCCGGGAAACGTAGCGCGGCGCCTTCCCGTAGATGGCGTCACTGAACGTCATGTCGTAAGCGGAGATGGTCTTGGCGATCGTGCCCGAAGCGCCGCCGGCCTGAAAGAAGACACGCGCCACTTCCTGCCCGGCCCCGATCTCCGCGAACGTGCCGTAACGCGGTTCATCGAGGTTGATCGTGAGAGCCTTGCGGTTGGTGGTAAGGAGTTCTTTTTGCTCGCTCATGGCGGGAGATTTGAGCCGGCGCACCCGGGACGCAACCTGTTCGTTGGCGCGGGTGTGACGCTGCGGTTACAGTCGGCACATTTCGGCCGGATTTTAGCAGATAACGCGCCAGCCGTATGTTGCGTTTCGACTGGCTGCGCGGGGCATTGCAGCTACGGTCTGCGGAAATTGCATGAAAAATTTCTTCACTTCATTGCTCGGTGCTTTGGCGGCGTTGGTCATTTTTGCAGGAGGAGCCTCGCTGCTCTTCGTGGGAATTCTGGGCGCGATCGTCGCTTTGAAT
This sequence comes from Opitutus sp. GAS368, assembly GCA_943373185.1. Taxonomy (GTDB): domain Bacteria; phylum Verrucomicrobiota; class Verrucomicrobiia; order Opitutales; family Opitutaceae; genus Tous-C4FEB. The sequence continues at coordinate 4,527 of CALSBN010000154.1, read as the reverse complement.
ACCGAGACGAAAGCCCCGTCGTTTGAGCGCGGCTCGTATCTCGTATTCGATTTGGCGTCCAACATCACGGACGCGCCGCCCCTGCTCGATTTCGGGCCGTTCGGAGGGTCCAACCATACGACGCTGCAACTCCGTTCGATCACCCGCGCGATCCGAGCCGCGAAGACCGATGACCGGATCTCGGGTCTCGTCATCACGGGTTCACTCGTGCAAGCGGGCTACGGCTCGGGTTTGGCCGCGCTCAAGGAGGTCCGTGCGGCGCTGTTGGACTTCAAAGCCGGCGGCAAGCCGATCAAGGCCTACCTCGAATCCGTGAGCACCAAAGATTACTATTTGGCCTCGGTAGCGTCGGAAGTGATCCTTGATCCCTACGGCCTGATTTTGATGCCCGGCCTGGCGAGCGAGCCCATGTTTTTTGCCGGGATGTTCGAGAAATACGGGATCGGCGTGCAGGTCTCGCGCGCCGGAAAATACAAATCGTTCGGCGAGCCATTTACCCGGAAAGACATGAGTCGGGAAAGCCGGGAGGAAACCGAGAAACTTCTCGGCGATTTGTGGGGCTCGATCGTGGCCGACCTCGCGGAGGCCCGGGGGCTGACCCCTGAGGCGATCCAAAACGTCGTCGACGCCGAGGGTCTCATCCGGCCCGAGGCCGCCAAACTTGGCAAACTGGTCGATCGCATCGCCTATCGCGATCAAGTGATCGCGGAGCTCCGGGCGAAAACGGGCGCGGCTGCCGGCGAGAAGATCGGGTTCAAGCAGATCTCCGTAGCGTCTTATTCCAAGATTGCGAAGGATGTGGTCGACTTGGTGAAAACCCGGGACGTCTCCGTGCCGGGCGGTCGGGGGCGGATCGCGATCGTCTACGCCGAGGGCGACATCGTCGATGGCGACGGCGACATCGGCGAAGTGGGCGGGGTAAAGTTCGCCCGGGAGATCCGGCGGCTGCGTCAGGACGCCAACGTCAAGGCCATCGTCCTGCGGGTGAACAGCCCGGGCGGCAGCGTGTCGGCGTCCGAAAACATCGGCCGGGAAGTTCAACTCGCCCAAAAATCCAAGCCCGTGATCGTTTCGATGGGCAGCTACGCGGCATCGGGCGGCTATTGGATCTCGGCCTATGCGGACCGAATCTTTGCCGAGGCCACGACCGTGACGGGCTCGATCGGCGTTTTTGGTCTCCAGTTCGATGTGCAGAAGCTCGCGAACAACGTCGGCATCACCTTCGACAGCGCCAAGACCGGGCGCTACGCCGATATGCTCACCATTTCCCGACCCAAGACCGACGCCGAGCTCGAGGTCACCCAGCGCATGATCGATTGGACCTACGGCGAGTTTCTCCGCAAAGTCTCCGAAGGACGGAATCTGAGTCCCGCGGTGGTGGCCGAGATCGCTCAGGGCCGGGTTTGGTCCGGTGTGGAAGCGAAGAAACTTGGTCTCGTGGACGAACTCGGCGGCTTGGATTCGGCGGTGAAGTTCGCCGCGGAAAAGGCGGGCCTTGGTCGCAATTTCCGTATCGTCGAGTTTCCGCAGAAAAAGGAACTGGCCGAAGCCCTGGCCGAGTTGATGGACAAATACGCCCCGGATGCGCAGGCCCGGGTCGGCACCGGACTCGTCGGCGAAGTGACGCGGCGTTTCCAGAAAGAGATCTCGGCCCTGAAGAGCTTCAACGATCCCAAGGGCATCTACGCCCGGATGCCGTTGGAGCTGGCCATCCGTTAACCGCAGCCACCATGGAAACAACGCTCAAACAGGCCACGCCCGCGACCTCAATTCCCGCCGGACATCCGACCACATTGGAAGCCGGATCGGGCGTGTTTATCACGCAGACTCTCGGGGGCAATGTGACCGTCCGCACCGATCACGGCCTCTTCCGGATCGCGAGCGAACATGTCGGCGCGATCGTGGGCTATGTGCCGCCGGCTGCGTCCGGCGCGGTGGTCGCGGGCGAATTTAACGAAGCGGCCGTTTGGTCGGCGTTGAAGACGTGCTTTGATCCGGAGATTCCCGTGAACATCGTGGATCTCGGACTCGTTTACGATCTGGCCATCGAGCGGGCGGGCGACGGATCGCACACCGTCGAAGCAAAAATGACCCTCACCGCGCAAGGTTGCGGAATGGGCCCGACCATCGCGGAAGACGCGCGGCAGAAAATCGCCGCGTTACCCACGGTCACTTCGGCAAAAGTGCACATTGTCTGGGATCCGATTTGGACGCCACAGATGATTTCTCCGGAAGGGCGCAAGGCGCTGGGTCTGGAGTAACGGGGACTGGCGCGGACCGCGCCCGGTCGGCGCGGGCGTTCAGGGAGCCAAGCCGTTGATCGCGGCGAACGGGTCGCGGCTTTTCTCCGGGTTCCACTCGTATTCGGCGACGCGGGCAACGCCGTCGGCCGTGGCCTGATCGAAGAGTTTGGCGATGAGACCGAGCGCCATGTCCATGCCGGCGGACACTCCGGACGACGTAAAGAATTTGCCGTCTTCAACCCAACGCGCGGTCGACACCCAGTTGACGGCGAGGCCTTGGCTCGTGGCCCATTGGTAGGAGCGCTTGTTGGTGGTTGCCCGCCTTTGATCGAGCAAACCCGCGCGGGCCAAGAGCGCGCTGCCCGTGCAGATGGACGCAACGTGCGGCGTGGCCCCGGCGACTGTCCGCAGCGACGCCAAGAAACCCGGGTTGTTTACCTCCCGACGCGTGCCCATTCCACCCGGGACGAGCAGGACATCGAGCTGCCCCGGATCGGCCAACGTTCGCTCGGCGAGAACCACCGGACCGGCGCTGCTGCGAACCGGGCCGATTTGTTCCGCGAGGATCGTGATCGAGACTCTTTCCCGCAAGAGACCTAACATCTCCAACGGGCCGAACACATCGAGGAGTTCAAAACCCTCGAACACGATCATGCCGACGGCGAGTCGCGGCGAAGGCGCGGGAAAGGGAGGCGAGGTTTCAGAGAGGTTCATCGCCGTCTCGTCAGCTTTTGGGCAGAGTCTTGGCGGTGACGAAACGAAAGACGAAATACGCGGCGTTGGTCTCGCCGACGTTCTTCATGCCGTGCAGGTCATTCGGCGCGTAAAAGAAAATGGAGCCGGTCCCGGCGCGGCGGACCTCGCCGTTGATGACAACCTCGAGGGTGCCTTCCTTGACGATGACCATCTCCTCGTCGGGGTGGCGGTGGGGCGCGTGCGCAACTTCGCCGGGTCGCAACGTCGTGATATGACCGGAGAAGTTATCGAGGGTGGCAGTGGGGCCGTTGAACACTTGGCGGCGTTCGCCGGCCTTGGTCGCCACTACAGGGAGCTGGGTCCAGTCGAAGACGGAAGATTTCATGATGGGTTTCTTAGCCGGTTCGGCTGCGAACAAACCGGCGCTCAGGCACGTGAGACTTAACCAAGCAAGGAGGGATGTTTTCATGGGGGATAGGAAGCTCTGCCTACCCAATCTCCGCGTAGAGGCCGAAGCAAGTGGTCAGCGGGAATCTTTCTAGCTGACAGCGTAACGGGGGCGAGGCGTGCTCAGGGATCGCTTATGAAATCGACGCTCAAAATTCTCTCTCGAATCGTTGCAATCACCATGGGTCTGGCCGGCGCTTCGCTGATCGCGGCGGTCGAGCCGCAATCGCTCATGGCCGAACCCGCCATCAAGTCCGCCCTCGCCGCCATCATGCGGAATGAGCCCGAGACGATCAACGAACAGGTGCGGCTCACCGAAATCCCGGCGCCACCCTTCAAGGAGACGGTGCGTGGTCTTGAGTTGAAGCGCCGGTTTGAACAACTGGGGTTAAAGGACGTGCGGGTTGATAAAGAGGGCAACGTCATCGGCGTGCGGCCCGGCGCGCTGCCCCGGCCCAACGTGGTGGTCGCGGCCCATCTCGACACCGTGTTTCCCGAGGAGACCGACGTGCGGGTGAAGCGCAAAGGCACCTTGCTCATCGGCCCGGGAATCGGCGACAACGGCCGCGGGTTGGCCGTAATGCTCAGCATCATCCGCGCTTTGGACGAGGGCGGCGTGAAGACGACGGGCACCCTCACGTTTGTGGCCAATGTAGGAGAAGAAGGCCTCGGCGATCTTCGCGGCGTCAAGACGCTTTTCGGCGAAACCCTGAAGGGTCAGATCGATTCCTTTATCGCGATCGAACCCGGCACCGCGAACCGCATCACCAACGGAGGCGTGGGCAGCTACCGTTATCGTGTAACGTTCAAGGGCCCCGGCGGGCACAGTTACGGCGCGTTTGGGATGGCCAATCCCGTTCATGCGCTGGGACGCGCGATCGCGAAAGTCGGTGAGCTCAAGGTGCCGCAAAACCCGAAAACCACGTTTAACGTGGGCCGCGTCAACGGCGGCACTTCGGTCAACTCGATCGCATTTGAGGCCTGGTTCGAAGTCGATCTGCGCTCGGAAACCATGGCGGCGCTGGAGGCATTGCGCGCCCAGTTTACGGCGGCGGTTGAATCCGGGGTGAAAGAAGAAAATATCCGGTGGAACAATCGGGCCGCAGTTTCCGCCGATCTTGAATTGGTTGGGTTCCGTCCG
>CALSBN010000153.1:0-12289 GCA_943373185.1 Opitutus sp. GAS368 | reverse complement strand
CGCGGATGCCCGAGAGGTCTTTTCGGTCAATTGACCGAAAAGACCTCTCGGGCATCCGCGATGTGACCGGTGACCGCGGCCGCCGCGACCATCACCGGGCTCATCAAGATCGTGCGCCCCGTGGTCGAGCCTTGGCGGCCCTTGAAATTGCGGTTCGACGACGACGCGCAGAGCTGGTCGCCAATGAGTTTGTCGGGGTTCATCGCGAGGCACATCGAGCACCCCGCCGCCCGCCACTCGAAACCCGCCTCGGCAATGATTTTGTCCAATCCGAGCTTTTCGCATTGGAGCGCGACGATCTGGGAGCCGGGCACCGCGATGGCCTTGATGCCGGGCGCGACCTTGCGGCCTTTCAGATATTTGGCGACTTCCTGGAAATCCGAGAGGCGGCCGTTGGTGCACGAGCCGAGGAACGCGACGTGGATCGCCGTGCCCTTGATCGGCGCGCCCGGCGGCAGCTTCATGTAGGCGAGCGCCTCGATGATTCCCGCCCGGTCATCGTCCGAGGTGGCCGTCTCGACGCTCGGGATGTTCTCGTTGATCGCGATGCCTTGGCCGGGGTTGATGCCCCAGGTCACGGTCGGCGCGATCGTCGCCGCATCGATCTTCACGACGTCGTCGTAGGTCGCGCCCGGATCGGAGGCGAAGGACTTCCAAGTCGCCACCGCCGCATCCCACGCCGCGCCTTTCGGCGAGTAAGGCCGGCCCTTGAGGTAGGCGAACGTCGTCTCGTCGGGATTCACATAGCCGGCCCGGGCGCCGCCCTCGATCGACATATTGCACACGGTCATGCGCTCCTCCATCGAGAAGCCGTCGAAGGTCGAGCCCGCGTATTCGTAGGCGTAGCCCGTGCCGCCGTTCACGCCAAGCGTGCGGATGATGTGCAAAATAACGTCCTTCGCATACACGCCCGCCCGCAGCTTCCCGTTGACCTCGATGCGGCGCACCTTGAGCGCGCTGAGGGCCATCGTCTGCGTCGCGAGCACGTCGCGCACTTGGCTGGTGCCGATGCCAAACGCGATCGCGCCAAACGCGCCGTGCGTGCTCGTGTGCGAGTCGCCGCAGGCGATGGTTGTGCCCGGCTGGGTGATGCCCTGCTCCGGTCCCACGATGTGGACGATGCCCTGCTTGCCGCTCGCGCGGTCGAAAAACGTGATCCCAAACTGCGCGCAGTTTTTTCGCAGTTCGTCCATCATGGCCTGCGCCAGCGGGTCGGAGTAAGGCTCGACCAGCTGATCGGTCGGCACGATGTGGTCGACCGTGGCAAACGTGCGGTGCGGAAACGCCACCGGCAGACCGAGATCGCGCAACATCCCAAACGCCTGCGGGCTCGTCACCTCGTGGATGAGGTGCGTGCCGATGAGAAGCTGCGTCTGGCCGTTGGCCAGTTGGCGGACGGTGTGAGCGTCCCAGACTTTTTGAAAAAGAGATTTGGGCATGGGAAAAAGAGAGGAAATGAAGAGGGAAGAAGTTTCGTTTTTCGGCTTTCGGGTTTCGAGACATCGAGCATCCCGGAGATTCTGACAACCCCGGAACTCGACCCCCGATCCCGACTGTCTCCCTACTATAGCGAAGAGTTGCCATGCCGAGAAATACCAATTTAGCCTCCCGTGATGCCCAATAAGCATCAGCAAGCCTTCGCCTTCACCACGGCAACTAACGTTCGCCGCAATTCAGTTCTGTGACCGGTAAAGAACCTCCCGAACCTCGCTCCCCTCTCCGATCCCCTTTCGTGCATTTCGTGGTCATCCTCCGATCTCTCCCTCCTCATTCGCGCCCATTCGCGCCCATTCGCGGGCAACCTGTTCTTCCAGTGATCCCTCGTCGGTATCCAAAAACTCTCCCCCTCCATAGCCTCCTACCCCTCTCCGATCCCCTTTCGTGTGTTTCGTGTATCTCGTGGTAACCCTCCTCCGATCTCACCCCTCCTCATTCGCGCCCATTCGCGTCCATTCGCGGGCAACCCATCGTCCCCTTTTCTTCCATCACCCGTCCCCGAGTCCCAGTTATGCCCCGCGACTACCAATACCCCTTCGAACTCCGCCACCTCGTCTACTTCCGCGAACTGGCCCGCCAGTTGCACTTTCGGAAAGCCGCCGAGACCCTCGCCGTCGCCCAGCCCGCGCTGAGCCGTGCCCTTGCGCAACTTGAAGCCGCGCTCGGCGCCGACCTGCTCAACCGCACCCGCCGCGGCGCCGAGCTCACCCCCGCCGGCCGACTCCTCCTCGATCGCATCGAACCCCTCCTGCGCGGCCTTGCCGCCTTGCCCTCCGACCTAAAAGCCCTCGCCGACGGCGAGGTCGGCCATGTGCGCGTTGCCTTTACCGGCTTGGCCATGGCCACAGTCCTGCCGCCGATCATCCGCGAATTTCACCGCCGTCACCCCGGCATCCGGCTTGAGCTCAACGAATCTCCCACCTCGGCCCAACTCACCGCGTTGCAATCCGGCGATCTCGCCTGCGGTTTTTTCCACCCCGACGCGCCCACTCCCGGCCTACGCACGCACGTCCTGCTGCAGGAGAAAAACGGCGTGCTGCTCCCGGCCGACCACCCCCTCGCGCGCCGCCGCGAACTCCGCCTGATCGACCTCGCGACGACCCCGTTCGTCCTTTTCCCCCGCACGCACAATCCCGGCTTTTATGACCGCGTGCTCGCGGCGTTTGCGGCCTCCGGCGTGACCCCGCGAATTGCCGAGGAAGTCTGGCCCCGCGCCAACGGCGTGGGCCTCGTCCGCGCGGGTGTAGGCGCGACGTTTATGTGCCCGAGCGAGGCCAAACACCTGCCGGCTGAAGTCGTTTTCCGCCCGCTCACCGGCCCCGCCCCCGAAAGCCGCCTAGTGGTCGGCTGGCGCACCAATCCCGCCCCCAATCCCGCCCTCGCCGCCTTCATCGCCGTAGCCGCGCCGTCATGAAAACGTCCCCTTAATTCCGCGGCATGATCGTGGCTTCAGGCTGAAGGTCAGCTTTCAACGCCCATCACGCCGCGAGTTCGCGCGAGAGCATTTTTGCCAGCGAGCCGAACTCCACGCCTTCGAGGCTCAATCCGGCGCTCAATAAAATCTCCGCCAAAAGCACCTGCACCGGTGCCACCGCCGCGCCTTCCGTCGTGCACGCGGCCGCCGGCGTCGTGACGACATGCTTGCGGCAGACCGACGGCCGATCCTCGTAAATCCCACACGCCCCGTCTTCGCCGAGAAATACACAGCGGTTCTCTTTGCTCATGAATTTGCGCCACGCCGGGCTCTTGCGTTCCCGCGCCGCCTGCACCGCGAGGCGCTCCCGGTCGATCACGCGCCCTTCGTCGACGACGAGTTTCAACACCGCCGCGTCATCCGACGTAATCTCGACCTCGTAGTGACAGCATCCCGAGCACCCTTTGCTGCACGCCAGCGGCAACATCGCCACCGTCCCCATTTCCCGGTCCATCATCTGCTGCAACGCCCGCCCGCGATCCGCGCCGGGTTGAAAATCCTGCAACCTGTCCGTGTATTTCACGAAAACACTGCGGATCGTGGCCACGAGTTGCGCGAAGTCCGCCGGCAGCAACGAGCGCTGGTGGTATTCCACTACCGAGCGCAGCTGCGGCGTCGACCGGCGCATGAAGGCCAAAACGTTCTCAGGATTTTGCGCGACCGCGGGAGTTTCCTCCGCGCGATCCGCCACAAGGGTATTCGATTCGTAGCTCAGATTCATGGTGGGTAATTGGTGCGCCCTTGCTCTAGCAAAGTTCGCGCCCACCCGCACCCGACCCGGTTTAAACGCTCAAAATCAGCGATTTAATTCACATCATCGTTTCTTCTCCGCGCTATCCGGCGCGATCCGCGCTTCGCCCGGCAAATAATGCCGCGCTCAAGGTCCGGCGGTGCCCGGGTTCAACGGCTTGACCAAACTTTCGCTTCACTTCCCGCGGACTCGTGTGCAACTCTCGCCGTCCCTCTCGTTGCTATGACCAAAATCCTCCTCACAACCACTTCGTTCCAAGACACTCCGGGCGAACACCACAAACTTCTCGCCGACACCGGTTGGGAAATCATCCGCGCCCGCGGTCCGCTCAACGAAGCCGATACCCTCGCCCTCGTCGGCGACATCGACGGTTACATCTGCGGCGACGATCTCATCACCCGCAAGGTCTTGGAAAAGGCCCTCCCGAAACTCAAAGTCATCAGCAAATACGGCATCGGCGTCGACAAGATCGACGTCAAATCCTGCACCGAGTTCGGCCTCCCGCTCCTCTTCACTCCCGGCGTCAATCACACCACCGTCGCCGAGCACACCTTCCTCCTCCTGCTCGCCCTCGAGAAGAATCTCCTCTTCCATACCGACTCCACCCGCGCCAACGGTTGGAAGCGCAAGACCGGCCACGAACTCCTCGAGAAGACCATCGGCATCGTCGGCCTCGGTCGCATCGGCAAGGAAGTCGCCGTCCGCGCCCGCGCCTTCGGCATGAACGTCATCGCCTTCGATGTTTACTGGGACGAGAAATTTGCCGCCGCCAACAACGTCAAACGCGCCGCCTCGCTCGACGAGATCTACGCCGCCTCCGACTACATTTCGCTCCACACCAATCTCACCCCCGAGACCCGCGACATGATCAGCGCGAAGTCTTTCCCGAAGATGAAAAAGGGCGTGCTCATCCTCAACTGCGCCCGCGGCGAGATCGTCCACACGGCCGACATGGTCGAAGCCCTCAAGTCCGGTCAAGTCGGCGGCTACGGCACCGACGTCCTCGACGAAGAGCCACCGACCCCCGATCACCCACTCCTGGAGCTCCCCAACGTCGTAGTCACCCCGCACGTCGGCTCGCGCACCTACGAGAGCGTCGTCCGCCAGGCCACCGCAGCCGTGAAGAATCTCATCCTCGCGATGCACGGCGAGAAGCCCCTCGCCCAGATCAACCCCGAAGTCCCCGTCAAGATGGTGGTCTGATCTTCATCGTAGCGAGTAGCGGGTAGTGAGTAGCGGGCATCACTGGCCTCGATACTCCCCCGCCACCGCTATGTTTTCTACTCACTACTCGCTACCCGCTACTCACTACTTCCATGGAACTCTTCTACGTCGTCCCCGAAAAGCAGCACAACGATCTCGTTGCCGCCGCCTACCAACACCGCGGCTTCCACGCCGACGAAGCCGCTGAAGGCGCCCGCTTCTGCGCCGAGGCCTCCCGCCACGGCATCCGCACCCACAACGGCATCAAGGCCCTCCACCTCGACCACCTCTTCGGCTCCGGCTCGAAGGGCTGCGTCCCCGGCGCCCAGATCGAAGTGAAGCCCTCGAAGTTCGAGGCCGCCAAGATTTGGAACGCCAACAAAAAGCTCGGCCAATCCACTGCCTACCGCGCCATGGATGAAGCCATGCGCCTCGCCGACAAATACGGCGTCGGCACCGTCTCCGTCGACAACGCCTTCCACTACCTCTGGGGCGGCGGCTACGTCATGGACGCCGCGAAAAAGGGCTACATCGCCTACACCAACTGCACCGCCGCGCTCGCGGAGGTCGTTCCGTTCGGTGGCAAATTCCCCACCCTCGGCACCAACCCGCACTCTTGGGGCTTCCCCACGACCGACGCCGTCGGCTACCCGATCGTGATCGACTGGGCCACCTCCGTCGTCGCCATGGGCCGCGTCCAGCAGCTCAAGCGCGAGGGCAAGTCCCTCCCGCCGATGGCGGCCGTCGACAAAGACGGCAACCCGACCACCGATCCGAATCTCGCCACCTCCCTCCTGCCGTTCGGCGCCCACAAGGGCTACGGTCTCTCACTCATCAACGAGATCGTCGGCGGCTTCGTCGGCGGCTCCCTCCCCACCATCCGCAACCGCTGGGATCAGGCCGTCGGCGACAAGGGCACCTGCGTGTTCTTCTTCCAGGTCATCCATCCCGATGCGATCAACGGCGGCGCCTTCGCCAAGGGCCGCAACCAGTCGCAAAACGTCAAGGCCGTCATCGAAGACGTCCTCGGCCACGGCAACGAGAAGTCCATGCTCCCCGGCCAGCTCGAGGCGTCCTGGGCCAAGCACGTCGCCGCCGCCGGCGGCCTGCTGTTCTCGAAAGCCGAAGTCGACGCCTTCAACGAACTCGCCACCGAGGCCGGTCAACCCCTCTGGGACACCGCCGCCCTCAAGTCCGTCACGATCTAACCAAGCCAAATGGCCTTCCGGCCTTTCGTGTTTTTCGTGTGTTTCGTGGTTAACCCTTCCTTCCTCCCAATATGAGCCTCCAAATCAAACCCGCCTCCTCCTGCGCCTTTGACCAAATCTCCCTCGGCGAAGTCATGCTTCGCCTCGATCCCGGCGAGGGCCGCATCCGCACCGCGCGCAACTTCCAAGTCTGGGAAGGCGGCGGCGAATACAACACCTCCCGCGGTCTCCGCAAATGCTTCGGCCTGAAGACCGCCGTCGTCACCGCGTTCGTCGACAACGAGGTCGGCCACCTCGTCGAAGACTTCATCATGCAGGGCGGTGTCGACACGCAGTTCATCAAGTGGCGCGAAGACGACGGCATCGGCCGCACCGTCCGCAACGGCCTCAACTTCACCGAGCGCGGCTTCGGCATCCGCGGCGCCGTCGGCAATCCCGACCGTGGCAACACCGCCGCCTCGCAGATCAAGGTCGGCGACATCGATTGGGATCACATCTTCGGCAAGCTCGGCGTCCGCTGGTTCCACACCGGCGGCATTTACGCCGCGCTCTCCGCCTCCACCGCCGAAGTCACCGTCGAGGCCGTCAAAGCCGCCAACAAATACGGCACCATCGTGTCCTACGATCTGAACTACCGCCCCTCGCTCTGGAAGACCATCGGCGGCCTCAAGAAGGCCCAGGAGGTCAACCGCGAGATCGCGAAGTATGTCGATGTCATGATCGGCAACGAAGAAGACTTCACCGCGTCGCTCGGTTTCGCCGTCAAGGGCGCCGAGGACCTCAAGCACATCGAGACCGATGCGTTCAAGGCCATGATCGAGACCGCCGTGAAGGACTTCCCGAACTTCAAGGTCGCCGCCACCACCCTCCGCCACGTGCACACCGCCACCAGCAACGACTGGTCCGCGATTCTCTGGCACGACGGCAAATTCCACGAGAGCAAGAAATACCCGAAGCTCGAAATCCTCGACCGCGTCGGCGGCGGCGACTCGTTCGCCTCCGGTCTGCAGTTCGGTTTCCTCGAGTTCAACGACGCCCAGAAAGCCGTCGAATACGGCGCCGCCCACGGCGCGCTGGCTTCGACGACCCCCGGCGACACCTCGATGGCCACCCGCAAAGAAGTCGAGAAGACCATCGGCGGCGGCGGCGCCCGCGTCGTCCGCTAATTGCCTTCAAAAATGTAGGCGGGGTGACCCCACCCCGCTTCCCAATCTCAGCCCGGGCCCAAACCGCCCGGGCTTTTTCGCGCCCCTCTCTTCTAGTCCGGAAATCTTTCTCTTTCCTCTTTCTCGTCCATCGGCTCGCCCGCCCCTCCCCCTTTCGCATCGTTCTTGGCCCCCCTCTCCGTTCCCTTTCCGTGTATTCCGTGTGTTCCGTGGACCCCCCTCTTAGCATCTTTCTCTTTCCTCTTTCTCTTAATCTTTCTCCCCTTCTCTCTTCTTCCATCCCCATGCGCCCCTCCCCGCTCTTCGCCCTCATCACCTTCATTGCTCTCGTCCTCCCCGGCTTTGCCGCACCTCCGTCGCCCATCGCGCCCGCCGCAAGCACCCCAGCCTCATCCCCGGCGTCGGCCACGCCGTCCCACTTCGCCCTCCCCGCCACCGATGACGGCCTCCCCGGTGCCGGCCCGATCCGCCGCTACCCGTGGTTCCAAAAACTCTGGACCGAGCGCCGCACCGCGTGGGCCGACCAGATCGCGTCGGACCAACGCGCCGTCGTCTTCCTCGGCGACTCCATCACGCAGGGCTGGAAAGACTCCCTTGCGACCTCCTTCCCCGGCGTGAAAGTCGCCAACCGCGGCATCAGCGGCGACACCACGCGCGGCGTCCTTCTTCGTCTCCGCGAAGACGTGCTCTCACTCAACCCGTCCGCCGTCGTCCTCCTCATCGGCACCAACGACCTCGAGGAAAACGCCACGCCTTGGACCGTCGCCGCCAACCTCCGTCTCATCCTCGCCGCGCTCCACGCCCACGACCCCGCGCTCCCCGTCGTCCTCTGCGCGGTCATGCCCAGCTCCGCAACCAAGAAGCGTCCCGCCTTCCTCATCCGCCGCGTCAATCAGCTCTTCCTCGAAGCCACGCTTGACCAACCGCAGGTCACATTCCTCGACACGTGGAAACTTTTCACCGACGCGCAAAACGACGCCCAGCCCGCCGAGTTCCCCGATCTGCTCCACCCCAACACCGCCGGCTACACGAAATTCGCCGCCGCCCTCCGCCCCGTCTTCGCCACGCTCGGCTTCACCGAGCGCGAGCCCGACACCTTCACGCCCGAGCCCGGCTTCGTGAGCCTCTTCAACGGCCGCGACCTCACCGGCTGGGGCTACCGCCCCTCGACCGAAGGCGATCTCGCCACCGTCCGCCGCATCCAGGCCGCCGATATCGCCGCGCCCCACTGGCCGATCGTGAAAGACCCCGCCGCCTTCGACGGCCTCACCGCCAGCCCCGACTCCCGCTTCGTCGCCAAGAACGGACGCCTGATTGTGACCGCGCCTCCCGGCGGCCGCCGCGTGCAGCAGCTCTGGACCACCCGCGAGTTTCCCAAAAACTTCGTCTTGAAACTCGAGTTCCGCGCCACGCCCAATGCCGACAGCGGCATCTACGTGCGCGGCCCCCAGCTCCAATGCCGCGACTACCTCCTCGCCGGCCCTTATTTGAAACTCCAGCGCTACCGTGCGCTGGATTGGAACGAGATCGTGATCACCGTCACCGACGGCGTCGCGGTGAGCACCTGCAACGGCGAGATCCTTGAAGCCGCGCAAAAAGTCCCCGCCACCGGCCCGATCGGCCTCGAAGGCGACCGCGGCCAAATGGAATACCGCCGCATCCGCCTCCAAGAGCTCCCCTGAAGATCTTTCTCTTTCCTCTTTCTCTTTCCTCCTTCTCCCCCAAGAGCACCCGAGCCCGACCGAGCCTTCGCCGCCGTGGGTGGAGCGCCCATCGAATCCGTTATCACAGAAGTCGCAGGGCAAGTCGCAGGGCAAGTCGCGGGGCAAGTCGCCAAGGAGGTCAGACGGGTGATTCTCGTTCTCCAGGCGAGAAATCGCGCAAACAACTCCAAGAAGCACTTTTTCTGAAAGGCCGGGCCAATTTCGAGGAGCGCTACCTCAAGCCGGCTTTGGAAGCAGGCCTGATCGAGCCCACCCTGCCCGACAAGCCCAATAGCCGCCTCCAAAAATACCGCCTCACCGCCACTGGCCGGGCTTGGCTCACAACACGTCCAGCGCCCTGAACTTTTCGCCTTCTCTGCCCACAGACTCGGTGCTGATCAATCGGTCAAATGATGTCCACTCAGCCCTTCGGGAAATCTTTCTCCTTCCTCCCAATCTTTCCTCTTTCTCCCTCCCCCTGTAGCAGCCCGCTCGCTGACCCTGCCGTCCGCCCCATCCGATTGTAGGCGGGGTGACCCCACCCCGCATTCGCCCCAACGCCCCCTATTTTCCGCGCCTCCCGTCGGCCATTCCATCCGTCCACGCTCCGCTCCCATTTTCGCGTCCCTTCGCATTATTCGCGGTCCACCCTCCCGAATCCGCTTCCGTGTTTTCCGTGTATTCCGTGGGCAACTCACCAATCCGCACTCCGCCCTTTCGCGTCCATTCGCGTGTTTCGCGGGCCACCCCGCTCCCGCCTATCCCCGCGTGATCTTCACACCCACATTCCCCTTCGTCGCCTTGGAGTAAGCGCACATCGCCTCCGCCTTTTTCAGCACCTCCGCCAACTTGCCCTCGTCCAACCCTGGGACACTCACCACCAGCTCAACCGTGAACGGCTGTGAACCCACCGCGTGCAGCTGCACATGGGCCGTCACCGTGACGCCGTCGACGTCGTGCCCGGCCTCCTTCGCGCAATAGCCCACCGCCCCGCCGAAACACGCGGCCCACGCCGCGCCAAAAAGATGCTCCGGTGTGAGCCCCTGGTCATTGCCGTCCGCCGGCGTTTTGAAATTCAGCGCAAACCCGGCCTGCGCCGTAGCGACGGACCCGGCGCGACCGCCTTGAGAAATAGAAACAGCGATAGGAGGAAGTGTTTTCATGGATGAGGCATTACGGTCGCCGACGGTTGAGGCTTCAGCAGGAAGCCCACTCAGCCGGCCCGCGATTCACCCACCGGTTCAACCGTCACCCACCAGTCCGTCTTCCGCGCCGCACCCGCCATCGCTCGCCCGCCCCTCGTCCCGCGAGGGACTTTCCCGCGCCATCACCGATTCCCTGATTGCGCCGCAACCATTTGCGCCATCTCGTCGGGCTCTTGCTTCACTTCGGTGATCACTGCCACCACGCGCGCACATGTCGGCCAACCAAAACCCTGAACAAATCGCCCGCGACGCCATCGATGCGCAGCTGCGGGCGTCGGGCTGGGCCGTTCAGGCGAAGGACGACATCAACTTTCACGCGGCCGAGGGCCAAGCCGTCCGCGAATACACCACCGATACCGGCCCCGCCGACTACGTGCTCTTCGTCGATGGTCAGCCGGTCGGCGTCATTGAAGCCAAGAAGGAAACCCTCGGCGCCAATATCACCGTCGCCGAGGACCAAACCTCCGACTACGCCTCCGCCAAGCTCCGCTACATCCAGTCCAGCGGCATTCCCCTGCCCTTTCTCTACGAGGCCACCGGCGTCATCACTCGCTTCACCGATCAGCGCGACCCCAAGCCCCGCTCCCGCGAGGTCTTCGCCTTCCACCGCCCCGAGACCCTCCGCGAATTTCTCGCCGCCGCCCGCTCGCTCCGCGCCCGTCTCCACGACCTCCCGGCGCTCGATCCGGCCAACCTGCGCGAGTGCCAGATCGAGGCCGTCACGAATCTTGAAATCTCTCTCAAGGACGCCCGCCCCCGCGCCCTCATCCAGATGGCGACCGGCGCTGGCAAAACCTTCACCGCGATCACGTCGGTCTATCGCCTGCTCAAACACGCCCGCGTCCGCCGCGTGCTCTTCCTCGTCGATACCCGCAACCTCGGCGAGCAGGCCGAGCAGGAGTTCCTCGCCTTCACGCCCAACGACGACAACCGCAAGTTCACCGAGCTCTACTCCGCCCAGCGTCTCGCCTCCTCCCACGTCCCCGCCGATGCGCAGGTCTGCATCTCCACCATCCAGCGGATGTATTCCATTCTCCAGGGCACTGACCTCGACGCCTCCGCCGAGGACGAGAATCCCGCCGAGCACTCCAACGACCGCAAACGCCCCCCGCTCCCCGTCGCCTACAACGCCAAGGTCCCGCCCGAGTTCTTCGATCTCATCGTGATCGATGAGTGCCACCGCTCCATCTACAACCTCTGGCGCCAGGTCCTCGACTACTTCGACGCCTTCCTCGTCGGCCTCACCGCCACGCCCGACGCCCGCACCTACAGCTTTTTCAAACAGAACATCGTCTCCGAATACACCCACGAGGACGCCGTCGCCGATGGCGTGAACGTGCAGGGCGAGATCTACACCATCGAAACCGCCGTCTCCCAACAGGGTGGCACCGTCCTCAAGGGCCTCGTCGAGAAACGCGAAAAACTCACCCGCGCCAAACGCTGGTCGCAACAGGACGAGGACCAAGCCTACTCTGCCAAGAAACTCGACCGCGACATCGTCAACCCGTCCCAGATTCGCACCGTCGTCCGCACCTTCCGCGACCGCTTGCCCGAGATTTTTCCCGACCGCACCGATGCCGCCGGCACCTACGAGGTCCCCAAGACCCTCATCTTCGCCAAGACCGATTCCCACGCCGACGACATCATCAACATCGTCCGCGAAGAATTCGGCGAGGGAAACGCCTTCTGCAAAAAGGTCACCTTCGGCACCAGCAAAGGCGTCAAGCGCATCACCTTCGACCCCGCGGACGACAAGCAGCGCGTGGTCGAGGACGACTACATCCAGGACCCCGAGACCGCCAAGTCCGTCCTCTCCCAGTTTCGCAATCTCTACCACCCGCGCATCGCCGTCACCGTCGACATGATCGCCACCGGCACCGACGTGAAACCCCTCGAGTGCCTGCTCTTCATGCGCGACGTGAAGTCGATTGGCTACTTCGAGCAGATGAAGGGCCGCGGCACCCGCACCCTCGACCTCGACGGCCTGCGCAAAGTCTCCTCCGCCGCCAAATCGGGGAAAACCCACTACGTCATCGTCGACGCCATCGGCGTCACCAAGTCCCTCAAGACCGCCAGCCGCCC
>CALSBN010000152.1:0-12317 GCA_943373185.1 Opitutus sp. GAS368 | reverse complement strand
AGGGCGCGATTCTGGCGCGGGAGTATTTGGCCGATGAACGCGTGCGGGCGCTGGTGTCGGAATTTTACGGTCGGATCGACTGGCATTGGGCGCGCAACGGCGAGGAGATGCTGACTCACGGGTGGCGGCCGGAAACGGGATTTTTGCCGTATCGTTGGGACAACTATTCGGAGCACATGGGGCTGTATCTGCTGGGGATCGGCGCGCCGGTGCAGCCGTTGGGGCCGTGGGCGTGGCACATTTGGGAACGGGGGCCGGTGGTGACCTACCGCGGGAGAACGTTTTTGCAGAGCGCGCCGCTGTTCACGCACCAGTTCGCGCACGCGTGGTTTGATTTTCGCGGGCAACGGGACGAGCACGCGGATTACTGGCAGAATTCGGTGGAGGCGACGTTGGCGCATCGCGAGTGGAGCGCGGACCAGTCGGAGCGGTTTCCGCAGTGGTCGAAGCTGATGTGGGGCGTGACGGCGTCGGACAGCGCGGGCGGCTATGTGGCGTGGGGCGGTCCGGGGCTCGACTTGGTGAAGATCGACGGGACCCTGGTGCCGTGCGCGCCGGGCGGGTCGTTGCCGTTTGCGCCGCAGGAGTGCCTGGCGGCGTTGAAGGAAATGCGCCGGGTGGGCGGAGACCGGGTGTGGGGGCGCTACGGGTTTGCCGACGCGTTCAATCCACACAACGGCTGGGTCTCGGGCGACGTGATCGGGATCGACCAAGGCATCATGCTGGTGATGGCGGAGAATCTCCGCAGCGGGCTGGTGTGGGAGAATTTCATGCGCGCCCCGGAAGTGCGGCGCGCGCTGCAGCTGGCGGGATTTCGGCCGACAACGTCGCAGGGGCGGGTTGCGGTCGCGGGGGAGTGAGGTGCCGGGGCGCTACTTCTTCGCGGCCAAGGCGGCCTCGATCATTTGGCAGGACGTCTTGATGATCTCGAGGCGGGCGTGGCGTTTGTTGTTGGCCGGGATCAGGTGCCAGGGGGCGAAGCGGGTGTGGGTGAGGGCGATCATGTCGCCCACGGCGGTCTCGTAGGCGGCCCACTTGCGGCGGTTGCGCCAGTCCTCGGCGTTGATCTTGTGCCGCTTGTAGTCGGTATCCTCGCGGTTCCGGAAGCGGCGCAGTTGCTCCTCCTTGCTGATGTGGAGCCAGAACTTGATCACGATCACGCCGTGCTCGACGAGCTCGCGTTCGAATTCGTTCATCTCGGAATAGGCGCGGCGCCATTCGACATCACGGGCGAAGCCTTCGAGGCGTTCCACGAGCACCCGGCCATACCAGGAACGGTCGTAGATCGTGGCCATGCCGGCACGGGGAACGTGCCGCCAGAAACGCCAGAGATAGTGATGGGCTTTCTCCTCGTCGGTGGGTTTGGAAATGGGGATGACGCGGGAGTCGCGGGCGTCGATGGCGTCGGTGAGGCGCCGGATGGCCCCGCCTTTGCCGGCGGCGTCCCAGCCCTCGAAGACCCAAACGATGGAGCGGCGGGCCTGGTTGGCGGCGCGGACGATGCGGTTGAGTTTGCCGAGCCATTTGTCGCGTTTCTCCTCGTAGCCGCCGGAGCCGACGTGCTGGTCGAGCGGGAGGGCCAACAAGCGGCGCAGGCCGGCGGCGCGCAGCGGGGCGGTGCGGCGGGGCTTGGCGATGGGCGCGACGGTTTTGTGCGTGCGGTAGTGCGCGCGGAAACGGGTGAGGATTTTGTCGGCGACCTCCAGATTGCGCGCGCGGGGATCGGCGGCGTTGATGACGTGCCAAGGTGCGCCGGGGCGTTGGGTGGCGCGGCGCATGGTGTCGGCGAGGCGGGAGAGACGGTCGTAGTCGCGGTGGCTCTTCCAATCCTCGGCGGTGATGCGCCAGGCGGTGCGCTCGTCGTCCTCAAGTTCGTGGAGGCGGGCGCGTTGGTCGTCCTTGGTGAGCTGAAGCCAGATTTTGACGATGAGAACGCCGTCGGCGGTGAGTTGGTCCTCGAAGCGCGCGATGCGGCGCAGGGCGGTGTCGAATTCGGCAAGGTCGCGCGGGTTGCGGGGATCTTCGCGGAGGGCTTCGGTGTGCCAGCCGCCGGCGTAGATGGCCATGCGTCCGTGGGGCGGAAGGCAGCGCCAGAAACGCCACATGGCGGGGCGTTCGCGTTCTTCGTCGGTGGGCTCTTTAAAGGCAAAGGTCTCGACGCCGCGCGGGTCGAGCCAGGCGTTGAGGACGTTGACAACATCGCCCTTGCCGGCAGCGCCGACGCCGGCAACGACGACCAGGACGGGGAACGGGGCATTCTTCAACTGCACCTGCATGTGAACGAGGTCCGCGCGCACATCGGCGACGCGGTCGTCGTAGGCTTTTTTGGTGAGGCGCGGTTCGGGGTTGGCTTTGGCCATGCGCGGGAAAAAGTGGCGGCGGGCGCGGGCGTTGTCGAGCCGGCGGCGCGGCGCGCGCAAATCCTGCGCGGAAATGTAACGAAACGGCGCGGCGGCTCAGCGGCCCGGGGGCGGCGACGGTCTCGAATCAGCCGCCGGGGAGGCGCATGACGGGCACCGCGCCTGGGGGGATCGCGGGGGTGGTCATGCCCGAAGGAGCGGCGGGGCGGGGCTTGAGCATATCGAGCCATTGGCCGCCGTTTTGTTTGTAGGCTTCGAAGCCGCGCGGGGTGAGCGTGGTGGTGAGCTTGGCGGTGGCTTCCTGCTGGAGGGTGGTGAGCTGGGCGGTGCGGTCGGCGGCGGGGATCTCGCGGTTCGTCATGATGGCGCGCGCGCGGTTTTGGATGTCCTGCTGCAACGTCACGACCTGCTGGGTGGTGGCGGGCGGGAGCTCAAGCCGGGCGACGAGACTGCTGACCTGCCGGGACTGCGGATCGGTCGCCAACTTGTAGTCGGCGAAGCGCTCGGGGGTGAGCACGGCCTTGGCTTGCGCGAGCATGTCGGCCTGACGGTTCTGATAGTCGCCAGGATTGCGGGGGCCGAAGGGGCCGGCGGTGCCGTATTTTTCATCGATGGCGGCCGCCACTTTGTAGAGCGCGCGGAATTCGGCTTCGGTGGTGTTGAAGCTGCCGAGCTGGCCGCGAAGCTGGTTGGCGGTGTTGCTGGAGCGGAGTTGGTAGTCCTCGAATTCCTGCGGGGTCAGGGTCTTCGCGATATCCGCGAGTTTTTCCTTTTCGAGGTAGGCAAGTTTCTCGCGGTCCTCGGGCAGAAACACTCCGTTGGCCTTGGCGTAGATCTCCTGCTGGAGTTCGCTGTAGTCGGTATTGATGCTTTGGAGCTGGGTGAGTTTCTCCGGCGTAAGGTTGCCGAACTGGCGGCGTTGCCAGGCGTTGACCTCGTCGTTGCCGGGGGCGTTTTCGCCGAGGAGAGATTTCATGAGCGCCATCTGCTCTTTGCCGAGGTCCCGCATGGCGGTCATGATCTTGGGGTCCATCATGCCGGAGCGTTGGTTCTTCCAAAACGGCTGCTCCGCTTGGTTGCCGAGAAGTTCTTTCCGGCGGGCGGAGAACTGTTCGCTGACCTGGGCGGCGACGATGGCGCGGATCAGCGACGGGGAAAAGCCGGCGGCGCGCAGGCGCTCGGGGAGAGTTTTCAAGTCACCCGACTGAAGTTCGCTCCACGATTGGGCGAGTTGCTTGGCTTGGGCGGCGGACGGAGCGGACGCCGCGGAGGCCGTCGAGCCGGCGGATTTTTCCGCGAGCGCGGCGGCCGCGGGGGAGCCGGCCGACGGTGCGCCCGAGGCTTGTTTGAAGTAGAGGGTGATGACGGCGGCGTTGACCGCGAGGGAGGCGAACAGGAGGGCGACGGGGAGTTTCATGGTGAATCGAGTGAAAAGGCGGTGAGATGAGAGGATGACGAAGAAGAGAACGGACGGTTTACGGTCTAAAGGTGGTGAGTTGGCGGAACTGCTCGAAGCGTTCGGGACTTAAGTTTTCTTTGGCACGGGCGAGAATCTCCTCGCCGATTCTACCGCGATTCTCGCGGCTGTTGCCGGTGTAACTGCCGTAGCTTTTTTCGGCGGAGGCGGTGGCCCGGAATATCGCGCGAAACTCGCTCTCCGTCGGTTTGAAGGCGTCTAGTTCGCGCCTCAGCAAGTTTGCGGTGTCGCTTGAGCGGAGTTCGTAGGCTTCCATCTCTGCGGGTGTGAGAATTTTCTCCAGATCGGCGCGCTCTTCCTTGGCGAGAAACGCCATGCGGTCCCGATCGTCGGGGCGTTTTGGAAATCCGCCGATCTCGGCGAGCAGCTTCGTGCGAAGGATGCCATAGTCGGCCATCACGTTGGTGACGGCGTCGTATTTCTCGCCGGATAGTTTGCCAAAGCGGGCGCGGAGTTTCCAAGAGTCCTCGGTGTCGGCAGACGGCCCGAGCAAGTCCTTCATCATTTTCTTCTGCTCCGCACTGAGCTCGACGAGGGCGGCCATGGTCTTGAACTCCATCCCTTGCATGGGATGGGTCCCGGTTGCCCAATAGGGCGAGTCGGCATGCTCGTGGATGATCGCTTGGCGGCGCGCGGCGAAACGTGCGTCCACCTCTCCGGCGATCAACGAGCGCACAACGGAGGGCGGAAAGCCCGCGGCGCGGAGCCGGGCGACGAGCGTCGGCAAATCCTCGGTCCCCAATTTCTGCCAAAGCGCGGCCACTTGGGTGGCGTCCGGGTTCGGGGCTGAATTGATCTCGGGCGACGCTGAAATGCGGGCTCCACCCGGGGTGCTGGACGAGGCTGCGGTCGCAGCGTTGGCGTCGGAGCTTGGCGGCTTCGAGCGCAGGTAGTGCGCAAGAAACGCAACGTTGGCGACGAGCGAACCGGCAAGAACGATGGAGGCTAGCTTCATGCGCAAGGTGCGATGGAGACGGAGGTTGGACGGAGGGGGCGGAGAGTAAAGCCGTGAAACGGTGGCCCGGAGTAAATGACGAAGTGCGGGGAGATTTCTTAGACTCAGGCGCGAGAAAAAGGTGCGGCGAACTTTCGGCGGGGGCGCCGTGGTTCGATCGTTCGAGTGTGGGATATCCGGGGTCGGCGGGTCGGCGCGAGTGCGGCACGCGACGGGGCGTCGCGTCTCCAGTGAGTGAGCAGAAAGGAAATGCGGCGTCGGCAATTCGCTTGGCGGGGTCCGGGGTGTGAGGCACGGTCGCGGGCTTTTCCCCGGTCATGTCGTCCATTTCACCGCCGCATCCGCAACGCACGCAGGCGCTGCTCATGCTGCTGGTGGCCAACTTCTGCTGGGGGCTCAGTTTTCCGCTGATCAAATCGGTCCTGTTGCTGCATGAGCGGATCATCCCTGAGGCGGGCACGTGGTTTTCGGCGATCTACACGGTGGCGCCGCGCTTCCTCCTGGCGTTCCTCGTGCTCATGGCGCTGAAGCCGTTCGCGTGGCGCGGAGTGATGCGCGGCGAGCTGAAGCAAGGGCTCGTGATCGGGCTTTTCGCCTCGGCGGGGATGCTGCTGCAAAACGACGCGCTGCAGTTCACGTCGGCTTCAACGTCGGCGTTTCTCACGCAGTTTTATGCGATCCTGATTCCGGTCTACGTGGCGGTGCGGGCGCGGCGGAATCCGGGCGGACGCGTGTGGCTGAGCTGCGCGCTGGTGCTCGCGGGCGTGGCGATCCTCGGGCGTTTTGACTGGCGGCAACTGCATCTCGGGCGGGGCGAGTGGGAGACGTTGTTGGCCTCGGTGTTTTTTATGGGGCAAATCTTGTGGCTCGAAAAAAAGGAGTTTGCGGCGAACCGCGCGTTTGAACTCACGCTGGTGATGTTCGCCACGGAGGCGCTGGTGTTTGCGGTGCTGGCGGGAGCGACGGCGCCGAGTGTGGCGGCGCTGGTGGTGCCGTGGACCTCGCCGGTGTGGTTGGGATTTACCGTCACGCTCACGGTGGTGTGCACGCTCGGGGCGTTCGGGTTGATGAACGCGTGGCAGCCGAAGATCACGGCGACCGAGGCCGGGTTGATCTACTGCGTGGAGCCGATCTTCGGCTCGCTGGCGGCGCTGTTTTTGCCGGCGGTTTTTTCCGCTTGGGCGTTGATCCACTATCCCAACGAACTGGCGACATGGACCCTGCTCGTTGGCGGCGGGTTGATCACGGCGGCGAACATTTTGATCCAACTGAAGCCGGCGGGGAAGGGATGAACGAGCGTGGCGTCGGCGGTCGGTTACCTTGCCTTCGCTTTGGTGGGTTCGGCGGCGGTGACCTCGGTGAATTTCTTGATCAGCTCTTTGTCGAAGGTGTTCACGTCGCAGTGATGATGGTGCGCGTAGGCGCAGAGAAGAGCGTCGCCGAAATCGGCGTTCTTCATGCGATACCACTGAATGCCGTCCAACACCCAGCGGGCGTCCGGGCATGTGACCCCGTTCAGGCTTAGAAGCGACGTGAGCTTTGGGGCGATGGTCTCCGGCGTGCCATGATAGAACGTCTCCAGCGCATAGACCGTTTCTTGGAGGACAGAGGTGGGAAGGATCACATTCAATCGGCCGGCGCTGGCGGCGCGAAACAACTCGGTCGCGGCGGGTGACTGCACGGGATCGTCACCCGTCAGGTAGCGGACGACGACGTTGGCGTCGATTGCGACGGATTTCATCCGATCAATCCGTGCGCAGAGCCTTGCGTGCCGCTTGAGCCATCGCCGCCTTGGCCCCCCGTTTCATCTTTTCAATGCTGACCGGCGGTCGGCCCGTGCCGAGCGAGCCGGCGAGCGAATCTACGTCGTGCAGCGGTTCGAGAATGAGGCGGTTGCCCTCCACCGTCTGGCTCAGAATCATGCCGGGACGGAGACCGAGTGCGCGCACGGCTTCGGCCGCGAGCGTGGTTTGAAAAGCGGGCGAAATGGTCGTCTGCGCTGAAATGCGCCGGCCAGCCAGTCGCTTTCTTTGAAGGGTGGGCATAACCAAAGGTCGTGAGTGAAACATTTGGATCAAGCACGAATCCTAGGTAACGCGGTGCTTGGGCCCGCGTGTCTTCCGCCCCGAGCGCGGATCGAAGCCTCGGGCGACCTCAAGCTATCGCCGTCGTTTCCGTTGTGGCCCGAGACAACTTGGGCCGATCGGTGTAGTGCAGCGGCTAACTGGCTTCGTTTGGAGAGTGGCGAGAGTGTGGTGCAGAGTCTGGCGCGGACAGAGTGCGACAGACGCTTTGACGTGGCCGGGTTGGTTACGGCTTCGGCGCTGCGGGTGTCGTCGTTGGCGGCGGCGTAGGCGGAGGCGGTGGGTTGCCGACGGAGATCACCTGGAACGTGGCGGAGGTCTCGATTGCGGGGCCGCCGCCGAGGTTCAAGCCGCCGGGCCCGGGTGAGCCGCCGAAGTTTTCGGATGAGCCGCTCACGATGTTGACGATCTGCCGTGTGCCGGGCGCGCCGCCGGAGCCGGGTGTGCCCGCGGGCATGATCGGATAGACGCTGGGTTGCGCACCACCGAGGGAGATGCCGCCGGGACTGTTGGCGGTGGGCGTGGTCGAGAAGGCGAGGCCGCCTTGCAACATTCCGACCCACGAGGCGCGCGGGGCAAAGGCGTCGGCGACTTCGGCGCCGAGCGTCGTCGTGAGTTCGGTGCGGGCGCGGGTGCCGAGTTCCTGGAGCTGCGTGCGGCGTTGGGCGGCGGTGAGGGCGGGGTCGGCGTTGATGCGTTGGGACTCGGCGGCGTAGTTCTCGCGGGCGGTCGCGACGCGCTCGGTGGTCGTGGCGGGAAGGCCGACGCGGGTGGCCAAGGAATCGAGGGCGCGGAGTTCGGGGTCGGCGCTGCGGCGCAGTGCGGCGTAAGCGTCGTCGCCGACGGCGGTGCGGATGTCGGCCTGAAGTTGTTTTTGCGCGTCGCTGCGGGCGCGCAGGGTCTCGGGGGAGACGCGGCCGCTGAGGGACTCGGCGGGGAATTTCTCGTCGTAGGCCTTCTGGAGGGCGAAGAGTTTTTTGAAGTCGGCTTCGGTGGCGATGGCGTCGCCGTAGCGGGCGCGGACGGTGGCGGCGCTGGGGGAAGTGCGGAGTTCGTAGTCGGCGAGTTCGGCGGGCGTGAGCAGGGCGGCGATATCGCGGTCGCGCTCGGCGCGGAGGAGGCGGAGTTTTTCCTTGTCGGCGGCGAGCTGGATGCCGCCGGCGGAGAACTTGGCCATCATCTCGTCGTAGTCCTGGCCGATGCGGCGGAGGGCGGCGCGTTTTTCGGCGGAGAGAAACGAAAGCTGGGTGCGGTCGGTGCCGGCGAGTCCGAGATCATCGCCGAAGGCGGCGATCATGGCGTCGGAGAGGGCGTGGCGGGCGAGGAGTTCGGCTTCGCGGTTACGGGTCGCGGCTCCGGTGCGCCACCAGCGACCGTCGTCGGGGGTGGTGGAGGTGCGGGCGGCCTTGAGCGCCTGTTGGTAGCGGGCGAAGGCGCGGCCGAGCAGGACGTCGCGGGCGAGTTCGGCGGGAAGGCCGGCGGCTTGCAACGCGGCGAGGTCGCCGGAGGCGAGGGCGGCGCGGAGGTCGGCGGAGACGGCGTCGGCGTCGCGGTTGGCAGCGGAGTTTGCCGGGGAAGCGAGAGGATCGACGGACGACGGTGCGGTGGGCGCGGATCGGGTCGCGACGACTACGAGGAGCGCGGCGTTGGCGACGAGCGAGGCGGCGAGGAAGAGCGGGGTGAGTTTCATGCGGTGAAGTTGAAGTGGCGAAGGACGGCGAGGACTTCGATGAAGCGCCGCGAACCGCCGGTGTTGTCTAAACCGTCGCGATTCTCCCAGCCCCGACCCGCCAGCGCCGGAACGCAGGCACCCACGAAGTTTGTAATATAATACGTTACAAACCGGTTTGAATCGGAGGTAAAAATCCGGCGGGAAATCCGTCGCGCTGAGGAAAAAATCGGCAAATACGGTTCGGCGATTTTGTAATATAATACGTTACAAACTGGCCGGGGTCCAATGAGAAAACGGGCTTCAGTCGAAACGACCGAGGCGGAGAAACGTGCTCACGGCGCGCGCGGTGGCGGAGTGAAAGAGGATGCCGGTGTGGGAAGCCGGAACGGTGTGATGGGCGGTTTCGCCGGCGAGGTGGGTCGCCGCGACGCTAACCGGGCCGTCGTTGGGCTTGGGCACCCAGACGGAAGCCAACGGGTTCACGGAGCGATTCCCCGTGATGATGCCGAGTTCGGCGGCGGCGGGCCAAGGGCCGAGGGCTTTCGGGAGATGGTTCGGTGCGGTGCCGAGGCGCGCCAGATTCGGGCCGAGCACGGTGCGGAACAGCCAGACGCGGCCGAGGCGGTCGGCGGCTTCACTGCCGGCGTTGGGCGGGGCCAGCATGACCACGCGGCCGAGCTTGGCGGGGGAGGCGGCGCCGGCGCGGCGCTGTTCGGCGAGCCAGGTGCGCAACAAGATACCGCCCATCGAGTGCGTGACGAAGTGGAGGCGCGGCGACGCGGCGGGGACGTGCGCGGCGAGTTGGGCGGGCAGCCAGTCGCGCGCGAGCGTTTCGAGCGGCATCGTGCGCGACGGGTAGGAAAGGTTGACGACGTGAAAACCGTCGCGGGTCAGGGCGGAGCCGAGTCGCGCCATCGTCCAGCCGTTGACGCCGATCCCGTGGAGGAGGACGACGGTTTCTTTTTCGGCGAAAGCGGCGGCGGGCATGAGGGCGAAAATGAAGGCGAGGAGGCGGCGGAACACGCGAAGGGAGACCGCGCCGGCGTCAGGAAGTAACGCCACCGCCGCGGGCGCGGAGGGCGAGGACGCCGCGCAGCGTGATGGCGGCGAGCACGATGGCGCCGCCGGCGAGCGCTTGCAGGCTGGGGCGTTCGCCCATCGCGATTAGCACCCAGAGCGGATTGAGCAGCGGCTCGATCACCGGGATCAGCACGGCCTCGAGGGCGGTGACGTGGCGGATGGCGCGCGAGTAGAGCCAGTAGGAAAAACCGAGTTGCACCGCGCCGAGCAGCAGCAGAGCGCCCCAGCCCGTGGGCGGCAGGGCGGGTGCGTCGATGATCCACGGTAGGCCGATGACGAACGCGAGGAGGTTGCCCAAGATGATCGACTCGACCGGCGAGCCGTTTTTCTGGTGGCGAAGAGCGATGGTCATGCCGGCAAAACACACCCCGCTGAGAATCCCGAGGGCGTTGCCCAAGTGGCCGGTGAGCGCGAGGTTGTCGGCGAAGAACAGGCCCATCCCGCCGAGCACGGCGACAATGGTGAACCAGTCGGCGCGGGTGGCGCGCTCGCCGAGCAACCATGCGCCGAAAAGAGCGATCCAGACCGGCGCGGTGTATTGGAGCAAAATGGCGTTGGCGGCGGTGGTGAGTTTGGTCGCCATGCAGAACGTGACGGTGCAGCCTGCGTAGGCGAAGGCGCCCAGCACCTGCGGCCGCGAGAAGTGAAACTTCAGCCCGCGGCTGACGGCGACGAGGAAGAGCGCCGCGATCAGCCCGCGGCCGCCGGCGACGGCGAGGGGCGGCCACGCGATGGCCTTGATCAGCAGGCCGCCGAGACTCCAGCAAAACGCGGCGGCGATCAGCAGGCCGACGGCGCGGCGGTGGTCGGGTGAATTCATCGGGGCGGCAGTTGTGCGGGAGAGGACGCGAGGGCGCACGATGAAAAAACGGGTCACGACAATCCCCTTGGCACGCCGCGCGGCCCCTGTTGTCTGGCGAAGGTGCCTTCTTCCCCGAACAATCCGTGCCCAATGCCGCTCAGCTCCGATGCGGGACATGGTGGCCGGGGTCGGTGGACCGGCGGATCTCATGCTTGAAGCGTTGCTGGAGCACTTTCAGGGCACGCCGCTCTCGTTGTGGGGCCCGTTTTTCATCCTGTTGCTGTGCGGCCTCGGGCTGCCGTTGCCGGAGGACATCGTGTTGATTGCAGCGGGGATGCTGGGAGTGATCGAAGGTCACTCGTGGATCCAGGTGAGTGCGCTCATGTATGCCGGGGTGTTGGCGGGAGACTCCGTCATCTTCTATGCGGGCCGCCGGTATGGGGTGGGGCTGCTGAAAGCCGCTTGGTTTCAGCGTTATTTTCCAGCGGCGAAACAGGCGCGGGTGGCGGAATTTTACCACAAGCACGGGGCCAAGGGGCTTTTCATCGGCCGCTTTTTGCCGGGCCTGCGGGCCCCGATTTTTTTCAGCGCGGGCTCGATGAAGGTTCCCTTCCTGAAGTTTCTCTTCTTCGACGGGCTGGCGGCGATCGTCAGTGTGCCGGTGTTCGTGTGGCTGGGGCATTGGCTGTGGCTGAAGTTTGCCGACGATTTTTCAGCGATGGAGCGGACGCTCGCGCGCACGCACACCTACACGCTCTGGGGCACGGTCGCGATCGTGGTGCTGTTGGTCGCCGGCGCTTGGCTGTGGAAACGCCGGGACAGCGGGACGCGCTGAACGGCGTCGCAGGCGGGTCGTAAATCGCCGGGATTTCGGCAAAGAACCTGCTCTAACCGGCTCGGTGACGAAAGGGTCCGAATAGCCCAAATGGCGGGATCGGCCGAAACACTGGTCCCGCGCGAAATCGGTCCCGCGGCGCAGTCGTTCGTCTCGGCTGGGCCCCGGAATCTCGTGTGCTTTAATTCGGGCGAAATCGGGCGCACCGACCCCGCCGGGCGGCGAACCGGTGAAAATGCGGACGGAGTCCGGCTTTTTGTTGTGTCCTCCGTGCCGGTGGTCGGCGCCCGCCCGGTCCGAGGTTTGCCAGGTTTCGCCGTGGCTGGGTTGATCTAGGGGTTTTCCTAGTCCGCTTAATTCGGGCTCCGCCGGGCCGATCTAGATGTCCATTTTTTATGGTTCTCGCTCCCCAACTCACTCTCCCTCGCGCAGTCCAAGTGGCGGACAGTTTGCCGTCCGCCCCCCGCGTTTTGGCCGATTTGCTGGAGCTGCTCAAGGATCCCAACAACGGGGTGGAGGAGGTGACGGTGCTTCTGCGGCGGGATGTCGGACTCACGACCCGGGTGCTGCGCATTGCCAACAGCGTCGTTTACAGTAAAGGGGACCCGGTCAGCTCCTTGGAAGAGGCGCTCGGGCGCGTGGGGTTTATGGAAGTGGGTCGCGTGGCCGGCCTCGCGGCGTTGGCGGCTTTGGCGAGTTTTAAGCTCAAGTTCTACCCTATACCGGTGGTGCGGCTGGTGGAAAACTCGCTGCTGGTGGCCCTGCTGATGGAAGAGCTCGCTCCGCAGATTAACCTCGATCCGCGCGCCGCTTATACGTCGGGCCTGTTGCGCTCGGTGGGCAAAATTGTCCTCGATATCGCGGCGCAGAAAGATTTCCGCGGCCTTACCCCGGCCGGGCTCGGGGACACGCCGCTCCTGGAGTGGGAGCGCGACGTCTTTGGCCCGCAAAACCTCGAGGTTGCGGCCGCTGTCCTGCGCTCGTGGCGGTTCTCGATCGAGGTGATCGTGCCGATCCGGGACCATTATCTGCATCGGCTGGCCGTCGACCCG
>CALSBN010000151.1:0-12445 GCA_943373185.1 Opitutus sp. GAS368 | reverse complement strand
CGCGAAGTCGGCTTCACCGCGCTGCACCGCACCGACAAACTGCCAGCGCTGCTCTTCTCTCGTCTCTTTTTTCCATGGCATAGCCCCCTAGCCAAGTGTCAGCGATGTCCTGACACTACCCTGTCAGCGATGTCTTGGCACCATGCCTCTGACCCGCCCTCCGCGCCCACGCGCCCTCGCCCTCCGCGCCCAAGTCCACGCCCGATCAAACTTCCGCCCATGTGCCTCGAATGCTTTCAACTCTTCGGCGTCTCCCTAGATCCCGCCCACCACGCCGCCCTCAAGCGCCGCCCCAACCGCCACGCGCGCCGCGTCAAACCGGCCGCCACCAGAACCGCCTCACCCGCCACAAGTGGAACGAAACCCCTCAAGCGTTCCGCGTCGGACAATAAACTCTAAGCGCTCGGATCTCCGACCCGCCCAATGGCGTGCGTCACTTGAATCCGCCGCCGGAGCCGGCCGCAACGTCCCCAAAGTGCACAAAAAACCCGGGATCGAAAATCGACCCCGGGTTGAAAATCCAGCGGGTCAGGCCTCAGCGGACCGACCCATCTTGATTCGATTTAGGCGCGGACAAACTTGCGGCGAACCGCGACGAAACCAAGCAACGCCAGACCGAGAAGCGCGACCGAGCTACCTTCATCAGGAACGCTAAGACCGGTCCCGCCCGTGGGAGCGGTCGAGGTCACGCCGTCGATCCAGAGGCGGGAGTCCAAAAGGGTATCGGCTCCATTCACCACACCGAAGAAGAACGTGTAATTGCCGTCCACCGTAGTGTTCACAAACAAGTTCTGCCATCCGTTGATGGTCGTGCCGCTACCTGGCCCCACCGTGGCGAGGCTGGCGAATTTGGTGACGACTGCTGGGCCGCCATTGAAGCTAATGCCGTAAAACGCCCAGTCATCATAAGGAACATAATCCTGCTCAACAAAGTTCCACTTGAACTGAAAAGCGGTGCCCGCAGAGGCGAACGTGGTTTGATAGATAAGAGAACCATTCGTGGCATCGATGCCAGGATTCGAGGCTTCGAGCGCCGCTTCGCTGATTCCCATCGCGGCCGCGAGATCGGAAGCAGCCACGTTGTTCGTGTTCAAAAGTGCCGAGTAGTTGCCCGCGAAGGGGTTAACCGAGCCAACCCCGTAATCAACACCCGTCGAGACCTCCACGTTTCCGAGGGTGGTCCAGCCGCTGAGGTTACCGGTTTCGAAACCGCCGTTGATAATGCCGGCTTGAGCGGCGGAGCCGGCAACGGCCAAGGCCGCCACCGCGATTTTTGAGAGCTGAACGAGCTTATTCATTTTATAGGTGTTGTTGTGGATTTCGGGAAATTGATACGGGACATAATCCTGATCAGTTACCGTAGAAAGCGAACGACGTGCCAAATGCAAACGTCTGGCCCTTTGCCTGAATCTAAAATCTATAAGACAATTATTTACGAAAATCATAATTTTATAGGGAATATCACCCATTAATTTCTCACCGAAAATATGTAAAGAAATCCGACACTCGATTCAGGAAAATCTTACACTTCAGGTTCGGCCGATTCCTTAAGCCTTGGTTCAGTCACACCCCACGAGTCCGAGCACGACCTCTGACCACTTTGGCTCCATTACCTTCTTTCATCGCTCAAGCGCAGTCATCTAAACGATACCGGTCCGATCCGCCGTGTGAATCTTCAAGATTCGGGAGTTTTGCGCAGTCTCAACGAATTCTCAGAAGCAATGACCGCCCTGCGGAACTCGCCTAGCCCAATCGCACCACGGCCGCAGGTCACCACTCTCGCCTCTTTGCTCTGGCCCTTCCTCCAACTCACCGCGCGGCCAATCCCGGCCCGAGAGCAAAAAAATCACCCCGGGATATCGTCCCGATTTCGCCCACTCGCGATCCAAGCGCCGACTGGTCCACGTTTTGGAAGCCGTGGCGTTTCCCGGCTTTCTGTCGGCCGCGCGCTTCGCCAAATCCTCGGCCGGCCCGAGATCATCGCCCGTGAAGCCGACTTTGGTAAACTGCCCGAGCGCACACGCCGACCCTCCGCAGTTTCCGTTGGAGACGCGACGCCCTCGTCACGTTCATCGGGACGAGATCGTCCGGCCTCCCGTTCCCCCTGTTTCACCTCGCCCGCCCGATGCGACCACGATTTCGCGAACCGCACCAACACCTCCGGCATCACCCCGCCCGGCAGCCGCGTCCACTGCACCGCGCGAAAGCGATCCGGCACAAGCGCCTCCGGTTCGAGCGTAGCGGCGACACCCACGGACACTACTTCGCGGCCTGCAACAACGCCTCGTAGGGCTCGTAGCCGCGCAGCATCGCAAACTCGGGCTCCGTCCGGCCGAGGTCGACCGAAGGCGATTGGAAATCGCCAAACCACAGCCCCCGCGACACCGCGAGCCGCAGCAACTCGACCGCCCGGGCCTTGTCGCCCGCCCGCGCCGCGATGCGCGCCCGCCAGTAGGCCGGGTAGCCGCGGGAGTTGCGCACTTCCCAGTTTTCCAACCGCACCCGCAGTGCCTCCGCCTCCGCCGTGCGGCCCATCGCCTGGAGCAAAATCGCCTTCGAGCCCACCACGCTGGGCGTGTCGGCCTGGCGCGCCTCCACCCGCTCCACATACGACATCGCCTTCATGTAGTCGCCCTGCGCTTCAAACAACCAAATGCCCAGCGACTGAAAATTCTCTTTCTGCGGCCCCTCCATCGGCGCATCGCGCCAGGCCGTTACCGTCGCCTCCAGCCAGCGCTTCGCCTCCGCCGTCCGCCCCGCATGCAGGCTGCCGCAATAGCCAAACCACATCAGCACCGCCGGCTCGATGCGGACGTTTCCCGGCACCGCCCCGATCTCGCGCACGATCCGTTGCTGCTCCGCCTCGCGGCCCAGCAGCCCGAGCGCGAGGAACTCGAGCAACTGCGTCGTAGGGAACGCCCGCCCGGCCACGTAGACCTTGAGTTCGCCCACCGCCGCCAGCGCCGCCGCGGCGTCGCCCTCCCGCAAATACATCGTGACCTTCGTCGCCAAAAGACCCGCCCTCGCGAAAAACTGCGACACTTCTGGCACCGACGCACCGTGTTGCTGCGACCAACGCTCCATCGCCTGAAACGCCGCCCACGGCCGGTTCTGCGCCCAAAGGCACGACACCACCTGCGTGATCGCGTCGCTTACCGGCCGGATCGCCAGCAACGCCTCGGCCGCCTGCAACGCCCGCGCCGGATCACCCGTCAGCAGTGCCTCGTCATACACCACCGCCTGCACCTCCGCCTCGGCCAGCTTCGGCCGGTCCTGCGCGAGCAACTCGCGGAAAAGTTTCTGCGCCTCGTCGTAACGCCCTTGATCCCGCAGGTGCCGCGCGAGGTCGTGTTTCACCCTCAGCATCTCCGGCGCCTCTGCCAAAATCGCCCGGGCTTGCTCGGCGTAGCTCTCCGGATTTGACGCCAACGTCGCCCGCAACGTCTGCGCCCGGACCGCCACCGGCCACCGCGGCCACGGCCGGGCATAGGTCACCGCCGCGATGCGCGTCGGCAGGTTGCCGAGCGTCACCGCCACGTTGTTGGCTCCCGTCGTCAACCGCTCGATCAGCTCCGTCAGCCCCGGCCCGCGCAGGTTCGTCGCCGTCGCCGTCACCGGCCCCACTGCCCCAAAAAGTTCGCCCTGCTCCGTGAGCAACACCTCCGCGCTGAGCTCGAGCGAATCGCCGTTGCGCAAATACTGCCCGACGACCACCGAGCCCGCCCCGGCCGCCCGCGCCGCCGCCAGCGCCGCCCGCCGCCCGCTCACCTCAAGCGGCTGCACCCGCACGTGGCTCACTGTGCCAAGCCCGCGGATCAACTCCGCCTCGATCACGCGCGCCGCCGTATCGAGCGCCGGCTCGCCCGTGAGATTTTCAAAACGCGCCAACGCCACCCGCGACGGTGCCAACGTCGGCCCGCTCACCACCGGCTCCGGCTTCGGTGCCGCAGGAGAAGCCGCGACCGGCGGCGGCGCGACGACCGCCGGTTGCGCGCGCGGGAACACTTTGGTGAAAACAAAAACCAGCCCCATGCTCACCCCCAACGCCGCCACGAGGCCCTTGGCCCAGCCGGGAAACGCCCCCGCTCCTCCGCCCGCACGCGGCTGCACCGGCACGCCCGCCGCTCCTCCCGTCCCGTCGGACCGCGCCGCGACGATCTTCACCGGCGCCGCCGGCTGCAACAGCGCCACGACCCGCGCGATGAGCGCCGGCGGGACTTCTCCGTTGGCCAGCTTGGTCCATTGCACCTTCAAAAACACTTCCGGGACAAACGCCCCGATCTCATTCACCCCTTCGAGCGCGATGGGCAGCAAAAACGGCACGCCCTCGTCCATGTCCTGCATGCGGTCGACCGCGAGCTTCCACTCCCGGCGAAAATACCCCTCCCGCCGCGCCTGCGTGTTCGCCGAAATCACCGGCACAAACAACGCGCACGCCTTGATCTGCCCGCGGATCTTCGCATCCCACGCGTCGCCGCCGACGAGTTCATCCTTGTCGAACCACACCTCGACCCCCGCAGCGCGCAGCGCCACTGCGATGCGCTCCACCGCCTCCGCGTCTTGCGACGCGTAGCTCAGGAAAACGGCCTTGTTTTCGGCGCTCATAGTGGCTTCGCCCGCTGCAGAATCGCCTCGAAGCGCGGATTTCCGTTCAACCTAGACCAAATCGGGTGCAGGTGAATCCCTCGGGGTCCCGCCTCTACCGGGCTCGGCCCGTTCATCACCAACGTGAGGCCGTCAAGAGCGTCCGTTTCGTCGCCAAGGAGCAGGTGCGCCGTGGCGATATTAAACAGGACGAGACGGCTGATGAATTGGTCGTCCTTGGTCGACTCACGCAGCGGGCCCATCGCCCCCAAGGCCTCGGATTTTCGACCCGTCATGGCCGCCAGTGTCATCTCCGCGCCGATAACGGCACTCTCTCCGAATCTCACTTTGCGGGCTGCACCCATGCTGGCCCGGGCACGCAGCGCCAGCGCCGTCACTTCCTCTCCCCGGCCCAACGCGAAGGCCAATTCAGCCCGCTGCATCAGATGCCCTAGAAGCGCCGCGCCCTGCAGTCGCGCCTCAATTTGCAGATCCGAAAGCATTCGGAGCGCCTCGACTAAGTTTCCGGCGGCAAGCGCGGCGTTTGCCAACAGATCTGCTTTCTCCGCGTCGTCCGCGTCCACCGCGAGTTCCTTCCAGCCCTCCACAAAACGGGTCTGATTGCCGTCCAACTCAAAACGAGCGCGGACCAGATAAGCCGAGAGCATGCCCTCGGCTGCGCGCAAACGGCTCCGGCGCTCCGCGTGGCCGACGACTTCAGTGAAACGGCGCAACATCATCAGCGACTGGATGAGGTTCCGGTAGTGACGCGAGTCGAGGGGGTCGAGCGCGACCGAGCGCTCCAACTCAACCGCCGCTTCCTCGTGCCGGCCGAGCCGCCGCAGGACCAAGCCTAGGGTGTAGCGCGTGGAGCTGTCATTCGGATTTGTGGGCAGAGCCGCCTCCAAACTCCGGAGCGCCGCCGGATAGTCAGCCAGACACGCGTAGGCGAAATACCCCGCGGCGACGTGGGTCTCGCCGCTGTCGGGCGCGAGCCGTTGCGCCTCTGCGAGCGCCCGCTGCGCCAGAGTCGCCCGCGCCGGGGTGCTGTCTATTGTTGGAAAGAAGAACATCGCGGCGTGCGTGTAGGCGAGTTGAGCGAACGCGCCGCCAAAGTGCGGATCGAGGCGGGTAGCTTCTTCAAGTTTCCTCACGATTTCGTAATATTTTTCGCGACTGCTGCCGCCGTTGTTGTCGCGGAACAGGGATCGGGACTCGAC
Organism: Opitutus sp. GAS368; assembly: GCA_943373185.1. Lineage (GTDB taxonomy): Bacteria > Verrucomicrobiota > Verrucomicrobiia > Opitutales > Opitutaceae > Tous-C4FEB. Next base: position 6,641 of record CALSBN010000151.1, on the reverse strand, counting down.
ATACAGCTGGTAGGCGCGGGCATTTTCGCTCGGCTGCTGCGCGAGCACGCTCTGCTCGCGCGGGGTCAGCTTCGCGGAAAGCTTGGCCACGACCTCACCGGCCACCGCCGCCTGAATTGCAAACACGTCTGTGAAGTCGCGTTCATACGAGTCCGCCCAGAGTTGCCGGCGCGTCCGCGCATCGACGAGCTGCACCGAGATCCGCACCCGCTGGCCGGCGCGGCGCACGGAGCCCTCCACCACGCTGCCCACGCCGAGTTCCGCGGAAATTTGCGGCAGATTACGCCGGGCCGCCTCTCGGTAAGGCAGCACCGATGTGCGGCCGATGACGTTTAATGCCCCGACCTTGCCCAGCGCGGTAAGCATTTCCTCATGCATGCCGTTCGCGAACAAGTCGCTGTCCGGTTCGGTGCTGAGGTTTTCAAACGGCAGGACGGCGATCGTCTTGGGATCGGCGGCAACCGACGGTGCTATCGCAGGAGAGGGATTTGCGGTGAGCCCCGAGGGGGTTGTTGCGGGTTGCGCGCGTTCCGCCGGCGGAGGCGAAGATTTTTTCGAGACGAACAACGCCGTGCCGATCGCAACGATGATGGCGAATGCGCCCGCGGACAGGGCGAAGGACCAGCGTGGTTTTGGCGGCAATGCTGACGATGAGCCGGGCGATGGGATGGGCGGCTGGGCGCTAACGGAGCCCGCCACTGAAAATCCGAGCAACGCTTTCACCCGCGCACAAAACGCAACCGACACCTCCCCATCCGGGAGCCACGTCCATTGCACCGCTCGAAATTCCCCCGGCACCTTCGCCTCGGCATCGCGCGTATCGTCGATCACGACGGGCAACAAAAACGCTTTCTCCTCCGCCATCGCGTGCGTGCGCTGGGCCGCGAGCTTCCACTCGATCCGAAAATACCCTTCAAGCCGCGCCTGCGTCGCCGCCGAAATCACCGGCACAAACAGCGCACAACTCCCAATCTGCCCGCGGATCTTCGCATCCCAAGCATCGCCTCCCACCAACTCATTCTGATCAAACCACACCTCCACTCCGCTCACCCGCAGAGCCTCCGCAATACGCCGCACCGCCTCCGCGTCCTGCGACGCGTAGCTCAGGAAGACCGCGCCGCGCGGCGCGGGACGCCCACCGTCCAACGCTGAATTCTCGGCACTCACCGTCTGGTCCTCCGGTTGGCTTGAACGGGTTTCATCACTTCAGCGTTAAGCGTTTAACGTTAAGCGTTGGGCGTTTCAAAGCGGCTCATGGTGGCAATAGATCTGAAAATCATGGGCCTTTTTCACCGGAGCAAGGTCCTTGTGCCAGACCTTCGCTTCCCCCGATGTCCTTTCATCCCGTTCCCGCACCTTTCATCGCTAACCGCTTGGCGTTCCCGCTCGTCCTGCCCACGTTCAACCGAATCAAATCATCAACCATGCGCCTGCCTCTCGTTCTCGCCGCCGCCCTCGCCTTCTTCCCCGCCGTCGTTTTCGCCGCCACTCCCGCGCCCGCGCTGCCGCCCCGCGTCGTCGCGCCCACCGACACCGCGCAGTTCCGCCGCTTCGTCCTCGATAACGGCCTGCGCGTCCTCCTCGTCTCCGACCAAAAGTTCAACAAGTCCGGCGCCTCCCTCGTCGTGAACGTCGGCCAGATCGACGACCCCGCCGACCGCGAGGGCCTCGCCCACTTTCTCGAGCACATGCTGTTCCTCGGGACGGAGAAGTATCCCAACGTCTCCGACTTTGATACCTACCTCAGCCAAAACGGCGGCATGAACAACGCCTACACCGCCAGCGACCACACCAACTACCAGTTCGACATCCGCCACGACGCCTTCGCCGGCGCGCTCGACCGTTTCGCCCAGTTCTTCATCGCGCCGAAGTTCAGCCCCGAGTTCACCGGGCGCGAGATCAACGCCGTCCACAACGAAGCCATGCGCCACGTGCAAAACGATTTTCGGCGCGAGAACGGCGTGGCCCGCGAACTCTACGCCCCCGGCAGCAACGAGAGTAAATTCTCCGCGGGCAACAAGGACACCCTCGCCGGCACCACGCCCGCCCGCGTCCGCGAATTCTACGAACAACACTACACCGCCGACCGCATGGCGCTGAGCCTCGCCGGCAAGGCTCCGCTCGACGAACTCGAGAAACTCGCCCGCACGCTCTTCGGCCCGATTCTCCGCCGCGCCGCGCCCACCGTCGTCCGCTCGACGGATTTTCTTCCGCGCAAGGCCGCCCTTCGCCTCGCCCTGATCGAGCCGATCAAGGAGGTCCGCCAGCTCAAACTCGAGTTCGCCATGCCTGCCACGCGCCCCGATTTTGCGGGCAAGCCCGACGAACTCCTCGCCCAGCTCATCGGCTACGCCGGCCCCGGCGGCCTCGAAACGCTGCTCAAGACCGAGGGCCTCGCCAACAGCATCAGCGCCGGTTTCTGGGAACGCACGAGCGCCTACGGTTCGCTCATCGTCAGCGTCTCGCTCACGCCCGCCGGCCGGGAAAACTACGCCCGCGTGCTCGGCCTGATTTTCAGTTACCTCGATCACCTCCGTGCCGCGCCGTTCCCCGCCGACTACTACCGCGACCGCGCCCGCATCGCCGCCCTCAACGAGACCTACGGCGACCGCGGCGAGGGCTCCGAGCTCGCCACCCAGCTCGCCAACCAAGCCCTGTTCTACCCGCTCGAAGTCGCCGAGCGCGCGACCGCCGTGTGGGGCGCCCCCGACGAAGCCGCCTACCGCCGCCTGCTCAACGCTCTCACCCCGGACAACCTCCTCGTCACCCTCATGGCCAAAGGCGTCCCGACCGACAAAACCGAGCGCATCTACGGCACCGCCTATTCCTATAGCGAAGACACCGGCGCGGCCTTCGCGGCCCTCGCCCAGCCGGCCAAGGTCGCCTTCACCCTGCCCACGGCCAACCGCTTTATGCCCACGAGCACCGCGCTCCTGCCCGAGCGCCCGTTGCCCTTGATCGCCGAGGCCGGCCTGCACCTTTTCTACGCCGGTGAAACCGAATTTCTCCGCCCCCAGACGACACTGATCTATCGCTTCGTCCCCGTGCGCGCGATGGCCACGGCCCGAAACGCCGCGCTGCTCTCGCTCTACAGTGCGTGCCTCAGCGACGCGCTCGCCGCCGATGCCGATGCGGCCGCCCTCGCGGGACTCACGATCGCGACCGAGGCCACCCTCGAGGGCGTCCGGGTGAAGGTCACGGGCTTCGGTGACTCGCCCGTGCTCTACGCCACGCACCTCGCCGGGCAACTCCGCGCGTTCACGCTCACCCCGGAGCGATTTGAGGCGGTGAAGGACACGCTCCTCCGCGGCCTGCGCAGTTACCCCGAGACCGAAGCCTACAAACTCGCGCAAGATCGCCGCGACGCCCTCTCGCGCGAGTTCGCTTTTCCGCCCGATCAACTGCTCGCGCCGGCCACCGCCGCCACTTGGGCCGACGTGCAGGCCTTTGCCCAGACCTTCTTCGCCGCCGGCAAAGTCGAAGCCCTCGTCCACGGCCATCTCACGCCCGACGCCGCCGTCGCCGCCACGCGCACCATCGCCGGAAAAATCGGCGCCACCGCCGCTCCGGAGTCCGCCCTGCTCCGTCGCCGCCACGTCGGGTTCGCCGCCGGGGAAGACATCGTCGATGCCGGCCTCATCGCCGGCGTGAACTCGGCCTTCGTGCAAGACCGTCTCCTGCCCGACGATTCGCCCGCCATCCGCGCCGCCGCCCTCGTGCTCGGCAATTTCCTTGGCGAGCCGTTTTACTCCGAGCTGCGCACCAAACAACAGCTCGGCTACATCGTCGGCGCCAACGCCAGCGCCTCGCTGCACCAGCGTTACTTTACCTTTGTGATCCAGGCCAGCGGCTACGCGCCCGACGATCTGCGGAAGCGTGCCGAGACGTTCATCGCGACGCTCCCCGCCGCCCTCGCCGCGCTCAGCGACGAGGAATGGACGACGCTGCTGGCCGGCGCGCGTTCGACCCTCGAGGAGAAGCCGAAAAACATCGCGGACAAAGCCGAGGCGTTTTTCACCCTCGCCTACACCTTCAACGGCGAGTGGGACCGTCGCCAAGCCGCGCTCGCCGCGCTGGCGACGCTGACCCGCCAAGACGCCGCCGCGCTCCTCACGCGCACGCTCGCGCCAGAGACCGCCCGCCGTCGCACGATCTTGCTCCACAGCAAAAACAACCCGCCCGCCGCGCCGATCGTGCCGACCTTCACCGATCGCAACGCCTGGAAAGCCACGCGCACGTATCGGTAAAGCGCGCGCTCCGAAGTAGGGCGAGGTCTCCGACCCGCCCTCCGCGTCCACGTCCCGCATTGGCGGGCGGGTCAAAGACCCTGCCCTACTTTTCAAATCGAAGAGCGTTCGGCGGCGCCTCGCCGCCGTCCGCCGCACCCGGCTTCGCCGTTGACGCGCTTCGCGGGCACGGGTGCGATTCCCCTCCTTCGCATGAGCGCGTCCCAATCATTGCCGTTGTTTCACGTCGTCGGCTTTACCGGCCACCGGCAGCTCGCCCAACCCGCGCTCATCGCCGAGGCCGTGCGTCAGACGCTCACGGACCTGCGCCGCGAGGGACCGGGCGAGTGGATCGCGTTGTCCTCGGTCGCGATCGGCAGCGATCTGCTTTTCACCCGGCAGGCGCTCGGACTCGGGCTCGCGTGGCATTGCGTGTTGCCGTTGCCCGCGGCCGAATTTCGAAAGGACTTTTCCGAGGCCGAATGGAAACAGGTCGAGGGGCTCCTCCCCGAGGCCGAGCAGGTGCGAGTGATCGCCGAGAACGGCGAGCGCGAGGACGCCTACCTCGACGCCGGCATGGAAACCGTCCACGCGTGCGACGTGCTGCTCACGGTGTGGGACGGCGAACCGGCCCGCGGCAAAGGCGGCACCGCCGATGTGATCGCCTACGCGCGCGAGCTCGACAAACCGCTCGTCATCATCGACGCCGCCACCGGTGCGATCCGGCGCGAACGGTTCGAAAAATTTCAAAGCACGGACCGCGAGCTGACGTTTCTCAATGGGCTCAAGCCCTCGCCCGACCCGGCCGATCCGGCGGCGAATCCGTTCAACGCCCCTGCGGTCGTCGTCGATTTCCAGCGCAACGCCGATTACGCGGCGACGAACAGCGCTCCCCATTTCCGGCGCCTGATCGGCTCGACGGTGTTGCTTCACGCCTTGGCCACATTGGTGGCGGCGGCGGCTCTGGCCTTCGACCTGCACCTGCTGCTGCTGCCTTGGATCAAGCTGTTCTGCGTGGTGGGCGCGCTCGTCGTGGCGCTGGCGATCCGGCACTACCGCGCCCAGCACAACTGGGTGCGCTGCCGTCTCGCCGCGGAGCTTGGTCGCTCTTCGCTCGCGACCTGGGGCCTGCCGCGCGCCGCGGCGTTGTTTGAGGATTTGGAGTTGCCCGAAATCCGCCAATTGGGGCGCACGCTGCACACGCTGCACCGCCGCGCGGTCGCGGCGAAGCCGGTGCCGATGGAAGATTTCAAAAAGCTCTACCTCGCCCGCCGGCTCGACGACCAGCTGGGCTACTACCGGCGTCGGCTCGCGCAGGCGTTGCCCCAGCTCGCACGGCTCCGACTGGGCTTCGCGGTGGCGACCATTCTGGCCATCGTCTGCACGGCGGGCTACGCGGTGGACCATACGTGGCACCTCGACTGGTTCCCCAAGCGGGGGGAACAGTGGTTTTATTATTTCCTGCCAATTTCCCTGCCGGTGATCGCGGCGGCGTTCATGTCACTGATCTCGATCAACGACCTGCACCGCCGCGTCGCGCGCTACCGGGAAATGCAGCACGTGCTCGAAGGCGCGCGCAAGCAGATCGCCTTCAGCCAGACGTGGAACAGCCTCGAGCGCATCGTCCGCCGCACCGAGCACGGGCTCATGCAGGAAGTGCTCGAGTGGCACACCCTCACGAGCCACTTGGAATCGCACTGAGGCGGACGGCGACGTTAGGGCGGAGGCAGGGACGTCTTTCCGAGACGTCCGGACTGGCCAACCGGCGGCAGGGCGGCACCCGACGGACGCCTCGGAGAGTCGTCCCTACCCGCCGGCCAATTAGGGCAGTTCGTAAACCTCGGCGATGACGCTGCCACCGGCCGAGCCCGCTGCGGGCTTGGCCTCCACGGTGTAGCCTCCGGGATTGAGCGTGATGACCAGAATCGCATCGCGACTAGTGGCTGCGAGCGGGGCAAAGGTGACCGAATTGTTGAGCGTGAGGATCTGGGCCTCGCCGCCCCAATTGTCGTTGCTCGCAAACGGCGACGTGGTGTTGGCGGCATAGAGGTCGAGCCGGGGATCCGGCATCACATTGGGCACGGAAAACGGCGCGGGGGCGATCGTCGGACCCATGGCCCGAATGAGAACGGTCTTGGCCGTCGTGCCGCCGATGTTGAAACCGAGCGTAACCAGCCCTCCGGTCGGCACGGATTTTAGCACGGCGACGCTGACCAATCGCGGTGTGGTCGCGGTGAAGGCCCCGGTGCCGGCGTCATAGATCTCGGCAAGGACCAAGCCGGTGCCACCGGAGGTGTCTCCGACCTGCACCGTATAATTCCCGCTGACCAAGCCAGGGTTAAAGATCGCCGCGTCCCGCGAGTTGGCTGAAACGAAAGGGAACACCGCCCGGGAAGCGATCGCAGCGCTCACGCC